>NZ_JALJRO010000011.1:0-223389 GCF_024519635.1 Pseudomonas sp. Pse1
TACCGGCCTGTCACGCCGGGGGTCGCGGGTTCGAGTCCCGTCCGCTGCGCCATATTTTCCAGATCGGCTGACACCGGTTTGCGATTGCAGAGCCTCAAGGCTTTACAGTCAGACGAGTTCATCGGACGCAAGTCCACAGCGATACGCAGCGGTAGTTCAGTCGGTTAGAATACCGGCCTGTCACGCCGGGGGTCGCGGGTTCGAGTCCCGTCCGCTGCGCCATATCTGCTTCCCTCTGGAAGCCACGCAAAAAGCGGCCATTGGCCGCTTTTTGCGTTTCTGCCTTTCGCTGGAATCCAGCCCCTCAACGCAAAGGGCCGGTCATCAGGTTGATGACCGGCCCAGTCTTTCAGCTTCAGTCTTCGCGTTTGACCACCAGGGTCAGGATGTCATAACTGGCCACCAACTCACCCAGTTGGTTGGTCACTTCCACGTCCCACGCCACCACGCCTTGTGGGACGCCTTGCGGGCTCTTCTTGCCCTGATCGATCTTGCGCTTGCAGGTCAGGCGCGCCTGGATGGTGTCGCCGATGCCCACCGGGTTGATGAAGCGCAGGGTGTCCAGGCCGTAGTTGGCGAGTACCGGGCCGACGCCGGGGGATACGAACAGACCGGCCGCGGCCGATAGCACGAAGTAGCCGTGGGCGATGCGCTTGCCGAATTGCGATTCCTTGGCCGCAATGTCGTCGAAGTGCATGTAGAAGTGGTCGCCCGACAGGCAGCCGAAGTTCACCAGGTCGGCCTCGGTCACGGTGCGGCGGTGAGTCAGCAGCGACTCGCCGATCTGCAGGTCCTGGAAGTAGCGGCGGAACGGATGCACTTCGGTCTCGATGACCTTGGCGCCACGCACATATTCGCCAGTCACGGCGGCGAGCATGGTGGGCGAACCTTGAACCGCTGCACGTTGCAGGTAGTGTTTCACCGCGCGCAGGCCGCCGAGCTCTTCGCCGCCACCGGCACGACCCGGACCGCCATGCTTGAGTTGCGGCAATGGTGAGCCATGACCGGTGGATTCGCCGGCGCAGTTGCGATCCAGCACCAGCAGGCGGCCGTGCAGGGCGGCGGCGACCGGGATGGCCTTGGCGGCGATCTGTGGGTCCTTGGTCACCAGGCTGGCTACCAGGCTGCCTTTGCCGCGTGCGGCCAGGGCCAGGGCTTCGTCCAGGTCATCGTAGGCCATCAGGGTGCTGACCGGGCCGAACGCCTCGATGTCATGGGCGCCACCTTCGGCATGCGGGTCACGGGCCTGCAGCAGGGTCGGGGCGAAGAACGCACCTTTGTCGACATTTTCGCCACGAGGCTCAAAACCGTCGCGGGCACCGAACAGCAGGTCACTGCTCTGCAGCAGGGCTTCCAGGCGCTCGGCCACGTCTTTCTGCTGATCGTGGGAGGCCAGGGCGCCCATGCGCACGCCCTCCACCGACGGATCGCCGACGACGACTTTCGCCAGGCGATCGCGCAGACGGCTGGCCACGGCATCGATGTGCTTGGCCGGGACGATGGCGCGGCGGATGGCGGTGCATTTCTGCCCGGCCTTGGTGGTCATTTCCCGCGCCACTTCCTTGATGAACAGCTCGAATTCTTCGTCATCCGGGCTGACGTCCGGCGCCAGAATGGCGCAGTTCAGCGAGTCGGCTTCGGCGGTGAACGGAACCGAGTTGCGGATCAGGTTCGGATTGACCCGCAGCTTGGCCGCGGTGTCGGCGGACCCGGTGAAGGTCACCACGTCCTGGCCCTGCAGGCGGTCGAGCAGGTCGCCGGTGCCGCCGATGATCAGTTGCAGGCTGCCCGCTGGCAACAGGCCCGATTCGTCCATCAGGCGCACCACGGCTTCGGTCAGGTAGCTGGTGGCACTGGCCGGCTTGACAATGCATGGCATGCCGGCGAGGAAGCTCGGGGCGAATTTTTCCAGCATGCCCCAGATCGGGAAGTTGAACGCATTGATGTGCACCGCCACGCCACCGCGCGGTACGAGGATGTGGGTGCCGGCGAAGCTGCCGAGTTTGCTCAGTTGCAGCGCCGGGCCTTCGTGGACCACGTTGCCCGATGGCAGCTCGCGGGAGCCGAGGCCGGCGTAGGTGAACAGGGTGCTGTTGCCGCCCTCGATATCGATCCAGCTGTCGGCCCGGGTGGCGCCGCTGTGGTGGGAGATGGCGTACAGCTGTTCCTTGCGCTCGGCGAGGTACAGGGCCAGGGCCTTGAGGCGCTGGGCGCGTTGTTGGAAGTCCAGGGCCATCAGGCCGCTGACGCCCTGGCGACGGCCGTGCTCGATGGCTTCGGCGAAATCCGGGCGCTCTTCGTGGGTGCGGGCGATTTCATGGCCGTCGATGGCGCTGCGCAGGATCTGCGCACCTTGTTGGCCGATCCAGCGACCGGCGATGAAACTTTGCAGGGTAGGGGCGTGAGACATCACGAGTCCTCGGTGTCAGATAAACAGTGGATTAGTGCTGGCTGGCGCCCGAAGCGCCGATGCCAGTCATGGAACGAATGAACTGCGCCAGGTAGCGGCCGCGCTCGAGGACAGCCCGTGGCGAGCGGTCGGTGACGGAGAACAGCCAGGCACTGAAGAACGCCAGGCTCATGGAAAACAGCGCCGGGTTGGAGTACGGGAACAGCGCCTTGTCGTGATGCATGACGTTGACCCACACCGCCGGGCTCAGCACCAGCAGGACGATCGCCGAGACCAGGCCCGCCAGGCTGCCCAGCACCGCGCCGCGGGTGGTCAGGCCTTTCCAGTACATGGAAAGGAAGAGCACCGGGAAATTCACCGAGGCAGCGATGGCCAGTACCAGGCCGGAGAGGAAGGCGATGTTCTGCGATTCGAACAGCAGGCCGAGGATGATCGCCAGCACGCCGATGCACAGGGTGGCGATACGGGACACGCGCATCTCTTGTTTCTCGCTGGCCTGACCCTTGCGTATCACACAGGCATACAGGTCGTGGGACACTGCCGAGGCGCCGGACAGCGCCAGCCCGGCGACCACCGCCAGAATCGTCGCGAAGGCCACCGCCGAGATGAAGCCGAGGAACAGATTGCCGCCCACCGCTTGCGCCAGGTGCACCGCGACCATATTGCCGCCGCCGATGATCGCGCCGCTGGCGTCGCGGAAGCTCGGATCGGTGCCGACCATGACGATCGCGCCGAAGCCGACCACGATCAGCAGCAGGTAGAAATAGCCAATGAAACCGGTGGCGTAGAACACGCTTTTGCGCGCTTCCTTGGCATCGCTGACGGTGAAGAAGCGCATCAGGATGTGCGGCAGGCCGGCGGTACCGAAAATCATGCCCAGGCCCAGGGAAATCGCGTCAATCGGGTTGGACAGCAAGGCACCTGGGGCCATGATCGCGCTGCCTTTGGCGTGCACGGCGGTGGCGCCGGCAAACATCGCTTCGGTGCTGAAACCGAAATGCTTGAGCACCATGAACGCCATGAAGCTGGTGCCGAACAGCAGCATCACCGCCTTGATGATCTGCACCCAGGTGGTGGCGAGCATGCCGCCGAAGGTGACGTAGAACACCATCAGCACACCCACCAGCATCACTGCGTAGAGGTAGTCGATGCCGAACAGCAGTTCGATCAGTTTGCCGGCGCCGACCATTTGCGCCACCAGGTACATCAGCGCCACGGTGAGCGTGCCGAAGGCCGAGGTCAGGCGCACCGGGGTCTGTTCGAGGCGATAGGAGACCACGTCGGCAAAGGTGTATTTGCCCAGGTTGCGCAGGCGTTCGGCGATCAGGAACAGGATGATCGGCCAGCCGGCCAACACGCCGAGGGCGTAGAGCAGGCCGTCGTAGCCGTTGAGGAACATCATCGCCGAGATGCCGAGGAACGAGGCTGCCGAGATCATGTCGCCGGCAATCGCCAGGCCGTTCTGAAAGCCGGTCATGCCGCCGCCGGCGGTGTAGAAATCGCTGGCCGAACGGGTGCGCATGGCCGCCCAGCGGGTCACGCCGAGGGTGAACAGGACGAACACCAGGAACATGCCGATGGCGTTCCAGTTCAGGGGGCGGGTCGCGCTTTCAGCGGCCAACGCCAGATCGCTGACCGCTGCCAGCGACAACACAGCAAACAGACGGCTCATCGGGCGCACTCCTGCTTGAGTTTGTCGTTCAGTGGATCGATCAGGTGGTTGGCGCGATAGACGTAGAAACCGGTCAGGGCGAAGGCCAGCAGGACGATCACCACACCCACCAGCATGCCCACGGTGGTCACGCCGCCGCTCAGGGATTGGCCGAGGGTGGCCGGGGAAAACGCCACCAGCAACACGAAACCGAAGTAGATCACCAGCATGATCAGCGACAGTGGCCAGTAGAGCTTCTGTTTGCGCCGCACGAGGGTGATGAAGTCGGGGTGCTGGCGGATGAGTTCCAGGTCTTGCGGGCTCATGGTGACTCTCCTTTGTTGTTTTTGTTGTGGGTGAAACGGTGTATTCGGGTTGGAACCGGCCCCCTGTAGGAGCGAGCCTGCTCGCGATGGACCCGAGATCGCCGCGGGGTATCAGGCATCCAGCGTTATCGTTGACGACCATCGCGAGCAGGCTCGCTCCTACAAGGGTTTGGTGCTGCTTTTAGAGCTGATCGAAATCCAGCACCACCTTGTCGCTGATCGGGAAGGCCTGGCACGACAGCACGTAACCGGCAGCCACTTCGTAGTCTTCCAGGGCGTGGTTGCTGTCCATTTCCACTTCGCCCTCGATGACCTTGCACTTGCAGGTCGAGCACACGCCGGCCTTGCACGAGTAGGGCAGTTCAGCGCCCTGGGCGTTGCCGGCGTCGAGGATGCTCTGGCTGTTGCGCGGCAGGTCGAAGGCGAGGGCGCGGCCGTCGCTGATCACGGTGATCTGGCTGACCGCCGAATCCACCTGGCGGGCCGCCTCGCGGGCTTCGCGTTTCTGCTGGCTGCCGGCGGCGGCGAACAGTTCGAAGTGAATGCGCTCGGGTGCCATGCCCTTGGCCTTGAGGCTGTCGCGCACGGTTTCGGTCATTTCCTGTGGGCCGCAGATGAAGGCGGCGTCGAGGGCCTTGACGTCGAGCCAGCGGCTGAACAGCTGCTCGCATTTCTCGGCGTTGATCCGTCCGTTGTAGAGGTCGACATCCTGTTGCTCGCGGCTGAACACGAAGATCAGGTTCAGGCGTTGCAGGTAGCGATTCTTCAGGTCTTCGAGCTGTTCACGAAACAGCGCGCCGGAGCTGGAGCGGTTGCCATACAGCAGGGTGACGCGGCTGTGGGGCTCGGTTTCCAGGGTGGTCTTGATGATCGACAGGATCGGCGTGATGCCGCTGCCGGCCGCGACGGCCAGATAGTTGCCGTGGCGTGCCGGGTCCAGCTCGACGCTGAAATGTCCGGCGGGTGGCATCACTTCGAGGCTGTGACCGGCTTTCAGCTGTTCGTTGGCAAAGGCGGAAAAACGCCCGCCCGCCACCCGCTTGATGGCCACGCGCAGTTCGCCGTCGTGGATGCCGGTGCAGATCGAGTAGGAGCGGCGCACTTCTTCGCCGTCCATCAGGGTGCGCATCACCAGGTGCTGGCCCTGGGTGAAGTGGAAGCTGTCCTGCAGATCCTGGGGAATCTCGAAGGCGATGGACACCGCGTCACGGGTCTCGGTGCGCACGTCCTTGATGGTCAGGCTGTGAAATTTGCTCATTGTTATTCTCCAGCTGAGACGGTCAAACGCCGCTCAGATGCACTTGAAATAGTCGAACGGTTCCCGGCAATCGACGCAGCGGTACAGGGCCTTGCACGCGGTGGAGCCGAACTCGCTGAGCACCTCGGTGTGGGCGCTGCCGCATTGCGGGCACACAACCTGCGGGCTTTCACCCAGCAGGCTGCGCTTGCTGGTACTGCCCTCGGGCGGCGCAATGCCGTAGGCCCGCAGGCGTTCGCGGCCGCTGGCGCTGATCCAGTCGGTGGTCCAGGCCGGGGTCAACTTGCGTTCCAGCAGTGGTGCCTGGAAACCGCCCAGCTCCAGGGCCTGGCGGATATCGCTTTCGATCACTTCGGTGGCCGGGCAACCGGAGTAGGTCGGGGTGACCACCACGTGCAGGTGCCCAGCCTGCCAGTCGAGGTCGCGGACAATCCCCAGGTCGACCACGCTGACCACTGGGACTTCCGGGTCCATGACCTCGGCGAGGATCGCCCAGGCCGCCGCCAGGTCGGTCGGTTGGGCCGCCCGGGCGCCGAGGTCGCTGGCGATCAACTCACCAGGTTGCATCGGGGTACGCTCGTGGCAGGAACTGCATTTCGGCCAGCAGGATGCCCAGGTGCTCGGTGTGCAGGCCCTTGCGTGCATTCAGGTAGAAGAAGCTCGCTGCCGCCGGGACCGGCAGGGTGGCGCTGGCGAAAATCGCTTCGACCTTGGCTTGCCAGGCGGTGGCGACTTGCGCGGTGGCTGGGGTGATACCGGCATCGCACAGGCGCTGTTCGCTGTCATCGGCGGCGAGCAGCTCGATGGTGAAGCGCCAGACTTCAGGGATCGCCGCGAGCATGCGCTGGTGGCTTTCCTCGGTGCCGTCGCCCAGGCGCTCGACCCATTCGCTGGAACGACGCAGGTGATAGGTCACTTCCTTCACGGCCTTGGCGGCAATCGCGGCGATTCGTTCATCGCTGGATTGGCTCAGGCTCTTGAGCACTTGCAGGTGCCAGGCGTCGTAGAGGAATTGCTTGAGGATGGTCACCGCGTAGTCGCCGTTGGGTTGTTCCACCAGCAGCAGGTTGCGGTAGGCGCGCTCATCGCGGCGGAACGCCAGGTGATCGGCGTCGCGGCCGTCATTCAGCAGTTCTGCAGCGTATTCCAGCCAGTTGCGCGCCTGGCCGACGAGGTCGAGGCCGACGTTCATCAGTGCCAACTCTTCTTCCAGCGCCGGCGCCTTGCCGCACCATTGGCACAGGCGCTGGCCCTGGATCAGGGCGCTGTCGCCGAGGCGCAGCAGGTATTCGATCAGATCAGTCTTGTTGTCCATGGTCGACCTCACATGTGCCCGACTTCGGCCGGCAGCTCGTAGAAGCTGGCGTGGCGGTAAACCTTGTCGTCCGACGGGTCGAACAGCGGGTCTTTTTCATCCGGCGAGGAGGCGGTGATCAGCGCTGACGGCACCACCCACAGGCTCACGCCTTCGCTGCGACGGGTGTACAGCTCGCGGGCGTTCTCGATGGCCATGGTGGTGTCGGCGGCATGCACGCTGCCGACGTGCTTGTGGTTGAGGCCGTGCTTGCTGCGCACGAAGACTTCGAAGAGGGTCCACTCGGACATTTCAATTACTCCACATCAGGTGGCCGAATCAGGCGGCGTTCTTGTTTTGTTTTTTGCGGGCGTGGGCGACGGCGGCTTCGCGTACCCAGGCACCGTCTTCAATCGCCTTGCGGCGGGTGGCGACGCGTTCCTGGTTGCACGGGCCGTTGCCCTTCAACACTTCGTAGAATTCGTTCCACTGGATCTCGCCGAAATCGTAATGGCCGCGCTCGGCGTTCCATTTCAGGTCCGGGTCGGGGCAGGTGCAGCCCAGCAATTCCAGCTGCGGGATGGTCTGGTCGATGAAGCGCTGGCGCAGTTCGTCGTTGCTCTGGCGTTTGATTTTCCAGGCCATGGACTGGGCGCTGTTGGGCGAGTGTTCGTCGCTTGGGCCGAACATCATCAACGACGGCCACCACAGACGGTTGATCGCGTCCTGGACCATGTCTTTTTGCGCCTGGGTACCGTGGCGCATCATGGTCAGGAGGATTTCGTAGCCCTGGCGCTGGTGGAAGCTCTCTTCCTTGCAGATGCGGATCATCGCCCGCGAGTACGGGCCGTAGGAGGTGCGTTGCAGCACCACCTGGTTGACGATCGCCGCACCATCCACCAGCCAGCCCACCGCGCCCATGTCGGCCCAGTTCAGCGTCGGGTAATTGAAGATGCTCGAATACTTCGCCTTGCCGCTGTGCAGCTTGTCGATTTCTGTATCGCGATCGGCGCCCAGGGTTTCCATGGCGCTGTACAGATACAGACCGTGACCGGCTTCGTCCTGAATCTTGGCCATCAATTGCAGTTTGCGTTTGAGCGATGGCGCGCGGGTGACCCAGTTGCCCTCGGGCAGCATGCCGACGATTTCGGAGTGGGCGTGCTGCGAAATCTGCCGGATCAAAGTCTGGCGGTAGGCATCTGGCATCCAGTTCTTGGCTTCGATCTTGATTTCAGCATCGATTTTTTCCTGAAAGGCGCGTTCCTCTGCGGACATCTCCGAGAGTTCCTTGATCCGCTTGACGCCGGTTTCTACAAGCTGTGCGTACATTCTTATTCTCCCGCCTGGGCACTGTTCTTTGGCATGGGAACTTTATAAGCGATACAGAAATTAATATCAAACGCAAAATGACGTGTCGCATTGTTTTTTGTATCGCTTTGGGATGAGTGGTGGGTTTATGGGACCTATTTCCCCTGTTGGAGCGAGCCTGCTCGCGATGAACCAGAGATCGCCTGGTTGTGTCAGGCCACACGCGTCATCGTTGACGACCATCGCGAGCAGGCTCGCTCCTACAGGGGGGGCGGTGGTTGGTGACCAAAAAACCGGCCAAAAAAAACCCCGCAATGGCGGGGCTATAAAAGGTGCAGCAGTCATGCTTTAGGGCGTTTGTCCACCACGTGGCAGGCCTTGCCTTCGGAACGCTTGATCGAGTGGAACGGCTGCAGGACGATCCGCGAGCTGATGCCGATGTAGGTCTTGATGTGCTTGCTCAGTTCGTTGCACACGGCCTTTTGCTGGTCATCGCCCAAGTGCTGGTGGTCGGCCTTGAGTTCGACATGCACATCGACGCTGTCGAGGTTGCCGTTGCGATACAGATGGATCTCGTAGCACTCGGCAAGCTGTTTGACTTTCAGCACCTGCTCCTCGATTTGCGTCGGGAACACGTTGACCCCGCGGATGATCAGCATGTCATCGCTGCGGCCGGTGATTTTGTCGATACGGCGCATCGGCCGCGCGGTGCCCGGCAGCAGGCGCGTCAGGTCGCGGGTGCGGTAGCGGATCATCGGCAGGGCTTCTTTGCTCAGGGAGGTGAACACCAGTTCGCCCATCTGTCCGTCCGGCAGCACTTCGCCGGTGATCGGGTCGATGATTTCCGGGTAAAAGTGGTCTTCCCAGATGGTCGGGCCGTCCTTGGTCTCGGCACATTCCATGGCGACGCCCGGGCCCATGATTTCCGAGAGGCCGTAGATGTCCAGGGCGGTGATGCCCAGGCGCTCCTCGATGGCGCGGCGCAGTTCGGCGGTCCACGGCTCGGCGCCGAAGATGCCCAGGCGCAGGGCCAGTTTGTGCGGGTCGATGCCCTGGCGCTCGATCTCATCAGCCAGGTTCAGCATGTAGGACGGGGTGACCATGATGATGTCCGGCTGGAAGTCCTTGATCAGTTGCACCTGCTTCTCGGTCTGGCCGCCGGACATCGGGATCACCGTGCAACCCAGGCGTTCGGCACCGTAGTGCGCGCCAAGGCCGCCGGTGAACAGGCCGTAGCCATAGGAAATATGCACCTTGTCGCCACGTCGCCCACCTGCCGCGCGGATCGAACGGGCAACCACGTTGGCCCAGGTGTCGATATCGTTCTGGGTGTAGCCGACCACGGTCGGTTTGCCGGTGGTGCCGCTGGAGGCGTGCAGGCGCACGACGTCGTTCATCGGCACGGCAAACATGCCGTAGGGGTAGTTGTCGCGCAGGTCGGACTTGGTGGTGAAGGGGAATTTCGCCAGGTCCTCAAGGGACTTGATGTCATCCGGGTGCACGCCCAGGGCATCGAAGCGCTGACGGTACAGCGGCACGTTTTGGTAGGCGTGGGACAGGCTCCAGCGCATACGCTCCAGCTGGTGCTGGCGCAACTCGTCGACACTGGCGGTTTCCAGCGGGTCCAGCTGTGGGTCGAGCACGGCTTTGGCTATTGGCATGTTCATGGTTTCACTCGAATTGTTTTTGTGTTTCAGCCCCCGCACACAGGGGGCTTGAGTGCATGCCCCAAGGATACCGCTGTCGGCTCCCCGGGAATCGCGTTTCTTTAGTGGGACAGCCGCTCGATGACCAGCGCGATCCCTTGGCCGACGCCGATGCACATGGTGCACAGGGCATACCGGCCATTGCGTTCTTCCAGCTCCTGCAGGGCGGTGGTCACAAGGCGCGCGCCGCTCATGCCCAAGGGGTGACCCAGGGCAATCGCGCCACCGTTGGGGTTGATCCTTGGATCGGTATCGTCCAGGCCCAGTTCGCGCAGCACGGCCAGGCCCTGGGCGGCGAACGCCTCGTTGAGTTCGATGACGTCCATGTCCGCCAGGCTCAGGTTGGCCAGCTCCAGCACCTTGCGCGTCGCCGGCACCGGGCCGATGCCCATGATCCGTGGTTCGACGCCGGCGGTGGCCATTGCTACCACGCGTCCGCGAGCCGTCAGGCCGTGGCGCTTGGCGACTTCAGGGCTGGCCAGCAGCAGGGCGCAGGCACCGTCATTGACCCCGGAAGCGTTTCCGGCGGTGACGCTGCCGCCTTCGCGAAATGGCGTACCCAGTTTGGCCAATTGCTCAAGGGTGGTGTCGCCGCGCGGGTGCTCATCGTGCTCGATCACTTTGGCCGGGCCTTTGCGCTGCGGGATTGTCACCGCGACGATTTCCTTGGCCAGGCGTCCATTGGCCTGGGCCGCTGCTGCACGTTGCTGGCTGCGCAGGGCAAAGGCGTCCTGGTCGGCGCGGGAAATGTTGAACTGAGCGGCGACGTTCTCGGCGGTTTCCGGCATCGAATCGATGCCGAAGGCTTTTTTCATCAGCGGATTGACGAAACGCCAGCCGATGGTGGTGTCGAAGATCTCGGCCTGACGGGAAAACGCCTGCTCGGCCTTGCCCATCACCAGTGGTGCACGGGACATCGACTCGACGCCACCCACCAGCATCAACCCGGCTTCGCCGCTGCGAATCGCCCGCGCTGCCGTGCCGATCGCATCCAGCCCCGAACCGCACAGGCGGTTGAGGGTGGTGCCGGGCACGCTGACCGGCAACCCGGCCAGCAGCGCCGACATGCGGGCGACGTTGCGGTTGTCTTCGCCGGCCTGGTTGGCGCAGCCGTATATCACGTCGTCGACGTGGCTCCAGTCCACCTGCGGATAACGGCGCAGCAGTTCGCGTAGCGGCACCGCGCCGAGGTCGTCGGCACGCACGCTGCTCAGGACGCCGGCGTAGCGGCCGATCGGGGTGCGCACCGCATCAATGATCAGGGCGTCATTCATTTGAGTTCTCCGGCGTCAGCACCGGGCCGCGCACTTTGTAGGATTTGCCATGGAACAGGGCGATCAACTGACCCTGCTGGTTTTCAATACGGACGTCGTAGTTGCCGGTGCGGCCTGAGCGGCTTTGCTCGCTGCAGTCGGCATTCAGGGTGTCGCCCAGGCGGGCCGGGGCGATGTAGTCGATGCTGCAGCCGATGGCCACGGTGGCTTCGTTGTAACTGTTGCAGGCGAAGGCGAACGCCGAATCGGCGAGCGCGAACAGGTAGCCGCCATGGCAGGTGCCGTGGCCCTGCAACATGTCGGCGCGGACCGTCATGCCGACGCGTGCACTGCCGGGGCCGGCGGACAGCAAGCGCATGCCCATGCCGAGGCTGGCGTTGTCGCGACTGAGCAGTGTCTGCGCGCAATCGCTGGCGAGTTTCATGGCGTCATGATCAATCATGCAATGTTCTCCCTTCGGCCAGCCGACGACGCAGCAACAGCGACGGCCGGTAGCGTTCTTCGCCATAGCTGGCTTGCAGGTTGTCCAGGGTCCTGACTACGTGCCCCAGGCCAATGGCATCGGCCCAAGCCAGCGGGCCTTGCGGGTAGTTGACCCCGGCGCGCATCGCCAGATCGATGTCGGCAGCCGAGGCCACGCCTTGCAGCAGGGCGTCGGCGGCTTCATTGGCGAGCATGGCCACGGTGCGCAATACCGCCAGCGCCGGGCTGTCGCTGAGCAGGCTGATCGTGAGGCCGGCGCGTTGCAGCAGCGCCACGCCTTGTTCCAGGGCCAGCGGATCGATCCCGGCCGCGTGGCTAATGGCGATGCGCTTGGCGCTGCGGTAGTCGTGTGCCAGATCCAGCAGGATCAGGTTGCGCAAGCCGTCTTCGCGGGCGCGTTGGCAGGCCATGCGCCCGTCGCTCAGGGCCAGCACCGCATCGCCGACCCGCAGCAGGCCCGAGCCGTCACGCTGAATGACTTCGACGCCGTGTTCGCGCAGGCGTGGCAGGAGCTCGCGGGCAATGCCCAGCTCGCCTTCGACCACGCAGACCGCCGCGCTGGCAGCGCTGGAGATGTGCTGCGGTAGCGGACGCACCGCACCTTCGGCATAGCTATAGAAACCCTGACCGCTCTTGCGGCCCAAGCGTCCGCCATCCACCAGTTCCTTCTGGATCAGCGACGGCAGGAAACGGCTGTCCTGGTAGTAGGCATCGAATACCGAGCAGGTGACGGCGTAGTTGACGTCGTGACCGATCAGGTCGGTCAACTCGAAGGCGCCCATGGCAAAGCCACCGGCCTCGCGCATCAGGGCGTCCAGGGTCGGGCAATCGGCAGCGCCTTCCTGCAACAGGCGCAGGCTTTCGGCGTAGAACGGCCGGGCCACGCGGTTGACAATAAAACCCGGGGTGGAGCGGGTGTGCACCGGTTTTTTGCCCCAGGCCCTGGCGGTGTCGTACAGGCAATCGGCCAAGGCCGGAGCGCTGGCCAGCCCCGAAACGATTTCCACCAACGCCATGACTGGCGCCGGGTTGAAGAAGTGCAGGCCGAGCAGGCGCTGTGGATGGCGCAGTTGCGCGGCAATGCTGGTGATCGACAGCGACGAGGTATTGCTGGCGAGGATGCAGTGCTCGCCGCAAATCTCCTCAAGCTGACGGAACAGCACGCGCTTGACCTCTAGGTTCTCGACGATGGCCTCGATGATCAGCTCGCAATCCGCCAGGGCGTCGATGGCTTCTACCGCTTGCAGGCGGGCAACGGTGGCGCTGCGCGACTCGGCAGACAGTTTGCCGTTGTCGACGCGCTTGCCCAGTTGCCGATCAATGCCTTCGATGGCCTGGGCGGCAGCGCCCGGGCGGTTGTCCAGCAGCAGTACCGGATGACCGGCCTGCGCCGCGACCTGGGCAATCCCGGCGCCCATGGCCCCGGCGCCGATCACGGCGATGCGTGCAGTGGTGTTCAGTGCGGTCATGACTCAGCGTCCCTTGAAGGTCGGGGTGCGTTTTTCCATGAAGGCACCGACGCCTTCGCGGTAATCCTCGCTGCGCCCGGCCAGGCGCTGCAGGTCGCGTTCCAGGTCGAGTTGTTCGTCAAAGCTGTTGCTCAGGCTGGCGTTCAGGCTGCGTTTGATCAGTGCCAGGCCATAGGTCGGCTGGGTGGCCAGGTGTTGCGCCAGCTTCAGCGCTTCGGCGCGCAGCTCGGCGTCGTCCACGCAACGGTAGATCAGGCCCCATTGTTCAGCCTGTTCTGCCGTCAGGCGGTTGCCGAGCAGGGCCAGGGCCTTGGCGCGGGCCATGCCGACCAGCCGTGGCAAGGTCCAGGTGCCGCCGGAATCGGGGATCAGGCCGATCTTGCAGAACGCCTGGATGAAGCTGGCCGAACGTGCCGCCAGCACCAGGTCGCAGGAGAGCGGAATATTCGCGCCGGCACCGGCGGCCACGCCGTTGACCGCGCAGATCACCGGCAACGGCAGGTCGCGCAATTGGCGGATCAGCGGGTTGTAGAACTTCTCGATCGACTCGCCCAGGTCCGGTGCGGCACTGCCCGGTGCGACGTTGCGGTCGCTCAAGTCCTGGCCTGCACAGAAGCCGCGACCTTCGCCGGTTAGCAGCAGTACACGGACGTCCGGGTTGTTGCGCACCTGTTTCAGCGCTTCCTTCACTTCGCCATGCATCTGCGTGTTGAAGCTGTTCAGTTGCTCCGGGCGATTGAGACTGAGCAGGGCGACGCCGGCGTCGATGGAAAACAGGATGTGTTCGAAATTCATGGTCTAGGCGCTCTCTGGGAGGTCGTTCGCTGTTCAGGTATTCGGGGCGTTACTGGCCGGTGAAGGACGGCGCGCGTTTTTCCTGGAAGGCAGCAATGCCTTCCTCGCGATCGCGGGTGCCGGCCAGCACGGTGAAGGCATGGCGCTCAAAGCGCAGGCCACTGGCCAGGTCGGTGTCCATGGCCTTGAGCAGGGCTTCCTTGGCCAGACGCACCGCCAACGGCGCCTTGCTGGCGATGCTGCGGGCAATGTGCAGGGCGCGCTCGACGGTGAACTCCGGCTGGGTCACTTCGCTGACCAGCCCGGCACGTTGCGCCAGGCGTGCGTCGATCGGCTCGCCGGTGAGGACCATCTGCATCGCCATGGATTTACCGACGGCACGTAGCAGGCGTTGGGTGCCACCTGCGCCAGGCATGATCCCGAGGTTGATTTCCGGCTGACCGAAGCGTGCGTCTTCGCCGGCAATGATGATGTCGGCATGCATCGCCAGCTCGCAGCCGCCACCCAGGGCGAAGCCGTTGACCGCCGCGATCAGTGGTTTGTTGAAACGAGTGATGGCTTGCCAGGACGCCTGGCGCGGATCGTCGAGGATGCCGACCAGGTCACGCTCGGCCATTTCCTTGATATCGGCACCGGCGGCAAACGCCTTGCGGCTGCCGGTAATGACTACAGCACGGGTATCGAGATCGGCCTGGGCAACGCTCAACGCGTCTGCCAACTCGCCCAGCAACTGGGTGTTCAAGGCATTCAAGGCTTGCGGGCGCTGCAGGGTAATCAGGCGGACGCCGGGCTCGATCAGCTCGACGGCAAGGGTTAGCGGCATGGTGGGTGCCCTCACGGTGCACGCTCGGCGGTGCGCCGGCTTGTTATTGGATCGACCGCTGGGGGTCGGTTTTCGCCGAGTATACCTACAACGTGATACGCAAATGCAATACTAAAAGTTAATTAGCGTGTCCTATTTGCTCGATTTATGAGTCCAGTTGATGTGTAGTTGGGCTCCTGTGTATAGGGTTTTCCGCCGTTTTTATTGGCTTTTATCGCGGTTTTTGGAGAGCGGGACAGGTCGTCGGAAAGTGCCGTTTCAAGTGATACGCTTTTTAGCCTTTGTGATGTTAAAAGCGATGTGATACAAAATAAGTCAATATCTGCATCGCTTTGTGAAGGAAGCTGCTATGACCTGCTACAGCCTCGACGGCCTGACCCCGGTGGTTGATCCCAGCGCCTATGTGCATCCGTCCGCCGTATTGATCGGTGACGTGATCATCGGCCCCCATTGCTATGTCGGGCCGCTGGCCAGCCTGCGCGGCGACTTCGGGCGGATCGTCCTGGAGGAGGGCGCCAATCTGCAGGACACCTGCGTGATGCACGGCTTTCCCGACAGCGACACGGTGGTCGAGCGCAATGGCCATATCGGCCACGGCGCGGTGTTGCACGGTTGCCGGATCGGCGCCGACGCGCTGGTGGGCATGAATGCGGTGGTGATGGACAACGCGCGGATCGGCGCGCGCTCATTCGTCTCGGCGGCCGCCTTCGTCAAGGCCGGCTTCGAGTGCCCCGAGCAGTCACTGGTGATGGGCGCGCCGGCCAGCATCAAACGCAGCCTCAGCGATCAGGAAGTGGCCTGGAAACAGGCCGGCACCCGCGAGTATCAGCAATTGGCCAAGCGTTGCCTGGAACAGATGCAGGTCTGCGAGCCGTTGACCGAGCCGGAAGCGGATCGCCCACGGATCAGCGACAGCGGGTTACGGCCCAAGGGTGCTGCTTCATAAGCAGCACTGACTGGCTTTCGGTATATTCCCTTTCTTTTTTCGCTCGGTACGCCCATGTCGTCCCTGACTCCCTTGAATCACCTGATTACCCGCTTCCAGGAACAGACGCCCATCCGCGCCAGCTCCCTGATCATCACCCTGTACGGTGATGCCATCGAGCCCCATGGCGGCACCGTCTGGCTGGGCAGCCTGATTCAATTGCTGGAACCGATAGGGATCAACGAACGGCTGATCCGCACCTCGATTTTCCGTTTGACCAAAGAAGGCTGGCTGACCGCCGAGAAAGTCGGTCGGCGCAGCTACTACAGCCTCACCGGCACCGGTCGCCGGCGTTTCGACAAGGCCTTCAAGCGGGTCTACAGCACCAGCATGCCGGCCTGGGACGGCTCCTGGTGCCTGGTGATGCTCTCGCAACTGAGCCAGGACAAACGCAAGCAAGTGCGCGAAGAGCTGGAGTGGCAAGGCTTCGGCGCGATCTCGCCGGTGGTGCTGGCCAGCCCGCGCAGTGACCGTGGTGACGTCAACGCGACCCTGCTGGATCTGGGCGTGCTGGAGGAGACCATCGTCTTCGAAACCACCGCGCAGGACGTGCTGGCGTCGAAGGCGTTACGCATGCAAGTGCGCGAGAGCTGGAGTATCGAGGAGTTGGCGGCGCATTACAGTGAGTTCATCCAGTTGTTCCGACCGCTCTGGCAAGCACTGCGCGAGCAGGAGACCCTGCAACCGGAGGACTGTTTCCTGGCACGTGTCCTGCTTATCCATGAATACCGCAAACTGCTTCTGCGTGACCCGCAGTTGCCGGACGAACTCTTGCCCGGCGACTGGGAAGGCCGCGCCGCGCGCCAGTTGTGCCGCAATATCTATCGGCTGATCTACGCCAAGGCCGAAGAGTGGCTCAACAGTGCACTGGAAACCGCCGACGGCCCCTTGCCGGATGTGGGTGACAGCTTCTACCGCCGCTTCGGAGGCCTGAAGTAAGGAGTGACGGGTACTGGCGTAGACAATAAAAACAAGCCTGCGTGAGGTCTGGAAATGATGCCTTCAAGTGCACAGCGTGCTGATGGATTCGAGCAGTGGATCCATCAGATCAATCAAGTCTGCGGCGCCTTCGATGCACAAACATTGGGCGGCGGCTTCAGTGGACAGATTCGCCCCTACCAGAGTGGTGCGCTGAAACTCAGCGTGGTCGATGCCTGTCAGGCAAGGTTGTTCCGCACCCCGGCGCAAATCGCCGCAGGCGAGGGCAGCAAATTCTTCGCCGTGTTCCAGCTCGACGGCGAAGCCGACATGGCCCAGGGCGACAGCAAAGCGCTGCTGCGAACCGGCGACATCACCCTGATCGACGCTTCCCGGCCCAGCGACTTCACCTACACCGGTAACTCCCGACAGTTGTCGCTGATCCTGCCATCGGAAGCGCTGCGTCAGGCCCTGCAGTTCAACCCGGTGGCCTGCGCCCGGCGCATCGCCGGCACCACGCCGCTGGCCCGGCTGTCGCGGCAACTGATCCTGGAGGCGACGCGCCAGGACAACCTGACCCTGCAGGAGAGCGAAGCGACCCTGGAGGCGATCATCAGCCTGCTACGCCCGGCGCTCTGCGCGGCCGATGACAGCAACGACGTCCACGAACGGGTGTTTCGCAAGACCCTGGAGTGCATCGACCGGCACATCCAGTCCGAGGAGTTGTGCCCCGAATGGCTGGCCAGGGAAGTCGGCATGTCAGTACGCGGGCTGTACCGGATCTTCTCCAGAAAAGGTCTGGTGGTTGCGCGCTACATCAAGAATCGCCGCCTCGACCTGTGTGCCGAGTCCCTGCGCAAATCATCCAGCGAGCAAAAGCTCTCGGTGCTGGGCTATTCATGGGGCTTCTCCGACTCCAGCCATTTTTCCACGGCGTTCAAGTCCAGGTTCGGCATCGCGCCGGGGGAGTATCGCAAGCAGCATGCGGGGTGAGAGTGGCGTCCGAGGTGTGCCGCCTATAAACGGCGGAGCAGGGCGACCCGGCGGCGGCCAACCTGCAAGCCGCGCTGAATCGCCTGATCAAGCTGCCGGCTGACAGCCCGTAACGCACCAGACTCTCGGCCCAGGCCTACGATCAGCTCAAGGCTTAAGCGCCTTTCTCGCCAAGACCCTCATTGCCGCCGAAACCGAGCGCGACGGCATCTCGACCGGCATCTGGCAAGCGCTGACGCCCGAACTCTGGAAGTTCTACGCCGAGCAACTGCCAGCCCATCCGGAGTGGCGCCTCGAGACCGATCCGAAGTTGGTGGCCCAGGTGGAATTTACGCACCGAGCTGGGTACCGGGCCGCTGGAGTTGCTGAAACTACGCGGGTTTGAATTGCCGACTGAGGTGTTTTTGCAGGAGGGGGCCAAGGCCAGGCCGGTCACGAAGAAACGCAAATCCGGGTAAAACAAAAAAACCTGCGAAGCTCCCCCCTCGCAGGTTTTTCCGTTTCAACCCTTCGATGCAACGCAAGCATCCTCCTCCTTACTGTTGCACCACATTGGCTTTGTTGCCGTCGCCGGTCTGTTGCACGTTGCTGTATTGCGAATTGCCGCTCTGGTTGATGGTGGCGCTGTTGTTGTTGCCGCCCTGGGTCACGTAGGCCAGGTTGAGGTTGTCGGTCTGGGTGATGGTGATGGTGTTGTCTTCACCGTACAGCTGGGTGGTGTAGGCCTGGTTGTCGCCGCCCGACTGGTCGAGCTCGACTTTGTTGCGGGTACCTTCGGTGGTGCCTTGCGCCAGGTTGCCGGTGCCGCGCTGGTCGGCGATGAGGATGTTGTCGGTGCCGTTCTGGTCGAACCACAGTTCGTTGTTGGTATCGGCCTGGACCACGGTGGCGGTGTTGCCGTCCAGATGCTGGTTCAGGTTCAGCACATGGCCGCTGTCTTTCTGGGTGAAGTTGGCGGTGTTGCCGTTACCCGATTGATTGATATTGGCCGTTTGGTTGCTGCCGAACTGGCCACCCAACTGCGGGCCTTTCCAGTTGCTGGCGTAGACCTTGTTGTCCTGGCCCACGGACGACACGTTGAGGGTCTGGTTGTCACCGGTCTGGTAGGTGTAATGCAGGTTGGAGGTGCCATCCTGGTAGATCGACAGTTTCGCCTGGTTGGCCTCGTACTGGTCGGCATACACGGCGTTGGTGTCGCCGGATTGGCCCACCAGGGCGGTGTTGTTTTCACCAAAGCTCTGGTCGATCCCGGTTTCGTTGGCGACGCCGTATTGATTGATCGTGGACTGGCTGTTGGTCTGCCCCTCTTGCCAGACTTCAACGCCGTGACCCTCACCGTTCTGGTTGACGTTCGATTTGCTGCCGCTGCCATAGCGCTGGTCGCTGTAGGCATAGTTGTTATCGCCGGTCTGACGGATCTCGATCTGGCCGTCCTGGTGATTGATGTGCTCGCTGGTGCCATAGTTGCCGTTACCGGTCTGGATCACCAGGGCACTGTTCCGGGCGCCGCCGTCCTCCAGCTGTTCGATATTCGCTTCGTTATAGTCGCCGAGCTGCTGGGTCGTGCCCTTGCTGTCCGATTGACGTTCCTGATAGACGAACGAGAGGTTGCCGCTGCCGTTCTGTTCCTGCACGGCTTCGTTGCCCCCGCCGCCGATTGACTGGCTGGCATGGGCGGAGTTGAAGCTGCCTTCCTGGGTCACGCTGATGGTGCTGTTGTTGTCGTCGATCTGTTCGGCATAGCTGGCGTTGTAGTCGCCGTTCTGGGTTTGCTCGATGGTACTGCTGGCCAGTTGCTGCTTGGCGGCCACATCGTTGCCCGTGCCGGTCTGGTTCTGGGTGGTGGTGCTGGCCGAAGCCTGGATCTGCAGGACATCGGCGATGTTTTCGGTACCGTCCTGAGTCTGGTTGGAAATGCTGTTGGCGGCCATTGCCTGGGCGCTGAGGACGATCAGAATCGCGGCGCTGAGGGGTTTCAAAGAGAACATGGTATTACCTCCTAAGGGATTGGTGCCTGGTCTAGCGATACTGCTGAACCGAAACGCTCATACCGTTGCCCGACTGCGTCACGGCGCTTTGCAGCCCCGTACCGGCCTGATCGATGCTTGCGTTGTTGTTGCTGCCGTTTTGTGAAATCTGTGCCCGATTGCTGCTGCCGGTCTGGGTGATCGAGGCCGCGTTGCCGTAGCCCTGTTGCGTGATCAAGGCCATCAGGTCGTTGCCCTGCTGCAGAATCCAGGCCTCCTGATTACTTCCCGACTGGACGATATTGCCCAGCAGTGACTGGCCGCTCTGTTGAATGCCGGCCTGGTTGCTCATGCCGTTCTGGTTGATCAGCGCTTGCTGGCCAACCGGTGGTGGCAGTTCACCCAGATCGGTGGCGGCTGCCAGGTCGTCGTTGTCCATCAGGTCGTCGGCCCATGCGCCCGAACCCGGCAGGTTCAGGAGCAACGACAGGCAGAGCGCGGTGAGGGTCAACGGTTTCATGGCAAGCTCCTGGAGACCTGGCCAGATCCACCGGTGGCAAACCGGTGGGGATGGGCTCAGTGGCTCAGTTCGAGTTACAGGGTCTTCGGCAACTCCCATGCCAACAGCCTGAAAAAGCCCTGTGATGACCGTGCCAGAGCGGTTTAAGCGAAAGATTGGGGTGTCCGGTGGTCAAGCGGGGAGGGCGTTTACCCCCAGGTTTGGGGGGGCGGGGATGCGGGGGGTGGGTGGTTTAGCGGCTAAACATCGCCCGCCGCCGAGCAAAAACATGGCAGTGCGCTATAACCCATATACGGGTGCCGGAGCCCGGAGCCGGAAGCCAACTGGATGAATATGCCCATAAAACTCGGCCGGCAAAAAAACCAGGACGCCGCCTCGGGGTCGCCACAGGTGACCTTCAATCTGTTGCGGTGGTTCTCCTTCGTCAGCCTGGGAATCATCGGAACCGTGGCGGTTGGCCTCGGTGCGGTTTCCACGCGTTTTGTGATCACCGAAAGCGTCCAGCGCGATGCACTGCTGACCGCGCAATTCATTCAGGCGATTGCTTCGGCCGAAGTGCGGCATGTGTCGATTGCCAACGTGCGGACCATGGGTGAATTGCTCGACCCGCGTCAGGACCATCAATTTCCCGACGTTGATCCATTGGCCCGTGCCGCGGCCAGGGGCGAATTCCTCGATCATGTCGCGCACTTGCCCGATGTGCTGCTGGCGAACATTTACGCCCCCGATCGCACGGTGATCTGGTCGACCAATCCGGAGCTGATCGGCACGCGGATTCATACCGATGAAGACCTCGACTACGCCTTCGATAACAAGGTGCCGGTCTCGGCCAGTTATCACGACGTGGATCGCACGCGCCTGGAGCAGAAATTCCTCAATCCGCCGGATTTCCTGTTCATCGAAAATTACATCCCGCTGTTCGATGTCGATGGCAAGAACGTCTCGGCGATGGTCGAGATCTATAAGGAACCCAAGGACCTGATCAATCGGATCGAGCGCGGGTTGGTGATGATCTGGCTGGCCACCGCGCTGGGGGGCGGGCTGATCTACCTCGGCCTGTACTGGATCGTGCGGCGCGCGGCCATGCTGCTGGCGCAACAGCAGCGCCAGTTGGTGACCAACGAAACCTTTGTGGCGCTGGGGGAAATGTCCTCGGCGGTGGCCCACAGCCTGCGCAACCCGTTGGCGACCATTCGCTCCAGTGCCGAACTGGCGCTGGAGTTCGACGACGGGGCGGCACATAAAAATATCAACGACATCATTGCCCAGGTCGATCGCATGTCGAAGTGGGTGCGCGAGCTGCTGCAGTCCCTGCGCCCGCTGACCGACGATGCCGAGGCGGTGAATCTGGTGGCGACTATCCAGGACAGCCTGGCGGCGTTCGAACAGCAGATCACCCGGTCCCGAACCCAGGTGCTGTTCACTCCGCAGATCACCCCCATGGTCCTCAGTCAGCAGGTGCAACTCACGCAAATACTCAACAGCCTGATTGCCAATGCGCTGGAAGCCATGGGCCGTGATGGCACGCTTGGCATCAGTGTGCAGGCGGAGGAAGGGCAGCGGGTGAGTGTGGTGATCAGCGATACCGGCAAGGGCATGAACGAGGAACAGCGCAGCATGGCCTTTCGTCCATTTTTCACCACCAAACAAGGCGGGCTGGGGGTGGGACTGGTGCTGGTCAAACGCATCATGGAGCGTTTTTCTGGCAGCGTGAGCCTCGACAGTCACGAAGGCGAGGGCACCTCGGTGCGCTTGAACTTCAAGGCTGTCCCCGGTGATCGGGTGTGAACTTTCCCCGCAAGCGGGTGTCATTCCCCGGTTTTTCCCACCTGTGATGTTTTGACATATTTTGTAACATCTTGTTTTTTTAAGGGTTAATACTTTCGCGAGATGCCATCTCCAGTGTGGCGAGGTAATTGCTCATAGCCATTACCTCTCCAAAAAACTCGAGGTGGTTGGCAATGACTAGAAATACGCGGCACCCGTTCAAGTGGATTGGCCTGCTGACGCCGTTGAGCGTCTGCGTGGCGTTGGCTGTGGGTTCCTTCGAGCTTCAGGCCAGCCCCATCGATGACGAAAACCAGCCCGAAGCGTCTGACCCCTCGGCCTATCAGGACGAGCCGTCCGACGAACCGGCGGCCCTCAGCAGTATCCTGACCATGCCAGAGGCCAACGAAGATTCCTTCGATTTGCCCAACTACGTCAAAGGCACCAAGACCGATCTGCGGGTGGAAAACGTGCTGCCGCCGGCGGCGCAGACCAGTTTCAACTACCCCACCAATGGCAAGCCCAGCCCGTTGTTCGGTGCGTTGCCGTTTACCCAGCAGTTGCTGCTGTTCGAAGAATTCGGCCCGGAAAAACTCGATCCCACCACGCCGGCCGCACCCTTGGGCTTTCCGGTGGCGGCCATCGGCCCGGCACCGGAGCAGGACCCCGTCAGCGCAGCTCGCAGTGGGCCGCCCAGTGCCGAACTGGACGCCTTTCTGCGTCAGCCCGGCCTGACGCCGTTCCCCAGCCAGGTGTCGAACACGGTCGACCGCAACCCCTGGCAGGCGCAGATCGAGTATTTCCTCAACCGCCACATTGGCTCCTCCGCCGAGGGCCGGCCGCCGGGAAAAGGCTGGTCACACCAGCGCTGGAACGAGTTCTACCCGCAGGCGGCCTACAAGACCGTGCAAACCGGGATCCGGGTCAATCGCGGCTTGCGTGATGCGCGGCAAATGCATGGCTACGCGTTGGGCGAGTTCGGCCCTGGCGGGCTGTACCACAACGTAGCCGGCGTTCCCGCGACCAATGGCACTTCCAAAGGCGTCGACCCGCGGATTCACCCCAATATGCCGGCGCAGAACCACAACTCGGTGTGGACGTTCGATGGCACCCTGCCGCCCAAGCTGCTGATGGTGCGCTATGGCCAGCCGGTGATGATGCGCCACTACAACGGCTTGCCGATCGATCCCTCGGCCAACGCCGGATTCGGCCTGCACACCATTTCCACCCATGAGCACAACGGCCACAACCCGGCCGAAAGTGACGGCTATGCCAACTCGTTCTTTTTCCCCGGGCAGTACTACGACTACCGCTGGCCGGTGCAGTTGGCCGGCTATGACAGCATCAACACCAGCGCCCAGGACCCGCGCGCGGCGTTTCCCTGCTCGCCGGGCGAGACCCTGTGGGTCAACGACGCCAACCCCGGGCGCAAGACCTGCGACCACGGCACCATCAAGATTCGTGGCGACTATCGCGAGACCATGAGCACCCACTGGTTCCACGACCACATGCTCGATTTCACCGCGCAGAACGTCTACAAGGGCAATGCGGCGATGATGAATTACTACAGCGCCCTGGACCGTGGCAACGAGTCGGTGGACGACGGCGTTAACCTGCGATTCCCCAGCGGCAACGCCCTGGCATGGGGGAACCGCGACTACGACATTAACCTGTTGTTTGCTGACAAGGCGTGGGATCAGAACGGCCAACTGTGGTTCAACCCGTTCAATACCGATGGCTTTATCGGCGACCAGGTGCTGGTCAACTGGCAATACAAACCGACCCTGGACGTGCGGGCGCGCAGTTACCGCTTCCGTATCCTCAATGGCTCGGTGTCGCGCTACTTCAAGCTGGCGATCGTGCGCGAAATCAAGGGCAGCAGTGGCGAGTTCCAGGGGCCGAAAAATTCCGGCCTGTCCTACAGCCGCGTACCGTTCCACATGATTGCCAACGACGGCAACATCATGGAGCACAGCGTGCCGTTCGACGGCAGCATGGACCTCGACGCCGATGGCGATAAGCAGAATCACAACGCGATCCTGCCGACCCAGGGCATCGCTGAACGCTTCGACATCATCGTCAACTTCGCGAAAAACGGCGTCAAGCCAGGCGACAAACTGTTTGTGGTCAACCTGCAGGCCCAGGACGACGGCAAGGGGCCGAAAGAGGTCATCCCCCTGGGCGACGTGCTGTCGGAAAAATACCTGGCAGTGATCAAACAGACCAGCAAGGGTCCGCAGTGGGACAAGGGCGATCCGGCGGTGGGTAAAGTCCTGCAGCTCAACGTCAAGGCCTACACTGGACAAGACTTGGCCATGGATCCGACGGCCTACGAACCGGCCAAGCCCGGCAAGGCCGAGGGCAAGGTGATGATCCCGCTGAAGATCCACCGCGACAACCCGGCTGACCAGGCCCTGCTGGCCAACGCCCGGCACCGCACGTTCATCTTCGGCCGCTCCGACGGCACCGATGAAGCACCCTGGACGGTGAAAACCGATGGCGGCTTCGGCTATCACATGGATCCGCGCCGGCTCAACGCTTCGACGCAGTTGGCCAGTGGCCCCACCGATGCCGGGGTCAACGGTTTCGGCACCCTTGAGGTGTGGAATATCAAGGCTGGCGGCAAGGGCTGGAGCCATCCGGTTCACGTGCACTTCGAGGAGGGCATCATTCTCAGCCGCGGTGGCAAGGCGCCGCCAGAGTGGGAGAAGTGGGCACGCAAGGACGTCTATCGCATCGGTTCGGAAGCCGATGGGCTGGACAGCGTCGAAATGGCGATCAACTTCCGCGAATTTGCCGGGACCTACATGGAGCACTGTCACAACACCCAGCACGAGGACAACTCGATGCTGCTGCGTTGGGACATCGAACACCCCGGGCAATTCCAGTTGATGCCAACGCCGCTGCCAAGCTGGGATGGCGTGCGCTATGTGAACTCTGCCGCGCTGCCGACCTTCCGCAGCGGTGACGGCAAGGGCCCACAAGTGGCTGTGAAAAAATAACCTGTCGAGGAGCCGACCATGAAACGCCCAAGCCCCCGCACGAGTCTGTTGATCCTGACCGCCGTGGCCTGCCTGTTGAGTGGCGGGGGGGTTTGGGCCGGCGAGCAGGCGACCCCGGCCGAAGCCACTGCAACGCCGTGGGGCGCCGACTATTTTCCCAATACGGTGCTGACCAATCAGGACGGTCAGAACTTGCGTTTCTTCGATGACCTGATCAAGGGCAAGGTGGTGGTGATCAACTTCATCTTCACCGGTTGTGGGGATTCCTGCCCGCTGGAAACCGCGCGCTTGCGCCAGGTGCAGAACCTGTTAGGCGATCGGGTCGGCAAGGACGTGTTCTTCTACTCCATCAGCATCGACCCATTGAGTGATACGCCCGCCGTGCTCAAGCAGTACGCGGAAAAATTCAAGGTCGGCCCGGGCTGGCAATTTCTCACCGGGGACATCCAGGAAATCGCCGATCTGCGGCGCAAGCTGGGGCTGTTCATCGAGGGTGTCGACAACGGCCGCACCAAGGACCACAACCTCAGCCTGATCGTCGGCAACCAGGCCAGCGGGCGCTGGATGAAGGCCTCGCCTTTCGAAAATCCATGGATTCTCGCCGATCAGTTGGCCAATACCTTGCAGAACTGGAAGCACGCCAGCAACGAGCAAAGCTATGCCGACGCGCCGGTGCTGCGACCGCCGAGCAATGGCGAGGAACTGTTCCGCACGCGCTGCGCCTCCTGCCACAGCCTCGGCCCGCAGGATGGCCAGGGGATCGGCATGCGCAGCATCGGCCCGGATCTGATCGGTGTGACTCAGCAGCGCGATCCGGTCTGGCTGCGGCGCTGGATCAAGGAACCGGACCGCATGCTCGCCGAGAAAGATCCGCTGGCACTGAAATTGTATGAGCAATATGACCGCATCTCGATGCCCAACCTGCGCCTGGACGACAACGCGACCGTGGCCATCCTGCGTTTTCTCCAGGACGAAACCGAACGCCAGCAAGCGCTCGGCACACCGGTGGTCAACAGCGAGGAACACGGCCATCGACCGGGGCCGATGCCACCGGAGATCAGTCTTACGCAGTAGCGGCTTAATAACATCATTGGTCTGCTGTTTTGGCCAATGGCTTCTACACTGGTGTGATGTATTAACCGCATAGTTATACAACCGGATTGCAATCAGGAACGTCTCTTATGCAGACGCTGGAAACTACAAAAATACCTGAGCAAGCCTTTCCATCGGGCGAGCGCAAAGGCTGGGGCGGGCAGTTCAATCTGCTGCGCTGGTTTTCCCTCGCCAGTTTTTTCATCATCGCTGCGGTGGCGCTGGGCCTGGGGTATGTCTCGACGCGCTTCGTGGTCACCGAAAGCATCGAGCGCGATGCCTTGCTCACTGCCCAGTTCATCCAGGCCATCGGCGCCGCCGAACGGCGTCACGCCTCGATCAGCGAAGCCCGGGCCATGGGCGAGTTGCTTGACCCGCGCCAGGACTACGCCTATCCCGATGTCGACCCGTTGTCGCGGGCCGCGGCACGTAACGAATTTCTCGATCATGTCGAGCATCTGCCGGATATTTTGCTGGCCACCGTCTATGCACTGGACCGCACCGTGGTCTGGTCAACCAATCCGGACCTGATCGGGGTGCGCATCGAGGACGATGATGAACTCGACGAATCCTTCGCCATGAAGGTGCCGGTGTCCGCCAGTTACCACGAAATCGATGATGAAAAGCCGGAACAACGCCTGCTGCGCGAGCCCAAGTACCTGTTCATCGAAAACTACATCCCGATGTTCAACGCCGACCAGACCAAGGTCATCGCCATGGTCGAGATTTACAAGGAGCCGGGCGACCTGGTGGAGCGTATCCGGCGTGGCTTTACCGCGATCTGGGTGGCGACGATTTTCGGTGGCTTGCTGATTTATCTGGGTCTGTACTGGATCGTGCGCCGCGCCGCGCTGTTGCTGCAGACCCAGCAACAGCAATTGGTGACCAACGAAACCTTTGTCGCGCTGGGGGAGATGTCCTCGGCGGTGGCTCACAGTCTGCGCAACCCGCTGGCGACCATTCGCTCCAGCGCCGAACTGGCCCAGGATGTCGCCAGTGCGCCGGCACAGAAGAACATTGGCGACATCATCAGCCAGGTCGACCGTATGTCGCGTTGGGTCCGCGAGCTGCTGGTGTCCCTGCGGCCAATGCATGACGATCACGAAGCCGTCGACCTGGTGCTGGCCCTGGATGACACCCTGAGTGCCTTCGATGCGCTGATCAAGCGTTCGAATGTCGAGGTGCGTTTTACCCCGGGCAGTTATCCGTCAGTGGTCAGCCAGCGGGTGCTGCTGACGCAGATTCTCAACAGCCTGTTCGCCAATGCCCTGGAGGCCATGCCCAAGGGCGGCGTGCTCAGCCTCGATATCGCGCAGATAGAAGACGGGCGCTTGCAGATGACCCTCACCGACACCGGCAAAGGCATGAGCAAGCAGCAGGAACAGATGGTTTTCAAACCTTTTTTTACCACCAAGCAGGGCGGCCTCGGGGTTGGCCTGGCGTTGGTCAAGCGAATAATGGAGCGCTTTGAGGGTTCGGTCGAACTGACCAGCCAGGAGCAGGAAGGAACCCGTGTATGTCTGACCTTTAAAGTGGCTGCGGGAGGGGAATATGGAGCACAGCATACTGCTGGTTGAGGACGACGAGTTGCTCGCCGAAAACATCCAGACCTATCTGGAGCGCAAGGGATTCGAGGTGACCGTCTGTCACAGCGCCGAAGAGGCGCTGGAACAATTGAGTACCTTCGCTCCCGATGCGGTGTTGACGGACAACTCGTTGCCGGGCATGAGTGGTCACGACCTGATCCAGAAGCTGCGCGTCAGCGCGCCGGATCTGAAAGTGATCATGATGACCGGTTATGGCAACGTCGAGGACGCGGTCACGGCGATGAAGGAGGGTGCGTTTCACTACGTGACCAAGCCTGTCGCGTTGCCGGAGCTCAAGTTGTTGCTGGACAAGGCGCTGGCGACAGAGCGGATGGAACGCACGCTGTCGTTCTATCAGGAGCGCGAGGCGCAGAAATCCGGGGTGCAGGCACTGATCGGCGAGTCCGGACCGATGCTGGAGCTGAAAAATACCATCTGTCAGTTGCTCGATGCCGAGCGCCGGATGTCCAACTCCGACCTGCCACCCGTATTGGTGGAAGGCGAGACCGGTACCGGCAAAGAACTGGTGGCGCGAGCCCTGCATTTCGACGGTCCGCGCAGCAAAGGGCCGTTCGTCGAGTTCAACTGTGCGTCGATTCCGTCCAATCTGCTGGAATCGGAATTGTTCGGTCACGAAAAGGGCGCGTTCACTGATGCCAAGGACCGCCGCCTGGGCCTGGTGGAAGCGGCTGATGGCGGCACCCTGTTTCTCGATGAAGTCGGGGAAATGGACCTGCTGCTCCAGGCCAAGCTGCTCAAGTTGCTCGAGGACCGAACCATCCGCCGCGTCGGCTCGGTGAAAGAGCGCAAGGTCGACCTGCGGATCATCAGCGCAACCAATTGCAACCTTGAACAGATGGTGCAACAGGGCAAGTTCCGTCGGGACCTGTTCTTCCGTCTGCGGATCATTTCGATCAAGGTGCCGCGTCTGTATGCGCGGGTCGACGACGTGCTGTTGCTGGCCCGGCATTTCCTCAGCCTGCACGGCAAGCGCTACGGCAAGCCGAACCTGTATTTCAGCCCCCAGGCCGAAGAACTGCTGCTCAGCTACAGTTGGCCGGGCAATGTGCGTGAGTTGCGCAATATGCTGGAACAGACCGTGCTGCTGGCGCCTCACGACAGTGTCGGTGCGGCACAGTTGAACGTCTGCCACAGCCTGGTGGAAGAATCCCTGCCCCAGTTCGAGTCCTCATCATTCAACGAGCCGCGGCCGGCATTCAATGGCAGCGACAGTATGAACCTGCCGGAAGTGGAGCGGGACATGGTGCGCAAGATGCTCGACAAGACCGACTGGAACGTTACCAAATCGGCACGCCTGCTGGGGTTGAGTCGCGACATGTTGCGCTATCGCATCGAAAAGCTGGGCCTGGAAAGACCCGACAAACGCCAGTGGTAAAGCGTCATTCGGTTGCGGGTGCCTGGCTCTCGGCATCGCTGTCGACAGGCTCGCAGTTGTTGGGGCAGCGTCCGATTGGCACAGTGTTGTCGACGTAGACCCCCAGTTCCGGGTTGTAGGTGCGGCGCAGCAATTGCGGCCGGGTGTCGCCTACCCTGGGCAATTGCGAGTTGTTGAAGCTGTGGGAGTCGGAGATCAGCTCAAAATCCTGCGGCGCTGTATCGTTAAACGACTTGGCCGGCGTGGAGTACAGCGTTTGGGTTTCGGAGTTGATGAACAGCGGCCCTTGGGGGCCGTTGAGATCATCGGCGGCGGCGGGCAGACAGAGCAACAATAGCAACAGCGTTCCAGTGTTTTTCATCGCACCACCTTCTGCCTGACCTGCGCGAATCCCCAACGGTTAACTATAGCAGTCGTGCGCAACTTCGCCGGCCGCCATGCCCGGCGTGCTCTATTCTTCAAGGTACACATTCACTTCAGGAGAAGGCGCAATGGCAAAAGAACAACCACGCGAGCAGGGCGACGAGCAGACGCCGGACGAGGCCCGACCGGAAGAAAATCCGCCGCCGCAAACCTGGAAACATGACGACAGCCGGGAACTGTCTGATCTGGATCAGGAATGGCCGCTCAAGCCCTGAACCTGCGCATCAAAAGGCGTAGGGAATACTGACCTTGGCCCAGAGCATCTGGCCTTCCGGACGGTTCTCTACGTCAAACTCCTTGGCCCAGCGCAGCTCGGCGCTGGCGTACTTGAGAAAGGTGAAATACAGCGCCGGCCCGATGGCGAACACTTCGCCGCGCACCCCGTCGTTGACATCCTGGCCGTTGAACTGCACGGTCCTGCCGAACTGTTTATCGTCGGTGGTCTGCTTCAGGTAGTAACCGTTGAGGCCGAGGTTCAGGTTGTCGGTGACCTTGTAGCTGGCGGAATAATCGAAGTGGAAAATCTGCCCCGAACGATAGTCGGTGTCGTGGTTTTCCTGATTGAAACTGTAGGTGGTCTTGACCGACAGTTCGGTTCTTGCGCTGGGCAGCCAGGTGAAGGAAAACAGCGGTTTGTAGGTGTAGAAGTTGTTACTGGTATTGGCCAGGCGGGTCGCGTCGTACTCGCCGGTGGGAATGGTGATTTCCACCGCCGCGCCCAGTGTCAGGTTTTTTCCCATATCCCACAGGATGATCGGCGCCACCGTGGTGTCGCCCATGCTTTCGCGGTCATCGGAAAGTCCGAAAGCCTGCACTTCCTGTTTGATCCACGGCTGCGCGATATAGAACCCCAGGCGACCACCGGCGATACGCAACGGGCTGAGATAGTCCAGGCGCGGAATCACCGCCTCGGACTTGATCTCCACCCCCGGCACCTTGCCGCCCAATGAGCTGATATTCAGCTCCCGGGCCTTGTAGTAGTTGTAGTAGAGGTTGAACGCAACCATGTTGTCCGGAAGGCTGTTGACGTCCAGTGGCAGCATGAAGAAGCCATCGGTGCCGGGACCGATATTGTCGACCCCGGATTCGGTAGCCTGGGCCGTGGCACAGACACTCGCCAATAGGGCCACGCTGGCGGCCAGGCGCAGGGGAGAAAACACAGGGTTCAGGTTCATGTCTGGGCTCTTGTTCTTGTGGTTGGAGGCACCGTCGACCTTCACGCAGGCCTTGCTATAGAAATAAGCGCTCGGCGCTTGCCGGGGCAGGGTATTGGCGGACACAGAGCGGACTTCTGCGGACAGCCTGTGGCCTGCCGTGGCACCTGGCCGGCGGCATTGGCAGCAGGTTGGCAGTCAGGCGGCCAGGCGTGTTAACGTTTGCTGACATAACCGGTTACAAAAATAAGAACAGGTGCGGAACCGTCGTCATGCCTATCAAAGTCATCGATCCCCATTATGAACTGGCGCTGGTGTCTCCCTTTTTGCTGCAAACCCTGGCCGAAGTGGTTGCTGACAAAGGCATCGACCCCCACAGCCTGTGCCGTGGCCTGGGATTTACCCTTGACGACCTCGACGATCCCGCGCAGCGGATTTCCTACCGTCAGGCGGTGGCGATGATCCAGCGTGCGCTCAAGGTCATCCCCAACCAGGGGCTCGGGCTGTGGGTCGGTAATCAGAATGTGTTGGGCACCCTCGGTTTGCTGGGGCACGTGTTGTCGCTGTGCAAGACCCTGCGCGATGCCTTTGAACTGGGTATTCGCCATCAGCACACCACGGGCGGGATAGTGGTTTCCAGCGTGCAGGAAGTGCCCGGTCAGGTGTATGTCGACGCTGAATGTCGCTTGCCGTTTGCCGACGTGCAGCAGTTTGCCGTGGAGGAGTTTTTCGCCAGTCTGCTGGTTTATGGTCGCGCGCTGGTGGGTGCCGATTTTCACTGCCTGCGGGTCGAATTCATGCACGCCGCGCCGGACTACGTGGCGCAGTATCATCGCCTGCTCGGCGCCGATGTGCGCTTCGGCTGCCTGCACAATCGGTTGGTGCTGGAGGCGCACTGGCTGGATGTGTGCCTGCCCAATCATCATTCGTTGGCGCTGCGCCAGGCGGTCAAGCTGCTGGAGCTGGAAGGTGCCCAGGTGCATCAGAAACTGGACTTGATCCAGGCCGTCGAACGCGCCATTTCCCGCGACCTGACCCGTGGCAGTCACCTGGAAAAAATTGCCGGCGACCTGAACATGAGTGGTCGCACCTTGCGCCGTCGCCTGACCGAGCACGCCCTGACCTTCGAGGCGCTGCTGGAGCAGGTGCGCCAGGCGCGGACCATGAGCCTGCTGGCTAACCCGGAGATGTCCATCGAGCGCATCACCGAGGAAGTCGGCTACAGCGACGTGCGCAGTTTCCGGCGAGCATTCAAGCGCTGGACCGGCCAAAGCCCGAGTGCCTACCGAGGCGAGGCGCAAATACCCGCGCACTAGTCACAATTCCTTACTTGGCGTAGTAGAATTCCCGCCTTTCCCAAGGAGTTCCCATGAGTAACTACCAGCCCGGCATCCTCGCGACCCCCGTTCCGTCCCAGGCGCGGCACCTGTTTTTTGCCCTTGAATCGGTAGAAGCCCTGCCGGCGGCACTCGATCAACTGGTGCAATGGGTCGACGGCAAGTCGGCGGTGGTGGGCTTTGGCAAGTCGCTGGTCAATGCGCTGGGGGCGAAAATCGCCGGCCTGCGCCCGTTCCCGGCGATGATTGGCGTGGGTGTGGAAAACCCTTCGACCCAGCACGCGCTGTGGCTGTGGCTGCACGGTGAGGACCGCGGCGAGCTGCTCAATCGCAGCCAGGCGATTGAGGCCGCGCTGGCCCCGGCATTGCGCCTGGTGCAAATGAATGAAGCCTTCCGCCACATGACCGGGCACGACCTGACCGGCTATGAAGACGGCACCGAAAATCCTCATGATGATGCAGCGGTGGCGGCTGCTTTGGTGGCAGAAGGCGCGGACGGTGAAGTCGGCGCCAGCTTCGTCGCAATCCAGCAGTGGCAGCACGACCTCAAAGGTTTCAATGCGATGCCGTCCGAGGAACAGGACCACATCATGGGCCGGCGCAAAAGCGACAACGAAGAACTCGACGACGCGCCGCTCTCGGCCCACGTCAAGCGCACCGCCCAGGAAAGCTTCAGCCCCGAGGCCTTCATCGTGCGCCGCTCGATGCCGTGGATCGAAGGCGACCGCGCCGGCCTGATGTTCACCGCCTTCGGTCATTCCTTCAACGCCTTCGAAGCCCAGTTGCGACGCATGAGCGGCCTGGAAGACGGCATCGTCGACGGCCTGTACCGCATGAGCCGGCCGATCACCGGTGGCTACTACTGGTGCCCGCCACTGCAGGACGGTCGGCTTGATTTACGGGCGTTGAACGGCGGCTGAAAAGCACCGGCCGCCCCCAGATACTGTTGACTGAACACCACGCCTGTGGGAGCTGAGTCATGCACAATTTTGGGGGCCGACGCAGTAGCCAGGTAAACCGCAAACCTCAAAGCGGCAAGGTGAACTTCAGCCAATACGCCTGCCCATCCGCGCGGTTGCGCACGCCGGATTCATCCTGCCATTTGGCGCTGAATAACCAGCCGCCCTGGCTGGCGTATTGCACCGCCGGACCGATGGAAAACGAACGGCCACGGTTGCCATCGGCGGCAGGATACCCATGCCATAGATTTCAATGCCCAGCGGCCACGACGAGACGCCGCCTTCGGTGGCCAGGACCTGGGTCGTACTGCCGGCGAGCAACAGCGCGGCGCCGAGTGAAAGGGAGGTGCAGCGGGGGAGGGGGTAGTGCATGAGAGGCCAACCTTATTGTTATGGAGGTCGCGCAGCGATGGGCTGTGCGAGGTTGTCCTAGACCACCTTGCGCAAGGGCGGGCACGGTTCCGGCGTCGGCTATCAGCGGATGCTCGGCGACAGCACCTTCCCGACCCTCAACGGCTTTGCGCCGCAGTCGTACCTGGTGAACTGGTCGGCGGTGGCCTTCATCAAGCCCAACGAAAGCTCCTGGCAGGCGCGCTACGACTAGTGGCAGCTCTACGACCTCAAGCGCGACCCCACCGAAAGCCGCGACCTGGCCGCGAAGGAGCCGGTGAAAATGCAGGAAATGCTGGTGGCCTGGGAGCAATACGTGAAGCAGAACAACGTGCTGGACGGCACGTTCGACCTCAAGTATGGGTTCCAGACCTGCCGCTATGAGTACTGCTTCAAGTAACCGCTAGCTGTGCAATAAAACACCAGGCCGATCACTCGATCGGCCTGGTCCATCGAAGCGCTCCCGCTGGATCCCTGTCCCACCACTGACCGCCGTTCGCGTGCCATCGCTCTGGGCTGTGCCCTGCAGGCACGATCGCAAAAAAACTCCCCCGCTGATTGAACTTGGGCGTATTCTGTCCCTCTGAGATGTGCGTGGGAAAATATCCCACGAATAAAAAGACCCGTTTTGCAGGATCGCGTGTAAATCTCAGTCACCCGCTACTGTTGCCTTTGCTGGGCCGCTGCGACGGGGGGCTGGACACTCAAGGGACCTTGCGCGTCATGACGTCGCAAGGCCCAACGGAGGTGCATCATGCTGCTCAGAAAATGTGTGTTGGCGTTGGCCATCGGTGCGGTGATTTCGGCATCGACGGTGCTGGTGCCGGATCAGATCAGTGGATTCTCCAGTGCGTATGCCAGAGATGGCGGCAGCGGTGGTGGCGGTCATGGCGGCGGCGGTGGCTCCGGTAATGGTGGTTCCGGCGGCAGTGGCCACGGCGGTGACGGTGGCGGCCACAGTGGCGGTGGTTCCGGCAATGGCGGTTCCGGTGGCGGTGGTCACGGTGGTTCCGGTTCCGGTGGTGGAAGCGGCTCAGGCGGCGGTGGCTCCGGTGGTAGCGGCAGTGGTCACAGCGGCGACGGTGGTGGTCACAGCAGCCGTGGTGATGACGGAGCGGGTGATGATCATGGCGGTCTGGCCGGCAACAGTGGCCGAGGCAATGCCCGTGATCACGATGCGGCCGATAACGACAACGCCGCTGATTCGGCTCGCGATGCAGCCCGCAATGATGCCGATGCCGCTCGCGATGCCACCCGGGCCAATGCGGATGCCACCCGCGATGCCGCCCGTGCCCAGGCGGATGCGGATCGCAATGCCGCCAGGGCGGCCGGCGTTTCCCGCGCCGATGCCGACGCTGCTCGCGACGCGGCGCGCAACGCCGCTGATGCCGCTCGCGACGCCAGCCGCAACCAGGCAGATGCGACGCGCGATGCGGCCAAGGCGCAAGCCAATACGACGCGGGATGCGGCGAAGGCTCAGGCCAGTCGTGCGGCGCCGGTTCAGCAATGATTAGAAGGCAGACCTCGATCTTCTGTGGGAGCGAGCCTGCTCGCGAATAACGTCAACGATAACGCGTGCATTCTGAAAACACGCGGTGTTCTCTGGTTCTTCGCGAGCAGGCTCGCTCCCACAGGTTCATGTGCAGGTGCAGGCACAGCTACAGGTGTCAACGCTATAATGGATCCAACTAGTGGATCCATTAATCGCTATTTCAGCGACATGAATGTCTATCTCGGGCGATTGCAGGAACGTTTAACTTTAAGTGTATATACACCTAACTACCGCTGGTCAGTAACCCGCTCAAAAAATGAACACCTGAACGTTTTGTGCGTCATATAATCCAGCACGTCATTCACGACCTGCTCTCGCACACGCCATACCAGAAGTGGACATTCAACCTCATATGCATCCCATGCAGATGAGGATTTTTTTACCCGAAAGTCAGGAGCCGAGCAACATCCCGACCATTGATTTGCCAACCGAATCAATGAACTTAACAGTGCCAAGTCGATGATTTGGTGTGTCTTGTACCAGTAAGTTCTCACAGGGTCCCCCATTAAAACGCCCTGTTTACTGTCGAATTAGGTGGAGATTTTACCGTGGCGATAAATACAATTATGAGCCTGCTTGAAAATAAAGAGTTCATTGAGTTTGCCCGGCTGGGTGTTGTTTATATGCACTTGCTCGCTTGTTGCGTAGCCCTCGGCTTAGTACTGACCAGCGATATCGCCATGGTCAGGGACTTGTTAAAACGAAAGACTTTTACCGAGCATGATAATGCGCACATGGAAAGTCTGCAGAAGTCTGTCGTTTTTGCATTGATAGGCTTATGGGTTACCGGGGCGGCGATTATTGGTATTGATTATCTGGAGAAAGGCACTCAGTACTTCATGAATCCGAAACTTCAAGCCAAGGTGATTATTGTTCTATTACTGACTTACAACGGCATGTTGTTGCACAGCAAGGTACTGCCGGCGCTGCAGAAGGCCGGGTCGCTGCTCAAGCTGGAGTTCAGTGCGCGGATGCTGGCGTTGTTCTGCGGCTCGCTGTCGGCGGTGTCCTGGATGTATGCCGCGATGCTCGGGGTCGGACGTCCACTGGCCTGGAAATACAGCCTGAGTGAATTGTTGATGGCTTACCCGGTACTGATTGTCCTCGGCTTCCTGGTGATGCTGGCATTGACCCAACGGGCCAATCAGCAAAGCTCCACCGCCATGCCTGGGCAGACACTGGCAGGCGCCTGTTAAGTCGATGAGCTTCGCGGTGCAGGTCGTGACCGGCACCGCGAAGCATTGCCGTTTTCTCTCCCCTCCTCAGCGTGATACCGCCACATTCACCGTGGCCTGCGCCGACACCGCTCCCTTGGTATCGCTGGCCTGGTAGGTAAAGCTCGCGGTAAACGGCGCGGCGATCGTCGCCGGTGGCGTGTAGACCACCCGCAAACCGTCGGTACTGACTTTGCCTTTGCCGGAATCCGGTTGCGCCAGGCCCACCACTTTCAGCGGTACATTGCCGTCAGGGTCGCTGTCGTTGGCCAGGACGTTGATAGTCAGCGCCTTGCCATTGTTGCTGACGGCGGTGTCGGCATTGGCCACCGGTTTCAGGTTGTTGCCCTGATTGCTCTCCCTGGCACCGGTGCGGAAGGTCGGCAGCGCAGCCGAGTTCACGTAGGTGACGCCGTCCCATCCGGGCAGGGGAGTGGGCATCAGCTGGAACTGCCCTGGGTGCTCGATATCCCAGCGCAGCAGCATCGAAGTGTCCTCGTGCTGGGTGTTGTGACAGTGCTCCATGTAGGTCCCGGCGAACTCGCGGAAGTGGATCGCTATTTCCACGTCCACCGAACTGTCGATGCCTTCGCCGATGCGATAGACGTCCTTGCGCGCCCATTTTTCCCATTCCGGCGGCGCCTTGCCGTCGCGGTTGAGGATGATGCCTTCCTCAAAGTGCACGTGCACTGGATGGCTCCAGCCGTTGCCGCCGTTCCTGATTTTCCACACTTCCAGGGTGCCGTCGCCACTGTAACCGGCATCGGTCGGGCCGTTGGCCAGTTGCGCCGCGGCATCGATTCGCCGCGCGTCAGCAGCGTAACCGATGCTGCCGTCAGTCTTGATGGTCCAGGGCGCTTCATCGGTGCCGTCGGAGCGGCCGAAAATGAATTCGCGATGGCGTGCCTGTTGCAGCTTGGCCTGGACCGTCGGATCGTCACGGTTGAGCGTAAGCGGGATCATCACCTTGCCCATCGGCTTGCCCGGTTTCGCCGGCTCGTAGTCAGCCGGGTTCATGCTGACGTCCTGACCGGAGTAAGGCTGCACGACCAGTTGCAGGAATTTACCCACCACCGGGTCGCCCTGATCCCATTCCAGGCCTTTGCTGCCCAGCTTGAGCACCGCTTTGTACTTGCCGGACAGCACATCGGCGAGGCTCAGCGGTATGGCTTCCGGGCCCTTGCCGTTCTGGTGCTCCATCAGGTTAACGAAGTACAGCTTGTCGCCGACGCTGATGCCGTTTTTCGCGAAGTTGACGATGATGTCCATCCGCTCGGCGATGCCCTGGGTCGGCAGGATGGCGTTGTGGTCCTGCAGGTCGCCGTCACCGTCGAGGTCCATGCTGCCGTCGAATGGCACGGCGTGCTCCATGATGTTGCCGTCATTGGCAATCAGGTGGAACGGCACGCGGGCATAGGACAGGTTGGACCCCGCCGGCCCCGGAAACTCGCCACCGCTACCGGCGATTTCCCGCACCAGGGCGATCCTGAAGTAGCGCGACACCGAGCCATTGAGAATGCGGAAACGATAGCTGCGTGCGCGTACTTTCAGGCGTGGCTGGTACTGCCAGTTGACCAGGATCTGGTCGCCGAGGAAGCCGTCGGTGTTGAACGGGTTAAACCACAGCTGGCCGTTCTTGTCCCAGGCCTTGTCGGCGATCATCAGGTTGACGTCGTAGTCGCGGTTGCCCCAGGGCAGGGCCGAGCCGCTGGGCAGGCGCAGGTTGACGCCGTCCTCCAGCGCTTCGTTGCCCCGGTCGAGGGCGCTGTAGTAGTTCATCATCACCGCGTTGCCCTTGTAGACGTTCTGCGCGGTGAAATCGAGCATGTGGTCGTGAAACCAATGAGTGCTCATGGTCTCGCGCCAGTCGCCACGGATCTTGATGCTGCCGTTGACGCAGGGTTTCAGGCCCGGGCTGGTGTCGTTGACCCACAGGGTTTCGCCCGGGGCGCAGGGGAACGCGGCACGCGGGTCTTCGGCCTTGGTGTTGATGGTGTCATAGCCGGCCAGTTGCATTGGCCAGCGATAGTCGTAGTACTGCCCGGGAAAGAAAAACGCATTGGTGTAGCCATCGCTTTCAGCCGGGTTATGGCCGTTGTGTTCGTGGGTGCTGAGGGTGTGCAGACCGAAGCCCATGTTGGCCGACGGGTCGATCGGTAGTGCGTTGTAATGACGCATCAGCACTGGCTGGCCGTAACGCACCATCAGCAGCTTCACCGGAAAGGTGCCGTCGAAGGTCCACAACGCCTTGTGGTTCTGGATCGGCATGTTGGGGTGAAAACGGGTGTCGATGCCCTTGGTGGTGCCGGTGGTGGTCGGGATGTCCGAGGTTTGATAGTACAGCCCGCCGGGGCCGAACTCGCCGACCGCGTAGTTATGCAACTGGCGCCGGTCACGGATACCGCCGTTGATCCGCGCACCCGCTTGCGCCGTCTTGAACGCAGTCTGCGGATAGAACTCGTTCCAGCGCTGATGGGACCAGCCTTTTCCAGGCGGCCGACCCTCGGCTGGCGAGCCCACCGGATGGCGATTGAGGAAGGCTTCGATCTGTGCTTTCCACGGGTTGCGGTCGAGCACGTTGGAGAACTGCGAGGGGAAGGGGTACAGCCCAGGCTGCAGCAGGAATTTCTCCAGGGCAGTCTTCGACGGGCCGCTGCGGGCGATGTTGTCCGGGTCCTGTTGCGGCGCCACGCCGGCCAATGGCACGGGGAAGGTGATGGGCGGTGGCGGCAATGTCGGGTCGAGTTTTTCCGTGCCGAATTCTTCGAACAACAGCAGTTGCTGGGTGAAGGGCTGGGCGCCGAACAACGGGCTCGGCTTGCCGTTGGTGGGGACTTTGAACGAAGTCTGTTGGCTCGGTGGCAGGACGTTTTCGGCGCGCGGCGTGTTGCGCGTTCCGAACACACCGTTGGGCAGAGCAATCGCGCCCTGGTTGGTCGGTGGCAGAGTTTTCAAAGCGTCCAGCGCGGCCTTGGGGTCGGCGGGAAGATTGGTATAGGCCGAGGGATCGGTGGGAGGCGGCGGGTTGACGTCGTCGATCGGCGCGGCCTCGGCGCTGTTGAGGGTCAACAGCAGGGCGCAGGAGAGGCCGGACCTGCGCAGCAAGTGGATGCAATGCAATCGTTGCGTCGAGCGTTTCATGGGTCACCCCTCACGTGAGGTCCCGCCGTCTCCTGATTCGGGACGCCAGCTGTTGCGGGTACTGAAAACCGAGCAACTAATGAGCCACTATTTGAGGGGTAAAAAGTGCAAATTGATCAATGAGTTATAACGTGGATAAGCCGAGTGTTTCACGGCTGATAACAAGAAGTGGGGAATTTCACTCATTAATGGGGATTATTTCCCCAATAACTGGGTTCTGATCCCCATAATCTTCCCGTATAGCACTCTAAATCCGCAGTTATCGATCACATGGCAAAAAGTGAACCGATGCGAACTCTTGATTGAAAAATAGTTTGAATTGACAGATTTTCAGGCGCGCGAAAAAACCCGCTCAGCCAGAAGCTGGGGCTTTTGCAGGAGCAAGCCTGCTCGCGAAGGGTCCATCAGCCAGATCGTATGACCAACCATCGAGCCAAACCTCAATTGGTCACCAACAATTCCGGCCCCAGGTAATCGTTGATCTGGTCGATATCATCGTCGCCCAGGCTGCCCACCGAAGACGCCAGGCGCAGGCGTGACATCAGGTAGCGCAACTTGGCCTCGAACAGATCGTGGCGGGCGACGAAGAGCAATTCTTCGGCATTCAGCACGTCGGAGTTGGTGGTGGTGCCGCCTTCCTTGAAGCCCTTGCGGGTCGACAGCAACGACCGTTCGTTGGACTCCACGGCCTTCTCCAGCGCACGAACCCGCTTGGCCCCGCTCTGCACCCCGTTGAACTCGCGGGTGGTGCCGGAGATGACCTCCTGGCGCGTGGCATCCAGCTCGTCGTTGGCCTTGGCGCTGTTGGCGCTGGCCTGGCGCGTCAGGGCGCTGACCCCACCGCCGCTGTACAGCGGGATGTTCACTTCCAGGCCAATCGAGCCGTAGCGGTTGCGTTGATTGAGTTCGGAGATCGACTGACTGTCACCCGCGGTGTAGCCGGCGACGAAATCCAGGGTCGGCCAGTGCCCGGACTTGGCACGCTTGACCTCCTCATCGGCCAGGTCACTGCTGTAGCGTCGCGCATGAATCAACGGGCTGTCGGCCTGGGCCTTGATCAGCCACTCCTGCAGGTTGGCTGGCAGCAGCGGCGGAGTGATGAAGCCTGGTTGCAGGGTGGTCAGCGATTCCGGGGTTTCACCGATGTACTCCTCCAGCTTGCGCCGGGCGTTGATCAGGTTGTCCTGAGCTTCGATCAGTTCGGCCTCGGCGAGGTCACGTCGCGCGGCCGACTCATCGATGTCGGTGATGGTGCCGGCACCCAACTCGGTGCGGCGTTTGGCCGAGGCCAATTGTTCATCGAAGGCACTCAGCTTGGCCCTGGCCAGAGCAATGGTTTCGCTGGCCAGCAGCACGTCGAAATAGCTCTCGGCCAGGCGCACGGCGGCGTCCTGGCTTTTGGCATCGAACACCGCGACGCTGTAGTCGGCGCGTTGCTTGCCCTGGCGGTACTCGGACATTTTCTGTTTGTTGAACAGCGGTTGGCGCAGGCGCACGTTGGCGCCCTTGGAGTCGTAGTCAAGGTCGCGGTCGATGCCGTTCTGGCGCTGAGTGCCGTTGACCTTGTTGTCGTAGGCCGAAGCGCTGATCTGCGGTAGCAGGCCGGCCAGACCAATCGCGCGGTTTTCCGCGCCGGCCTCTTTCTCATGCACGGCGGCGCGGTACACCGGGCCCTGGTACTGCAGCAGGTCCCAGGCCTGCTTCAGGTCCATGGCGCTGGCCGGCAGCGACAGCCCCAGCAGGCAGGCAATCAGGCATCGAGGGGCCATGTCATTGCTCCTTGAATGAACTGTCGACGCGTTCGAGCATCGGCTTGAGCAGGTAGCTGAGCAGGTTGCGTTCACCGGTCTTGATGGTGACGCTGGCGGGCATGCCGGGGCGAATGTGGTTGCTGCCCAGCAGGCCCATGCCGTCGGGAGTCACCTCCACCTGGGCGAGGTAGAACGGTTGCTTGCTCTCTTCATCGAGCAGGCGGTCGGCGGACACGGTCTTGACCCGCCCGGGGATGTTCGGCGTCTGTGCGTGGTTGAAGGCCGGGAAGGAAATATCCACCGGCAGCCCCGGGACCATCTTGTCGATGGCCTGCACCGGAATCATCGCGTCGACCTGCAGCGGTTCGTTGACCGGCACGATCTCCATGATCTTGAAGCCCGGCTGAATGATCCCGCCGACCGTGGCAATGCTCAGGGACTGGACCATGCCGTCGATGGGCGAGCGAATCACCGTGTGGGTCACTTCGTAATCAAGTGCACGCAAGCGGTCGGTCAGGGTGGTGTTTTCCTTGGCCGTATCGGTGAGCATCGACTCGACTTCCTTCAGGTAGTCGTGCTGGCGCTGGAGGATGCGCAATTTGATTTCGGTGGCCTGGCTGCGGGTGCGGGCGATGTTGTTGAGGTTCTCCGCCTGGCCTGCGGACAACTCGGCGTTGTTGCGTTCCAGTTCCAGCAGGCGGTTGCGCGGCACATAACCTTCGGCGGCAAGAATCCGCGTGCCTTGCAGTTCCTGGTTGAGGAAATTGATCTGCGAGGCGCGGGCGCCGTACACCTGCTGCAGGCCTTTGAGTTGCACCGCCGAGGCCGCGAGGTTTTCCTCGAGGATGCTGATCTCGCCCGCCAGGCCGGCGCGCCGGGTATCGAGCAGGCGCTGTTGCAACTCCATGGCGGACAACAGGCGGCGGTCGCCGGCAAAGCGCTCCAGCAGATCGGGATCGAAGTTGATCACCGCCTGATCGTCGCGTTCTGCTTCGAGGCGATTCTCCACGGTCTTGCTGACGATGTACTGGGCACTGACTGCTCCGCGTTCGGCGACCGCCCGCAGGGAGTCGAGGCGCACCACCTCCTGGCCCTTGCTGACCACGTCACCTTCGCGCACCAGGATCGCCTCGACGGTGCCGCCGCTCAGGTGCTGCACCGCCTTGCGATTACTGGTGACCTTGACCGTACCGGTGGCGACCACGCCGGCATCCAGCGGCGCCAGCCATGACCACAGCAGGAAGCCGCCGAAGCCGGCGAGCACCAGCCACTTGCCCCATCGAGCGGGCTTGCCGACGTCGAGGTCGACCAGGCTTTTCGGCTGGTTGAGGATCATCTCGGTGTGTTGACTGGTGGACATGATCGCTCACTCCCTGGCCTTGACCGAGGCCAATGGTGTCGGCGCCCCGGCGGGCATCACTGCGGCTTTGCGCAGCGCGGTAAAGACTTCTTCGCGGGTGCCAAGCATTTGCACCGCGCCGTCGCGCAGCATCAGTACCTTGTCCACCGCGCAGAGCACGTTGGGCCGGTGGGAGATCATCACTACCGTGGCACCGCGGGCCTTGAGTTCGGCCAGGGCATCGACCAGGGCTTTTTCGCCAACGTCATCGAGGTTGGCGTTGGGCTCGTCGAGAACGATCAGATTGGGTTCGCCGTAGAGTGCACGGGCGAGGGCGATCCGCTGTTTCTGGCCACCGGACAGCGGGCTGCCGTCGGTGTCCAGGCGGGTGTCGTAGCCCTGCGGGAAACGCAGGATCATGTCATGCACGCCGGTGGCCTTGGCGGCACGAATCACCGCGTCGCTGTCGACTTCGCCGAAGCGTGCGATGTTGTCGGCGATGGTCCCCTCGAACAGCTCCACATCCTGCGGCAAGTAGCCGAGCCAGGGTCCCAGTTCGGCTTTGTTCCAGGTGAACATGTCGGCGCCGTCGAGACGCACCTTGCCCGCCTGTGCCGGCCACACGCCTACCAACAGGCGGGCGAGGGTGGATTTGCCCGAGGCCGATGGGCCGATAATCCCCAGGCTTTCGCCAGGCACCAGGCTGAAGCTGACCCCGCGCACGATGGTGTTGTTGGTGCCGGGCGCGCCGGCGTAGACATTCTCCACCGCAATCATGCCCATCGGCCGTTGCAGCGACATGCTCGGTGGGCGCAGTGGATAGTCGCTGAGCATCTGGTTCAACCGGCCCCAGGCCGAGCGGCAGCCGAGCAGTTGCTTCCACGAGCCGATCACCTGTTCCACCGGCCCCAATGCACGACCGGTGAGGATCGAGCAGGCGATCATCATCCCCGGGGTGATTTTGCCTTCGATCGCCAGCAGCGCGCCGGCGCCGAGGATTAGCGACTGCAAGGTGATGCGCACAAAGCGCCCGGTGCTGCTGATCAGCGCCGCACGGTCGGAGGCCAGGGTCTGCATTTCGAGAATGCGCAAATGGCTGTGGTACCAGCGCTTGCTGATCGACGGCAGCATGCCCATCGCCTCGATGACCTCGGCGTTGCGCAGGTTGTTGTTGGCATAGGTGGCGGACGACAGCGCCGCCTGGTTGGCTTCGGCCAGGGGTTTTTGCGTGGCCTTTTCGGTGAGCCAGGCCAGCGCCACCAGGATCAGCGAACCGATCAGCGTCATCAGGCCGAGCAGCGGGTGAATCAGGTACGACACCAACAGGTAGATCGGTGTCCAGGGCGCATCGAAGAACGCAAACAACGCGTTGCCGGTGAGGAACTGGCGGACCTGCGCGAGATCCTGCAGGGCCTGGGCCGGGTTGCCGCCGGCGCGACTCAGGTTGCGCTCGAAAGCGGCGGTGAAGATGCGGCGGTTGAGCTCCATGTCCATGCAGTTGCCGACCCGAATCAGCATCCGCGTGCGGATCATCTCCAGTGCCGACATCAGCAGGAACAGACCGATCACCAGCACCGTCAGCATCGCCAGGGTGGTGACATTGCGGCTGACCAGGGCCCGATCGTAGACCTGCAGCATGTACACGGCGGGCGTCAACATCATGACGTTGATCACCCCGCTGAAACCGCCCAGCAAATAGAAACTGTGGCGCAAGCGAACCAACACGCTGGCGAGTTCGGATCGGGTGTTCGACTGATTGGGCATGAGCAGCTCCCCTCGTCAAAAAGCCGGTATCCCTTTCGGCGCGTCAGCTAGTCGGTTTCGTGCACTGGGCAGGTGGAAAAACACGCTGTCGGATCGCTCGGTGGAGCTGGCGATTCTTGGAAAAAAACGGCGTTGATCTCCCTTGCTGGAGCGTAGGTCGCGGCGAATTACTCTGAAATAACATTTCGCTCTATAGCTGAGTCGCTATTTTCATATATCTATAAAAAACAATTAGTTGTGAAGACAGATGCCGGTCGTCAGTTCGAGCGACGCGAAATTGACATTCGTTTGGTATAGGACTTTAGTCTTGCTTATACGGGGGAGAGGTGTACGTCGCGAGCCTGCCATTTCTTTGGCAACGCACGGCGTGGTGTTGATGTTCCCGAGGAGCAGACATGACGATCTTTTCGATCCACTATCCCGTGAAGGGCCGGTGTAGCCGGTTCACCTTCACTTCCCGCTTCCACGGCCCACCGAGGGTCCGAATGCGCTCTGCCTGATCACTCGGCGAGCCACCCGTTTTCCGCGAATTCCAGGTGCGTAGCCTGGGGAATGGCCTTGCCGTTCCCCCCGTCTGATATCGCCCAAAAAATCGCGTCAGCCAGCACCTGAGTGCGCGATGGCTTCGGTCGTCCCGTGCCCGTCCCAGATTGATCGAGGAACCCAAAATGGCCAATTTCAACAAGTCGGACCTGGAATTCATCCTCAAGCAAATCTTCATCGCCGAAGCCCACGCCAATGGCGCCAGCCTCGCTGACTTGCTGCCCAACAGCCAGGTGCCGTTCGGCCTGCGCACGGTCGATGGCAGCTTCAACAACCTGGTGGCCGGACAGAGCGAGTACGGCGCTGCGGACAACTCGTTCCTGCGTCTGCTCGATGCCCAGTATCGAGCGGCCTATGCCGCTTCGGGCAACGTGGTCGACGGGCAGCCACGGGTGATCAGTAACCTGATTTCCGACCAGACGGGCAGCAACCCGGCCGCCGTCGCGGCGAACGGTGGGGCCGCCCCGGCGCTCAGCCCCGGCCTCGATGGCGTGTTCGGCACCGGTGACGACAAGCCGGTGTTCTTCATCCCCAACACCTCGCCGGACGCCGGCCTGACTGCCAGCTTCAACGCCTGGATGACCTTCTTCGGGCAGTTCTTTGACCATGGCCTCGACCTGGTGACCAAGAGCAGCACGGACGTGGTGTTTATCCCGCTGCAACCCGACGACCCATTGTTCAACCCGAACAGCCCGACCAACTTCATGATTTTGTCACGGGCCGTGCAAAGCGCTGGCGCGGACGGCATCGCCGGTACCGCCGACGATTCCCAGCTCAACACCACTTCGCCCTTCGTCGATCAAAGCCAGACCTACAGCTCGCACCCTTCGCACCAAGTGTTCCTGCGTGAATATGCACTCAACGCCGACGGTGACCCGGTAGCCACCGGACGCTTGATTACCAACCGCAACCTGGGTGATGACGGCCTGTTCGGCACTGCCGATGACAGCGGCAGCGAGAGCGGCGGCATGGCCACCTGGAAGGTGGTCAAGGCCCAGGCCCGGGACATTCTCGGCATCGACCTGACCGACGCCGACGTGCACAACGTGCCGCTGCTGGCCACCGATGCCTATGGCAATTTCATTCGCGGCCCCAGTGGCATGCCGCAGGTGGTGATGCGCATCGGCAACGGTGACGACGGGATTTCCGGCACCTCCGATGACCTCACCCAACTGGTCGAAGGCAACCTTGCGGCGCCCATCAGCCTGGCCAATGCGGTCAGCGCCGGGCATGGCTTCCTCGACGACATCGCGCACAACGCGGCGCCGGTGGTAGTCGGCGGCGTGCTGCAGGCGGACGCTGATACCGACGTCGGCAATGCACAGCCACCGGGTCCCGGGGGCACCAACCTGACCTACGACAACGAATTGCTCGACGCCCACTATATTGCCGGCGACGGCCGGGCCAACGAGAACATTGGCCTGACGGCGGTGCACCATGTGTTCCACTCCGAGCACAACCGCCTGGTCCAGCAAACCAAGGAGACCTTGCTGGCCGCCGGCGACCTGGTCTTTCTCAATGAATGGCTGGCGGTTGACGTCGCGACCTTCCCGACTTCGCCGGCCGACATCGCCGCGCTGGTATGGGACGGCGAACGACTGTTCCAGGCTGCCAAGTTCGGCACCGAGATGCAGTACCAGCACCTGGTGTTCGAAGAGTTCGCGCGGACCATCCAGCCGCAGATCGACGAGTTCCTCGCGCCCAACGGCTACGACACCTCGATCAACCCGGCGATCCTCGCCGAGTTCGCCCATGTGGTGTATCGCTTCGGCCACTCGATGCTGACCGAGACCGTCGATCGCTTCGACCCCGAGTTCAATCCGCTGCTCACCTCCGGCTCGCAAATGGGCCTGATCGCCGCCTTCCTCAACCCACTGGCATTCGCCAGCAGCGGGGCGGACGCAGATGCCGCGGCAGGGGCGATCATTCGCGGGGCAACGCGCCAGGTCGGCAACGAGATCGACGAGTTCGTCACCGAAGCCCTGCGCAACAACCTGCTGGGCCTGCCCCTCGACCTGCCGGCGCTGAACCTGGCACGGGGTCGCGACACCGGCATTCCGACCTTGAACGAAGCACGCCGCGAGATGTACGCCGCCACTGGCGACAGCCAGCTCAGGCCCTACATCAGTTGGGCTGACCTGGCCGACCATCTCAAGCACCCCGAGTCGCTGGTCAACTTCATCGCCGCCTTCGGTAGCCACAGCGCCTTGCTGGCAGCCGATGTCGATACCATGGTGGAAATGCGTGCCATCGCCGCTGCCCTGGTGTTTGGCGGCAGCGCAGTGATCAATGCCGACACCCCTGAACAGCGTACGTTCGTCGCCGATGATCTCGATCGCCTGGACTTCCTCAATAGCGCTGGCGACTACGCCATGGTCAATGGCGTGACCACCACCGGCGTCGACGATATCGACTTCTGGATCGGCGGCCTCGCCGAGCAAAAAATGCCGTTCGGCGGCATGCTCGGCTCGACCTTCAACTTCGTCTTCGAAACCCAGATGGAAGCGCTGCAGAACGGCGACCGCTTCTACTATCTGTCACGTGTTGCGGGCCTGAACTTCGGCACGGAGCTGGAGAACAACTCCTTCGCCAAGCTGATCATGCTCAACAGCGACGTGACCCACCTGTCGAACACGGTGTTCCTGACCCCGACCTTCACCCTCGAAGTCAACCAGGCCAACCAGTTCACCAACCTGGGGCCGAACGGCAATGCCGACCCAACCGGCGGCATCATGATCAACGGCGTGGAAATCGTGCCGCTGGTGATTCGCGACAATCCCGACACCGTGGGCGCGGACGCCAACTACCTGCACTACACCGGTGAAGACCACGTGGTGCTCGGCGGCACCGCCGGCAATGACATCATCATTTCCGGTGACGGCGACGACACGGTCTACGGCGACGGCGGTAACGACCGTCTCGAAGGCGGCGCCGGCAACGACGCGGTACTGGGCGGCGCAGGCGACGACATCATCACCGACTCGTTCGGCGACAACCGCCTGGAAGGCAACGCCGGCAATGACGTGATCATCGCCGGCAGCATGCTGGCCGCTGGCAACCTGATCCTTGGCGGCGACGGCCAGGACTTCATCGTCACCACCGAAGACATCACCACCACCTTCGGCGGCCAGGGCGACGACTTCATCCTCGGCGCCAAGACCAACCTGCCGCCGACCGGCAACGAAGGCGACGACTGGATCGAGAAGGGCACCCAGGACGGTGCGCCTGGCGACAACGCCGCGCCATTGCTGACTGACGATGTGCTGGGTAACGACATCTTCGTCGGTGGCGGTGGCTTCGATGAAATGATCGGCGAGGGTGGTGATGACATCTTTGTCGGCAGCGATGCCCAGGACAAGATGGAAGGCATGTCCGGTTTCGACTGGATCACCTACAAGAATGACAATTTCGGCGTAACGGCCGACCTGAGCCTGGCCGCGCTGGCGCAGCCACACGGCAACGCGCCAAACCAGAACGCCGGGGTGTTCAACCCGGTCGGCGCTTCGCCGGCCTCGATCCTCGACCGTTTTGCCGAGGTCGAGGGTATATCCGGTTCGGCTTTTGCCGACGTGCTCAGGGGCGATGACGTCGATGCCGATACCATTATCAACCACGGTGGCGCCACCGGCAGTGCGCTGACCAACGTCGATTTGATCAAGGGCCTGCGTGCGTTCCTCACCGAGGCCGGTTTGCCGACCACCGGTTTTGCCACCGGCAACATCATCCTCGGCGGCAATGGCAGTGACCTGATCGAGGGCCGTGGCGGCGATGACCTGATCGATGGCGACAAATGGCTCAACGTCAGGATTGCCGTCTACAACCCGGGCGACGTCAACCACACCGGTCCGGAAATCGCCAGCTTCAACAGCATGGTCGACATGATCCCGTTCATGCTCAACGGCACCTACAACCCAGGGCAACTCAAGGCCGTGCGGGAAATCCTGCCCGGGACTTCGACGGGTGGGGCGGCCTACGACACGGCGATTTACTCCGGCGCCCAGGACGAATACACCTTTGTCCAGAACACCCGCGGCACCGCTGATACCTCGGATGACGTGTGGACCGTCACGGATACCGTCGCCGGACGCGATGGCACCGATACCCTGTTGCACATCGAGCGCCTGCAGTTTGCCGATAGCCAACGCATTCTGGCAGCAGGCAATCTGCAGCCGACTGGCAGCCCGGCCATCACCGATAACAACGGCGGGGCGATCACCGTCGGCGATATGCTGACGGTCAGCGTCGCTGGAGTGACCGATGGCAACAACGTCAGCGTCAGCAACCCGCAGGGTAACCTGAACAACTCGTCGGTGTCCTACTACTGGCAGTTCGAAGCCGATCCTGGCAGCGGCGTGTTTGAGGACATCATCCTGTTGCCAGCCGGTGACCTGGCGTTCCAAAGCGCCGACGGCACCTCGTTCAAGGTTTCTCCCGACCTTGAAGGATTGTCGTTGCGGGTCAAGGCGATCTACCAGGATGCCCATGGCACCACGGAAATCCTCTTCTCCAACCCGACGACCGTGGTCGCACCCGGCGCACCCGTGACGCCACCGACGCCGCCCCTCGTCGCCGACGCCACCGCCGGTGGCGAAGGCATGCACATGGTGCGTTCCGACCTCGACTTCATCCTCGCGCAAATCAAGATTGCCGAGGCCGAGGCTGACGGCCAGAACATCCTCTCGCTGATCCCGAACATCCGCGCGCCGCTGGGGCTGCGGGCGGTCGACGGCTCGAACAACAACCTGTTGAACCTCAACGGCATCGACAACACCCAATATGGTTCGGCCGACCAGGTGTTCCCGCGCATCAGCGATCCGGTGTTCAATCAGGCTGAGCAGGGAACTTCGTATACCCAGAACGGCGGCCTGGTGATCGACTCGCAACCGCGCACCATCAGCAACCTGATCGTCGACCAGACCTCGAACAACCCGGCAGCCTATGCCACGGCGTACGACCCGGGTGCGGACGGTGTACTCAACTTCGGCATTCCGGCTGGTCAAACAGGCAACGACGACGTGCTCAAGGACGGCGTGCGCATTGTCGCCAGCCCAGGCCTGGACGGGCAGTTCGGCACGGCCGACGACCGTGATGTGTATCTGTTCGAGAACACCGCACCGGATGCCGGGCTGTCGGCACCCTTTAACAGTTGGATGACCTTCTTCGGGCAGTTCTTCGATCATGGCCTGGACCTGGTGACCAAGGGCGGCTCGGGCACGGTGTTCATTCCGCTGAATGAGGATGACCCGCTCTTCAACCCCGATAGCCCGACCAACTTCATGGTCCTGACCCGCGCCACCAACCTGCCTGGCGCAGATGGTGTGCTCGGCACGGCCGATGACATTCACGAACACACCAACACCACGACGCCCTTTGTCGATCAGAACCAGACCTATAGCTCCCATCCGGCGCACCAGGTGTTCCTGCGCGCCTATGTGATGACGGCTGGCGGCCCGATCGCCACTGGCGAGTTGATCACCAATCGCGATCTGGGTGACGACGGCAAGTTCGGCACCGGCGACGATACGCCAATCGGCGGCATGGCCACCTGGAAAGTGGTCAAGGCCCAGGCCCGGGACATTCTCGGTATTGACCTCACCGACGCCGATATCGACAGCGGCCCGCTGCTGGCGACCGACGCTTATGGCAACTTCATCAAGGGGCCGAACGGCTTCCCGCAAGTGGTCATACGGCTCAGTAACGGCGTGGATGGCATTGCCGGCACCAACGACGACGTCACCACGCTGGTCGAAGGCAATCCTGCCAGTCCGGTCAGCCTGGTCAACGCCGTACGCACCGGCCATGCGTTCCTCAATGACATCGCCCATAACGCCGTACCGGTGGTGGTCGGTGGGGTTCTGGCAGCCGATGCCGACGACCTGGTCGGCAATCCACAGGACGTTGGCCTTGGCGGCAACAACCTCACCTACGACAACGAACTGCTCGACGCGCACTACATCGCCGGCGACGGCCGGGTCAACGAGAACATCGGCCTGACTGCCGTGCATGCGATCTTCCACGCCGAGCACAATCGGCTGGTGGCACAGACCAAGGACACCTTGCTCGACTCGACCGACGTGACCTTCCTCAACGAATGGCTGCTGGTCGATGTGGCTGCCGTACCGACGGATGCCGCCGGCATTGCCGCCCTGGTGTGGGATGGCGAGCGGCTGTTCCAGGCCGCCAAGTTTGGTACGGAAATGCAGTACCAGCACCTGGTGTTCGAGGAATTTGCGCGGACCATCCAGCCAAGGGTGGACCTGTTCTTCGCCCCGACCCAGGTCTACGACGTCGACCTCGACCCGTCGATCGTCGCCGAGTTCGCCCATACCGTGTACCGGTTTGGCCACTCGATGCTGACCGAAACCGTCGATCGTTTCGACGCCAACTACAACGTCATCAGCGACGGTAGCAATCCGAATCAGCAACTGGGCCTGATCGCGGCGTTCCTCAACCCGCTGGCGTACGCCGCCAGCGGCCTGACGCCGGAAGATGCAACCAGTGCCATTGTGCGCGGGCTCACCCGCCAGGCCGGTAACGAAATCGACGAGTTCGTCACCGAGGCGCTGCGCAACAACCTGCTGGGCCTGCCACTCGACCTGCCGGCGATCAACATCGCCCGTGGCCGCGACGCGGGCATTCCTTCCCTCAACGCGATCCGCCGCGACATCTTCAGCCAGACCGGCGATACCCAACTCAAGCCGTACAGCAGCTGGGTCGACCTGGTGCAGCACCTCAAGCATCCGGAGTCGTTGATCAACTTCATCGCGGCCTATGGTGTCCACGACACCATCACCGCGGCGACCACCCTGGACGGCAAGCGTGCTGCGGCCCTGGCACTGGTGCTCGGTGGAGAGGGAGCACCGGAAGACCGCCTGGACTTCCTCAACAGCACCGGGGCCTATGCCAACATCACCGTGAACGGCAGGGCGGGCGTGACGATCACCGGGGTCGATGCCATCGACCTGTGGATCGGCGGCCTGGCCGAAGCGATCACGCCGTTTGGCGGCATGCTCGGCTCGACCTTCAACTTCGTGTTCGAGAACCAGATGGAGAAACTCCAGGACGCCGACCGCTTCTACTACCTGGAGCGCACCTCCGGGCTGTCGATGAACGCGGAACTTGAAAGCAACTCGTTCGCCAAGCTGATCATGGCCAACACCTCGGCCACTCACTTGCCGGGCCTGGTGTTCTCCGACCCTGGGTTCTACCTCGAAGTCGACCCGTCCAAGCAGTACAACGATGGCCTGGGCAGCGCCGATCCGGATGGCGTATCGCGTGACAACCCACTGACCGTTGGCCCGGACGCCAACTACATCCGTTACTCGGGTGATGAGCACATCGTGCTCGGCGGCAGCAACGGCAACGATATCCTGATCGCCAGTGAGGGCGACGACACCGTCTGGGGCGATGCCGGCAACGATCGCATCGAGGGTGGCGACGGCAACGACCAACTGCGTGGCGGCACCGGCGACGACATCATCACCGACACCGGTGGCGACGATAACATCCAGGGCGGCGACGGCAACGACGTGCTGCACGGCGGCAATGGGGTCAACCTGATCATTGGCGGTTTCGGCAACGACTTCATCGTCACCGGTGAAGACGCCTCCGAGGCCATCGGCGGCCAGGGCAATGACTTCATCCTCGGCAGCAAGGCCAACGAACAGGACATGGGCAACGAAGGCGACGACTGGATCGAGAAGGGCACCTCGGACGGTGCGCCTGGCGACAACTTCGATCCTTTGGGTAACGACCCGATCATCGGCAACGACGTGTTCATCGGCGGCAACGAGAACGACAAGTTCAACGGTGAAGGCGGTGACGACATCATGGTCGGCAGTCTCGGCTTTGGTGACCGCTACATCGGTGGTTCCGGTTATGACTGGGCCACCTTCAAGGACCTGGCCCAGGGCGTGAGCATCGATTACACCGACCGCTTCTTCGACGTACCGCCGGTCCCCGGTTCAGGCGCCTCGGCGCTGGTGCGCTTCGACATCATGGAAGGCCTGTCGGGTTCGGCCCACGGTGACTTCCTGCGTGGCGACAACGAGGATGCGACCTCGCTGCCTACCGCCGGGGCCACCGGCAGCGTGTTGACCAACATCACGCTGATCAACGGCCTGTCGAGCCTGCTGTCCGCCGGGGCGACCTCGTTCGACGGCGGCAACATCATCCTCGGTGGCAGCGGCAGCGACCTGATCGAAGGGCGTGGCGGCGACGACATCATCGACGGTGACAAGTGGCTGAACGTGCGCATCAGCGTGCGCACCAACAACGACGGCACCGGCCCGGAAATCGCCTCGTTCACCAGCATGGAACCGATGGTACCGTTCATGTTGAACGGCACCTACAATCCCGGCCAGTTGGTGATCGTGCGGGAGATTCTCAGTGGTACCGATGCCTATGACACCGCGCTGTTCTCCGGCAATGCCGGGGAATACACCGTCGAAGTCCAGGGCAACACGGTCATCGTCACCGACCTGGTGGCAGGCCGCGATGGGGTCGATCGGTTGACCGGTATCGAGCGCCTGCAGTTCGCTGATCAGGCTCAGGAGAGCGGCGTCGGCACTGCCTTGAACGGCGGCCCGACCGGGCACCTGGCGATTCTCGATGATGCCAGCGGCCTGCGTGACGATACGCCGGTGGCCGGGCAACTGCTGCGGGTCAGCGCCCAGGCGGTACTGGACGCGGACAACGTCTCGGCGACCAATGCCAACGGCGCGTTGAGCGGTCCGGTAGCGTACTACTGGCAGGTGGAAACCATCGCTGGGTCAGGGGTCTATGAGGACATCACGGTTGTCGCAGCGGGCGAGGCCTCGCGGGCAACCGGCACTACCTACCGGGTGACGGACGATGTGGCGGGCTCGAACATCCGCGTGCGGGCGGTGTATCAGGATGCCAAGGGCACCCTGGAAATCGTCGACTCGTCGGCCAACAGCACGCCGACCGCAGGACCGACCGTCAATGGTCTGCTGGTGCAGAACCAGGTGCTGACCGCTGACCCATCGAGCATCGTCGATCCCGATGGCATCAGTAATCCGCAGTTCACCTACCAGTGGCAGGCCACCAACGGGGTGCAGTTCGTCAACATCCCTGGCGCCACCAACAGCACCTTCACCCTGGGCCAGGCCCAGGTCGGTAATCAGGTGCGGGTGGTGGTCAGTTACGTCGATGCCTTCGGCGTTACCGAAAGCATCGCGTCCGACCCGTCCGATCCGGTCGAGAACGTCAACGATGCACCGACCGGTGCGTTGCTGATCAGCGACACCACGCCGGATCAAGGCCAGGTACTGACTGCGCTGACCGGGGCGATCGCCGACGTCGATGGCCTGGGCACCTTCAGCTATCAATGGCAGCAGGGCACTGGCACGTCCTTCACCAACATCAATGGTGCGACCGCGCAGACCTTCGTCCCCGGCATCAATCAGGGCAACCTGCAGCTGCGGGTAATCGTGCGCTACACCGATGCCTTCGGCACCCTGGAAACCGTGACCTCGGTGGCCACCGCGGCCGTCACCGTACCGGCTGGCCTGGTGCTGACCGGTAACGGGCTGGCCAACACCCTCACCGGTGGCCTGGGCAACGACGTCCTGTCGGGTCTGGGTGGCAACGACGTGCTCAACGGCCTGGCGGGTAACGACGTGCTCAACGGCGGCATCGGCAACGACGTGCTCAATGGCGGTGACGACAACGACACGCTCATAGGGGATGCCGGCAACGACACCCTCAATGGCGGGCTCGGCGTGGATGTCATGACGGGTGGTGCCGGCAATGACACCTACGTGGTCGACAACGTCGGTGACAGCGTGATCGAGGCGGCGGGTGGCGGGACCGACCTGGTGCAAACCAGTTTGACCGCCTACCTGCTTGGGTCGAACGTCGAGAACCTGACCTACATCGGGGCGGGCAATTTCACCGGTAATGGTAATGCCCTGGCCAACACCATCACCGGTGGTGCCGGCAATGATCTGCTCAATGGCGGGGCAGGGGCTGACCGTTTGATCGGGCTGGGCGGCAACGACACCTACGTGGTCGATAACATCGGCGATGTGGTGGTCGAGGCGGCGAACGGCGGTACCGATACGGTGCAGACCTCGCTGGCCAACTACACCCTGGGCGGCAATCTCGAGAACCTCAGCTACACCGGCGTCGGCGCCTTCAACGGCACCGGCAACGCCTTGAACAACGTCATCACCTCTGGAGCCGGTAATGACACCCTCAATGGCGGCGGCGGCAACGACACCCTGACCGGTAACGGCGGCAACGACACCCTCAACGGTGATGTCGGCAACGACACGCTGCTGGGCGGCATCGGCAACGATACCCTTAATGGTGGCGCGGGTGATGACAGCCTGGACGGCGGTGACGGGGTCGACATATTGAACGGCGGCGCAGGCAACGACACCTTGCTCGGCGGACTGGGCAACGACAACCTCGATGGCGGTATCGGCAACGATCTGCTCCAGGGTGGCGATGGCAACGACATCATGCAGGGCGGGGTCGGCAACGATACCTTGCTCGGCGGTATCGGCAATGACACGATCGATGGTGGTGCCGGCAACGACATCGTCACCGGGGGTGCCGGCAACGATACGATGGATGCCGGCATCGGCAACGATACCTTCCTGTTCGGCGCCGGCTTCGGGGTTGACCGGGTTCTCAACTTCGACGCCAACGCGGCAGGCGGACAGGACCGTATCGACATCACCGCCCTCAACATCACCGCGGCGAACTTTGTCGCCAGCGTGGTCATCACCGATGTCGGTGCCGACACCCTGGTCAGCATCGGAGCAACGGACTCGATTCGCCTGGTCGGGGTGGCCAACGCAGGGACTGTGACGGCTGGCGATTTCATCCTGGCAACATGAGGGCAGTGACGCCCCTGTAGGCGCGAGCCTGCTTGCGATGGCGGTGTACCAGCCAGCTTTAATGCCGACTGTGCCACCGCCGTCGCTGCGCTGCGTCGACCTGACAGGCCAGTTCCCATGGGTTCTGTGGTGCATGTTGAATTGAAGGATGACATGCCCTCTGTGGGAACCGGCTTGCCGGCGATGACGATGTCCCATGGAATCTTTTCCTTGAATTGATAGGCCCAATCGTGGGCAGGCCCGCTCCCGCTGGAGGGGGCACATTGTGTCGTCTTCCCAATCATCGCGACTGGCGGTTCTTGTCAGAAAAACCCGACAGGAGTACAAATGTACTCCATGACTACATTAACTCCCCGTCGTGCCGCCATCCTGACCTTCATCAGCGACCGTATCGCTCAACAAGGCCAGCCCCCGAGCCTCGCTGAAATCAGCGAGGCCTTCGGTTTTGCCTCGCGCAGCGTGGCGCGCAAGCATGTGATTGCGCTGACCGAAGCCGGCTTCATCGAGGTCAATCCCCATCAGGCCCGAGGCATTCGCCTGCTCAATCAGCCGCGCCGCCCGGAACTGCTCGACATCCCGGTGCTCGGGCGGGTCGCCGCCGGTGCGCCGATCGGTGTCGATGCCGAGGTGCACAGCCGTTTGTGGCTCGACCCGGCGCTGTTTTCCCGTATCCCTGACTACCTGCTGCGGGTCCAGGGTGATTCGATGATTGGCGACGGCATCCTCGACGGTGACCTGGTAGGCGTACGTCGCAGTGCCCAGGTGGAAAATGGCCAGATCGTGGTCGCGCGGCTGGAAGGCGAGGTCACCATCAAGCGTTTCGAACGTCACGCCGACAGTGTGCACCTGCTGCCGCGCAACCCGGCCTACAGCCCGATTGTGGTCGGCGCCGATCAGGACCTGGCGATCGAAGGGGTGTTCTGTGGCCTGGTGAGGCAAGGCTGATGGGCGCCGTCGTTGCGCTGGATACCCTGTTCAATGGCGGCCAGGTCTGGAAAGGCCGGCCTGCGCCAGCCAATGTCAGCACCCAACCCACCGGTCACCCAGGGCTGGACGCGGCATTGCCCGCTGGCGGCTGGCCGGAGGCGGCGCTGACGGAAATTCTGATTGCCGGCCAGGGCGTCGGCGAGCTGCAACTGGTCTGGCCGACCCTGGCCCGATTGACCGCTGCTGGCGAGCGGGTGGTGCTGGTCGCGCCGCCTGCTATTCCCTATCCCCAGGCGTGGCAGAACGCCGGGATCGACCTGCGCCAGTTATCGATCATCCAGGCCTCTGACCGCGAAGCACTATGGGCCGCCGAGCAATGCCTGCGCTCGGGCAGCTGCGGCGCCGTGCTGTGCTGGCCGAAGCAGGCCGACGACCGGGTCTTGCGGCGTTTGCAGGTGGCGGCCGAAACCGGTCAGACCCTGGCGTTCGCCTACCGTGCCAGCCAGGAGGCGCTCAACCCTTCGCCGGCCGCCCTGCGCATTGCCATCGATGCACGGCCGGCGCAGTTGCGGGTGCTCAAGTGCCGGGGTGGGTTGGCCCGTCCGGCACCGATCGCCTTCGCCACCCGGCATTGAGGTTGCGATGCGCTGGGTCTGTATTGTTTTCCCGCAGTTGGCGCTGGACGCGGTCATGCGCCAGCGCAGCGATCCCGATGAACCGCTGGTATTGCTTAGCGGTCCGGCCCAGCGGCGGGTGTTGCAGGCGGTCAATGAGCCGGCGCGGGCCCTGGGGTTGCGTGCGGGCCAGTCGATGACGGCCGCCCAGGCCCTGAGCAAGGCCTTTGTCAGTGCCGACTATGACGTCGCCGGTGTCGAGCATTGGCAGCAGTTTCTCGCCGCCTGGGCCTATGGTTTCAGTTCCCAGGTCAGCGTGCATTTCCCGCGCACCGTACTCTTTGAAATCGAGTCGAGCCTGGGGCTGTTCGGGCCCTGGCCGCAGTTCGAGGCGCGGTTGCGCGCCGAGCTGACGGCATTGGGTTTTCGCCATCGCCTGGTGGCCGCGCCCAATCCACTGGCCGCGCGGATTCTCGCCAATGCCCACGACGGCCTGGCGGTGTCTGATCAGTCCAGCCTGGAATGTTTGCTCGGGCAAATGTCGGTCGAGCGCATCGGCCTGCCACCCTCAGACGCCACGGCCCTGTCGCGGATGGGCTTGCGCACCCTCGCTCAGGTCCGCGCACTGCCGCGCCAGACCCTGGCCCGGCGCTTTGAAGCTGCGCTGCTCAAGCACCTCGATACCTTGCTTGGCGAGCGCCCACTGGCCCTGGGGTTTTACTTGCCGCCGGACTGCTTCGATGTGCGCATCGAACTGAATTTCGATGTGCAATCACACCAGGCCCTGCTGTTTCCATTGCGTCGCCTGACCGCTGACCTGGCCGCATTTCTCTGCGGTCGCGACAGTGGCGTCCAGCGCTTCGACCTGCACCTGGAACATGCCGGCCTGCCCGATACCCTGGTCAAGGTTGGACTGCTCAGCGCCGAGCGCGACCCGGGCATGCTGTTCGAGCTGGCCCGTGGGCGCCTGGAGCAAGTCCAGGTCGAGGCGCCGGTGCGCGGTTTGCGCCTGTCGGCTCGGGATTTGCCAAGCTTCGTGCCGCAGCGCCGCGAACTGTTCGACGAACGCCCCCAGCAATCCTTGCCCTGGGAGCAACTGCGCGAGCGCCTGCGTGCCCGGCTGGGTGACGATACGGTGCAAGGCCTGGGTTTCCAGGCCGATCATCGGCCGGAGTGTGCCTGGCAGCCCCGCAGCCAGAGCCAGTTGACCGAGTTGCTATCGGACGTGCGGCGCCCGGGTTGGTTGCTCAGTGAACCGTTGCCGGTGCAGGAGGGTGTGGCGCAGATCCTCATGGGGCCGGAGCGCATTGAGTCCGGCTGGTGGGATGGCGCCGACGTACGCCGTGACTACTACCTGATCGAAACCCGCTCCGGGCAGCAGGGCTGGGCGTATCGCGAGGTGGGCGAGGGCGGGCCGCTGTGGCTGCAAGGCTGGTTCGCATGAGCGCCGGTTATGCCGAACTGCACTGCCTGTCGAACTTCAGTTTCCAGCGCGGGGCCTCCAGTGCCCATGAGCTATTTGAACGGGCCAAGGCCCAGGGCTACCAGGCCCTGGCAATCACCGACGAATGCACCCTGGCCGGTATCGTCCGCGCCTGGCAGGCGTCCAGGGTGTTGGGCCTGCCACTGATCATCGGCAGTGAGTTGCGCATCGAGGACGGCCCGAAACTGGTGCTGCTGGTGGAAAACCTCGACGGTTACCAGGCGTTGTGCCGCTTGATCACCCATGCCCGGAGGCGCAGCGAGAAAGGCCAGTACCGGGTCCTGCGCGAAGACTTCGACGAGCCCATGCCGGGGCTATTGGTCCTGTGGCTGCCGGACAGTACTGAGGTTGAGGCCCATGGCGCCTGGTTGCAGCAGCGCTTCGCCGGGCGCCTGTGGCTGGCGGTCGAATTGCATTGCGGGCAGGACGATGCCCGGCGCCTGGCCGAACTGCAGGCGCTGGCGGTGGGCTTGCAGATCCCGGCGGTGGCCAGCGGCGATGTGCACATGCATGCCCGGGGCCGGCGAGCCCTGCAGGACACCATGACCGCGATTCGCCTGCATGTGCCGGTGGCGGCTGCCGGCCAACGCCTGCACCCCAATGGCGAGCGCCACCTGCGCAGTCTTGAAACCCTGCGCGCGCTGTACCCGGCGGCCTTGCTCGAGCAGAGCCTGGTGATCGCCCGGCGCTGTAGCTTCGACCTTGGCCAGTTGCGCTACCAGTACCCGCGCGAACTGGTGCCCGAGGGACAGACGCCGACGTCCTGGCTGCGCCGCCTGACCGAACAGGGTCTGTGCCGGCGCTGGCCCGAGGGACCGAGCAGCCAGGTACTGGCGCTGATCGATAAAGAGCTGCAACTGATTGCCGAACTCGGCTACGAAAGTTATTTCCTGACGGTGGAGGACATCGTCAGCTTTGCTCGGCGCCAGCGCATCCTCTGCCAGGGTCGAGGCTCGGCCGCCAACTCGGCGGTGTGCTACGCCCTGGGCATCACCGAGATCGACCCGAGCCGGATGAACATGTTGTTCGAACGGTTTCTGTCCCGCGAGCGTAACGAGCCGCCGGACATCGACGTCGATTTCGAGCATGAGCGTCGTGAAGAAGTCCTGCAGTACGTGTTCCAGCGTTACGGACGTCGCCGCGCCGCGCTGACCGCGGTGGTCAGCACTTACCACGGGGCCGGTGCGATCCGCGATGTGGCCAAGGCCCTGGGTTTGCCAGCGGACCAGATCAATGCCCTGGCCGATTGCTGCGCACGCTGGAGCGACGAAGCGCCACCACTGGATCGCCTGCGCGAGGGCGGGTTCGATCCCGACAGCCCGGTGCTGCGCCGGGTGCTGGGGTTGACCCGGCAACTGATCGGTTTTCCCCGCCACCTGTCCCAGCATCCCGGTGGCTTCGTGATTTCCGAGCAGCCACTGGACAGCCTGGTGCCGGTGGAAAACGCCGCCATGGCCGAACGCACGATCATCCAGTGGGACAAGGATGACCTGGACATGGTTGGCCTGCTCAAGGTCGATATTCTCGCCCTGGGCATGCTCAGCGCGATTCGCCGCTGTTTCGACCTGGTGCGCTACTACCGTGGATTGGAGTTGAGCCTGTCGAAGATCCCGGCCGAGGACCCGGCCACCTACGACATGATTTGCCGCGCCGACACCATCGGCGTGTTCCAGATCGAATCGCGGGCGCAGATGTCGATGCTGCCGCGCCTGCAGCCGCGCAAATTCTATGACCTGGTGATCGAAGTGGCCATTGTCCGCCCCGGGCCGATCCAGGGCGGCATGGTCCATCCGTACCTGCGACGGCGCAACAAGGAGGAGCCGGAGACCTATCCGTCCACGGCGTTGGAAGCCGTGCTCAAGCGCACCCTGGGGGTGCCGTTGTTCCAGGAGCAGGTGATGCAGATCGCCATTGTCGCCGCCGACTACAGCCCCGGCGAGGCCGACCAGTTGCGCCGGGCCATGGCCGCCTGGAAACGTCACGGCGGGCTGGACTCGCACCAGGTCCGCCTGCGCGAAGGCATGCTCAGAAATGGCTACTCAGAGGCCTTTGCCGCGCAGATCTTCGAACAGATCAAAGGCTTTGGCAGCTACGGTTTTCCCGAGTCCCACGCTGCCAGCTTCGCCCTGTTGACCTACGCCAGTTGCTGGCTCAAATGCCATGAACCGGCGGCCTTCGCCTGTGCCCTGATCAATAGCTGGCCGATGGGTTTTTACAGTCCGGATCAGATTCTCCAGGATGTGCGCCGGCATCATCTGCACGTGCGCGCAGTGGACGTCTGTGCCAGCGACTGGGATTGCAGCCTGGAGCCGACCGACGGCCAGCAACCGGCGATTCGCCTGGGGCTGCGGATGATCAAGGGATTTCGCGAGGAGGATGCCCGGCGAATCGAAGTCGTCCGCTTGCAGGGCGACTTTGTCGACGTCGCGGACCTCGGCCGGCGCGCCCAGCTCGATGCCCGGGCCCAGGCGTTACTGGCCGACGCTGGCGCCCTGCGCCAACTGGCCGGGGATCGGCACCGGGCGCGCTGGGAAGTGGCGGGGGTGCAGCAGCAACTGGGATTGTTCGCCGGTTTGCCCAGCCAGGATGAACCCGCGGTATGCCTGCCCACGCCCAGCGTCAGCGAAGACCTGCACGCCGATTATCACAGCGTCGGCACCACCCTGGGCCCGCATCCGCTGGCATTGTTGCGCACGCAATTGCGCGGCCTGCGCTGCCGCAGCTCGCAGGAACTGCTGGACGTCGAACATGGGCGCAATGTCAGCGTGGCCGGCCTGGTCACCGGCCGCCAGCGCCCGGGCACCGCCAGTGGCGTGACCTTCGTCACCCTCGAGGACGAGTTCGGCAACATCAATGTGGTGGTCTGGCGCGACCTGGCCGAGCGCCAGCGCAAGGCTCTGGTCGGCTCGCAATTGCTCAGGGTCGATGGCCGCTGGGAACAGGTCGGCGAAGTCCGCCACCTGATCGCCGGCCGGCTGAGCGACCTGAGCCCGCTGCTCAATGGCATCAGCGTGTTCAGCCGGGATTTTCGTTGAACCGTTGGTGGGTGGGGTGCCAGGCACAATTGCAGCGCCTGACACGCCCCGCGTCATCGCTGTCGCCCATCGCCAGCCACTCCACCCGGCCAACTCCGCTCCCCACCCCCCGGCGCCTCGTTCCAGGCTTGCAGCGTGCGAGTGGGCAGGTCGAAGTAGTCGCGGGTGCGGGCGTAGCCGTGACCGCCCATGCGGCCAATGGCGTCGAGACCGAGTTGGTCGATGTACAGGGTCTTGGGGTCGATCAGTTCGTCGCGGACATGGGCCATCAACACCTCGCCGAAAATGATTTCCCGCGACTGGCCGATGTTCAGCGCCATCATCCGCCGGCACTCCAGCGCTACCGGGGCTTCGCCGATGCGTGGGCAACTGACCCGGGTGCCGGGGATTGCCGTCAGGCCAGCGGCGGTCAGTTCGTCAAAGCCGGGGGCGAAGGGCACGGCGCAGATATTCATCGCTTCCACCAGTGCATCGCTGACGATGTTGACGGTGAATTCCTGGTTGAGCTGGATATTGCGCGTGGTGTCTTTCGGGCTCAGGTCGCCGTAGTTTTCCACCCCGAGGGCGAGGATCGGCGGATCGGCCGACAGCGCGTTGAAGAAGCTAAACGGTGCGGCATTGACCCGGCCTTCGCCGTCGATGGTGGTGACCAGGGCAATCGGGCGCGGGACCACACTGCCGATCAGGATCTTGTATTTGTCCCGTGGACTGAGAGAGCTGAAGTCGAAACTGTGCATGGGCTTTGAACTCCGGGGATCAATCGCGAAGGGGGTCGATTGTGCAGAGCGGCGCCTGCGCGCTGTAGTCGTCGGCAAACGGGATGGCCGGCTTGAACAAGGTTTGCCAAGCGGGCTGGTCGGCGGCGCGCTGGCTGTGGCTGCGCATCAGCTTGGCGTACTGTTTTTGCGCCTGGCGTTGCAGGGCGGGGTAGTCGATGCCCTGCACCTGGCCGTCGCGCATCACGCAGCGGCCGTCGATGTAACTGGCGATGCAGTCGTCGCCGCGTCCGGCGAGGACCAGGTTTTTCAGCGGATCGAACAGCGGCCCCAGGTGCAGGCCCTCGAGGCTGAACACTGTAATGTCGGCCTTGGCCCCGGGCGCCAGGCGTCCCAGGTCATCGCGTCCCAGGGCTTTGGCGCCCCCAAGGGTGGCGGCGTTATACAGGTCCAGCGCGCTGGTCAGATGGCCGCCGCGTTCCATGAGGCGGGCGATGTTCAGGCCCTGGCGCATGTTGTCCAGCAGGTCCGCCGGCCAGGTGTCGGTGCCCAGGGCCAGGTTGATGCCCTTGGCCCGGTAGCGGCCAAACGAATTCAGCGCCTCGCCATCGCGGGCGAACACCACCGGGCAATGCACCAGGCTGGCACCGCCGTCGAGCACCCGCTGCAGGTCGTCGTCGCCACTGGTGTAAATGCCGTGGGGCAGCAGGCTGCGCGGGGTGAGCAGGTCGAGTTGCTGCAGCCAGGCCAGCGGCGAGGCACCCCGTCGTTGTTGGACCATCGCGTATTCGCTGGGGGATTGGCAGCAATGCAGGCGCATCGGCGCATTCAGTTCGCGGCTCAACTGCGCGGTGCGTTGCAGCAGCGCCGGGGTACAGGTCTGGATCCGATCGGGCAGCAGCGCGCCGCGAATCAGATCGCCGTGGCGGCCATTGAAGTCGGCAAAAAACCGTTCGGCCGCCGCCAGCCCCGCCAGGCCCCGGGCCTCGTCCCAGTGATGGTCCAGTTGGCCGTCGGCCCGCCAATAGGCCATGCCGCTCATGTAGCACGGCCCGAGGTAGGTGCGCAGCCCGAGGTCGACGGCGACTTCGGCCACGGCGGCAAATTCCTCGTAGGTTTCGGCCCACTCGCGGTAGTACATCGAGGTGATCGGCATGGCGGTGGTGATGCCGTTGCGGATCAACTGGGTGAAGGCATAGCGGTACTTGAAGACTTCTTCTTCGGCGCTGTAGCTCTCCCGCGGACCGGCGGCCAGGTATTGCTCGGACCACATGCGGCCCATCTGCGATTCATCGCCGTTGTCCAGGGTCAGCACCGTGGAGTCAAGATCGCCGAGGGCATCGAGGTCGATAAAGCCGGGGCCGATCAGGGCGTTGCCATGGTCGATCCATTGGTCCACCGGCCCCGAGTAATCGCGGCCGACAAACAGGATGCGCGAGCCCTCGAACACCACCTGGCCGTCGCGCCACAGCACGTGCTGGCGCCCGTCGAAACCGACCACACAACTGGCCTTCAGGCCGATGATGGTCACAGGTGACTGTCCAGCAGTTGGCCATTGGCGGCGATCAACCGGCCGCCGCGATAGACCTGGCGCGGTGGGCGGGCAACCACGGCTTCACCGAGGGTTTGCACGTTCATCAGGAGGAAGTCTGCGGGTTGCCCCAGCGCCACGCCGTAACCTTTGCGTCCCAACGCCTGCGCGCCGTTGATCGTGGCTGCGGCGAAAGCTGCCGCCAGTTCTTCGTCCTTGTTGAGGTCGAAGCGCAACGCCAGCAACATCGCTCGCTCCAGCATGTCGCCATTGCCCATGGGCGACCAGGCGTCGCGGATCCCGTCCGAGCCCAGGCAAACATTGACCCCCACTTCGCGCAGAGCGAGGAAGGGCGGTACTGCACAGTCGGCCGGTGCCGAACTCATCAGCGAGATACCCAACGCCGCCAGGCGCTCGGCCACTGGCTTGACCTGGGTCCAGGGCAACATGCCCAGGCAGTAGGCGTGGCTGATCATCACCCGGCCCTGACGGGCGAAGCGCTCGGTGTAATCGGCGATCCGCGCAATCTGCCACAGGCCCAGCTCGCCCTTGTCATGCAGATGGATATCGATGCCCCGGTCGAATTCGCTGGCCAGCTTGAACACGAAGTCGAGCTGGGCAATCGGGTCGTTGTCGATGCCGCAGGGGTCAAGCCCGCCAACGTTTTCCACGCCCAGGGCCATGGCCTCGCGCATCAGCTCGGCGGTGCCGGGACGACTGATCAGGCCGGTCTGTGGGAACACCACCAGTTCGAGGTCGATCAGGTCGCGATAGCGCTCGCGCAGTTGCTGCATGGCTTCGACGTGGCGCAGGCCGAATTCCGGGTCGATATCGACGTGGCAGCGCATCGTCAGGGAGCCCCGGGCGATGCAATTTTCCAGCAATGCGCCGGCGCGCTCGGCGATCGGCGTGGTTATGTCGCGCAACACCTGGCGTTCGTTGCTGATGTAGTCCTTGAGGGTCGGGCCGGCGCTGTTGGGACGCCAGTCCTGACCCCAGAGGGTCTTGTCCAGGTGCACATGGCTTTCCACCAGTGCCGGGGTCAGCAGTTGGTACTGGCCGTCGATGTCGCTGGGTGCAAGCGGTGCCGTGGAGGCCGGGCGGCGTTCGGTGAACAGGCCGTTGGCAATCAGCAGGTCTTCGGCGGGAGCGCCGTAGGGGCGGACGTTGCGGAGCCAGTGGGAGGGGGTCATGGAAACCTCGTTCAGGTCTTTGAGTTTTGTATTGCCCAGTTGGGCCTCTTCGCGAGCAGGCTCGCGAAGGCCGCGACGCGGTCTTGGATCAACCCTTGAGCTTCGACCAGATCCGGTCCTGCAGCTCCCGCGCCTTGTTGCTGCACTCTTTTTCCGGGCGCAGGCGCGAGGCTAATTCTTCGGGCATGTTGATCGCGTCCATGACTTTCCACTTGGCGTCGAGCAACTGGTCGCTCTCGATGCCGTTGGCGTAGGCGATGGCGTTGGACACGGCGGCGGCGTTTTCCGGCTTCATCATCCAGTCGATGAAGATCTTCGCGTTCTCCGGATGCGGCGCGCTTTTCGGCACGGCGAAGTTGTCCTGAAACATCGCCAGGCCTTCACGGGGGTAGACGTACTTGATGCTGCTCTTTTGCAGGGTGGCGCGTGCGGTCGAGCCGTTCCAGTTCTGCATCATGATCACTTCGCCGGAGGCCATGCGGTCGACGGTGTTGTCCGAGCTGTACATCTTCAGGAAGGGTTTCTGCTTCTGCAGCAGTTCCAGCACCTTCTTCGCGTCCTGCGGATTTTCGCTGCACTCGTCGACGCCCAGGTAGTGGCTGGCGGCGTTGATCAGGCTGCTGGAGGTGTCGAGGGCGGCCAGTTGGCCCTGCAGTTCCTTGCGCGGCTCAAAGAACTCTTTCCACGAGTCGTCGAGTTTGCCGCCGGGCACCCGCGCGCTGTCGTAGGAGAACCCGGTGGAACCCCACAGGTAGGGCGCGGAAAATTTGCGGCCAGGGTCGAACGACGGGTCGCGGAACGCCGGTTTGACGTACTGGAAGTTCGGCAGGCTGGGGGCGTCGATGGCCAGCAGCAGGTCCTGGTTGATCAGGGTTTTCATGATCGATTGCGACGGCACGATAACGTCATACGCTGCGCCGCCGGCCTGTAACTTGGCGAGCAGGGTCTCGTTGCTGTCGTAGCCGTCCATGGTGACCTTGATCCCGGTTTCCTTCTCGAACTTGGCCAGCAGCGGCACCGGGTAGTAGTCGGTCCAGTTGTAGAAAAACAGCTCCTTGGGTTCTGCGGCCTGGGCGGTCATGGCCGCCGAACAACCGAGGGCAAGACCGGCAACAGCGTAACGCAGGCTTTTCGATATCATGGTTTTCACGCTCCAGAAGTACCGCGAAGGAAAAGGGCTCACTCAGTCTTGCCACGTTGTCCCAGCCAGAAGGCCAGCACCACCAGCACTATGGAAATCAGCAGCATCAGGGTCGAAATTGCGTTGATCTCCGGGGTAACCCCGGCCTTGATCGCCGAGAAGATGTACACCGGCAGGGTGGTGGAGCCGGGGCCGGCGACGAAGAAGGTCATGATGAAATCATCGAGGCTGACCACGAATGCCAGCACCGAACCGGACAGCACCGCCGGCCACAGCAACGGCAGGGTCACCCGGCGAAACACCTGCCAGGGGTTGGCGTACAGGTCGTTGGCCGCTTCCAGCAGGCTTTTGTCCAGGTCATTCAGGCGGGCGCGGATCGGCAGGTAGGCGAAGGGGATGCAGAAACCGATGTGGGCGATGATCACCGTGAACAACCCGAGCTTGATCCCCAGCGCCATGAACAGCAGCAGGGTGGCGACGGCGGTGACGATCTCCGGCAGGATCAGCGGCAGGTTGATTCCGCCCTCGACCATCTTCTGTCCGTAGAACGGCCGATAGGTCGCCAGGGCCGCTAGCAGGGCGATGGTGGTGGCGCAGACCGTGGCGATGCTGGCGACGATGATCGAGTTCAGCGCCGCCGTCTGGATCGACGGGTTGGCGATGATGCGTCCGTACCAGGCGAAGGAAAACTCGGTCCACACCGTGGCACTGCGGTTGGCGTTGAAGCTGTAGGCGATCAGCACGAAGATCGGCAGGTACAGGTAGGCCAGGATCAGCAGGCTGACTTCGCGGGTCAGCGGTAATTTCTTCAGGTGCAGGGCGATCATGCTTGCGCTCCCCGATTCAGTTTGTTGGCGGACTTGCGGCTGTACAGCGCGTAGAACACCAGGGACACCAGCAGGATGCCCAGCAGCAGGAACGACAGCGAACTGCCCAGCGGCCAATTGCGCGCGGTGCCGAACTGTTGCTGGATAAGATTGCCGATCATCAGGGTCTTGCCGCCGCCGAGGATCGCCGGGGTGATGAACGCGCCGAGGCTCGGCACAAATACCAGCAGGGCACCGGCAATCACACCTGGCATCGACAGCGGCAGGATCACTCGGCGCAAGGCCAGCCAGCGGTTGGCGCCCAGGTCATAGGCCGCTTCCACCAGGCGCCAGTCGAGTTTTTCCAGGGTCGAATAGATCGGCAGGATCATGAATGGCAGGAAGCTGTAGACCAGTCCGACACTGACCGCGAAATCGTTGTACAGCAGGGTAATGCCGCCGGCCTGGGGCAGCAGCGCGTTGAGGCTCTGGGCGACCCAGCCCTGCTCGCGCAGGATGATCAGCCAGGCGTAGTTGCGGATCAGCAGGTTGGTCCAGAACGGAATAGTGATCAGCAGCACCATCAGGTTGCGCCGCCGTGGGGTCAGGCTGCTCATCCACAGGGCCACCGGGAAGCCGAACAAAAAGCACAGCAGGGTGGTGCCACCGGCTTGGCCGATGGAGCGCAGCAACGCCTGGGCATAGACCCAGTTCAGCTCCAGGTCGCCGTCGAAACCTTCCTGGAAAAACAGCTGCACGTAGCTTTGCAATTGCCAGTCGGCCTGCCAGTCGACGCCACCGTAGACGTTGCGTGGCAACAGGCTGATATAACCCATGATCCCCAGCGGGATCGCAATCAGGCCCAGCAGGGTCAGGACCACCGGGCTGAGCAGCAGGGCCCGGCTGAGGGCGGGGGAAGTGCGACTGACGCTCATGGCTCAGGCCTCCATCAGCAGGCAGGCATGGGGCGGCAGGTGCACCGCGACTCCTTCACCGACGGCGCGGGGACGATTCAGGCCCTCGTTGTTTTCCCGCAGCATGACCTTGATGTCGTTGTTCAGCCGGCACTGATAAAGGGTGGCCGTGCCGACATACAACACCGCCTCGATGATCCCGCGCAGGTGATGGGGCTGTGTCGGGTCGACCAGTTGCGAGCGTTCCGGACGAAAGGCCAGTTGCACCGCCGGTGAGTCGAAGCCGAGCGGGTGGGTACAGGGGATTTCCACCGGCATGCCGCTGGGCAGGAACAGGCTATTGTTGTCCTGGCCGCGCTTGAGGCGACCGGGGAGGAAGTTGATGTCGCCGATGAACTGGGCGACAAACTGATGTTGCGGGCGTTCGTAGATATCGGTGGGGCTGCCGATCTGCAGGATTTTGCCGGCGGACATCACGGCGATCCGGTCGGAAAGGGTCAGGGCCTCTTCCTGGTCATGGGTGACAAAGATAAAGGTGATCCCGGCTTCCTTCTGCACACGCTTGAGTTCGACCTGCATTTCCTTACGCAGCTTGAGGTCCAGCGCCGACAGCGGTTCATCCAGCAACAGCACCTTGGGCTTGGGGGCCAGGGCGCGGGCCAGGGCCACCCGTTGTTGTTGACCACCGGACAGCTCGGAGGGCTTGCGCCGTGCCAGGTGCTGCATTTGCACCAGCGCCAGCATCTCGTCGACCCGTCGCGCCGCCGCCGTGCGATCAAGACCCTGCATCTCGAGGCCGAAGGCGATATTCTGCGCGACGCTCATATGGGGAAACAGCGCGTAGCTCTGGAACACCGTGTTGACCCGGCGCTGGAACGGCGGCAAGTGATTGACCGTTTCGCCATCCAGGCGGATCTCGCCATCGCTGACATGCTCGAAGCCGGCGATGGTGCGCAACAAGGTGGTTTTACCGCATCCGGAGGGGCCCAGCAGGGTGAAGAACTCGTTATCGGCGATGTCCACCGACACGTTGTCCAGGGCGGGCGCCTGGTCCGGGTCTTCGGAATAGCGTTTTGAGACGTTACGCACTTCGATGGCTGCTGGATGACCCATAATGGTGCATTCCTCTAATTATTGTATGCAAAATCTGGATGCAATTTAGAAATACCCCGTTTAATCTGCCCATGCAAGCGCCTTTTTCACGAGGGCGCTGAATGCCCGGGGCGGTTGTTTTTCGATGAAGGAGTTTTCCCATGGCCGACAAAAAGCTGGAAACCACGGTAGACCGTGTCTACCAAGGGGTTTACCTGGCGATCAGCAAGCACACCTTGCGTCCCGGAATGAAGCTGGGAGAGGCATCGTTGGCCGAGCTTTTCAATGTCAGTCGCACCTCGGTGCGGGCGGCACTCAAGCAGTTGGAGGCCGATGGCCTGGTCACGACCGAGCCCAATAAAGGTGCATCGGTGTCCCTGCCCAGTGATGAAGAAATCCGTTCACTATTCGAAACCCGGCGCCTGATCGAGATCGGCATCGTCAGCGAACTGTGCCGACGCCGCGACACTGCGGTGACCCGTGACCTGCGCGATCACTTGCTGCTGGAGCACGAGGCGGCGCATGCCGGCGACCACGAGCGGCTGATTCATTTGTTGGGTGAGTTCCACATCAAGCTGGCGCGCAGCCTGAACAATCCGGTGCTGCTCGACTGGTTCTGCAAACTGATCTCTCGAGCTTCGCTGTATGCCGTGGCGCTGGACGACGACAGTCACCAGACCTGCCGCGACGATGAACACCTGCGGCTGATTGAATACATCGAGGCGGGCAACCAGAGCGCGGCTATCGAATTGATCTGCATGCACCTGAACGGCATCGAGAAGGCGATTCTTGATGGCGCCGCCAGTTTGAAGAACGGCTACCACCCGCTCAAACATCTGATCGAGGTGTAGTCCGCTCGCCAGCCACTGTGACAATCGGCTGAAGTTGTATAACAATGAAACGATCAGCGTCGGCCGTGCTCAAAGCCTTGAGCGTGGGCCTGCCTGCGTCGAACTGTTGTTTAACTTTTGCGAAATGCGCACAGAGTCTATCGATGCAGTTTCTAACGCAAAGCCATGGATGTCGGGGTTGGAAAGGTGAAATGGCCGGACGCATTCGTGCGTTCGACTGGAGCCGTACCGAACTGGGGCCCTTCGATACCTGGAGCAAAAGCCTGCGCTGCAACGTGCAAATGTTGCTGGCGTCCCCCGTGCCGCTGGTCATGCTCTGGGGCAAGCCCGGCTACATGATCTACAACGACGCCTACTCGGTATTTGCCGGTGGCCGGCATCCGTACTTGCTGGGTACGCCGGTGGAGCTGGGCTGGCCGGAAATCGCCGAATTCAATCGCAATGTGGTCGACACCTGCCTGGCTGGCGGAACCCTGTCCTATCGCAACAAGGAACTGGAACTGTCGCGTAACGGCCAGCCCGAAGCGGTGTTCATGGACCTGTCCTACAGTCCGGTGGCCGATGACGACGGCCGCCCAGGCGGGGTTCTGGCGATTGTCGTGGAAACCACGGCGCACATGCTCTCCGAACGCCTGCGCGAGCAAGCGCAAGCGGCCTACCGTGCAGAAAACGAACGCGTGCGCCTGGCGCTGAACGCCGGGGCCTTGCTCGGTTCGTTCGTCTGGGACATCAAGGCCAACCTGTTGTCGGGCGATGAGCGTTTTGCCCGTACGTTTTGTTTTCCCGCCGAGCAGTCGCTGCAACACATGTCGCCAGACGCCGCCAGTGCGCGGATTCACCCCTACGACCTGCCTCAAGTCGAGCAGCAAGTGCAACAGGCGCTGAAAAATGGCGGGGCGTTCAATGCCGAGTACCGGATTCTCCGTCCCGATGGCAGCTACTCATGGGTGCTGGCCAGTGGTTGTTGCGAACTGAACGAGCAGGGCGAGGCGTTCCGGTTCCCCGGGGTGCTGATTGATATTCACGAGCGTAAGAGCGCCGAGGAGTCGTTGCTCAAGTTCACCCGCGACCTCGAACAACGGGTCGTCGCGGAAGTGGATGCACGACTGGCGGCTGAAGAACAGTTGCGCCAATCGCAGAAGCTCGAAGCCATTGGCGGGCTGACCGGTGGCGTGGCGCATGACTTCAACAACCTACTGCAGGTGATCGCCGGCAATCTGCACTTGCTGGCCCGTCATGAAAGTGAGAACCCGAATGTCCAGCGCCGAGTCGGCGCCGCGCTTGCGGCAGTGGAACGCGGCGCCATGCTGTCGGCGCAACTGCTCGCCTTCGCCCGGCGCCAACCCTTGTCACCCGCGGTGTTCGACACCCGGCAGATTTACCAGGGGTTGGGTGAAATGCTGCAGCGGGCACTGGGTGAAAACATCGACATCGATGTGCAGATGCCCGCCGATCCCTGGTCCGTCCATGTCGACCGCAATCAACTGGAAAACGCCTTGCTCAACCTGGCGATCAATGCCCGCGACGCGATGCATGGCGAGGGCACCATTACCATCAGTGGGAAAAACCTGACCCTTGATCGGCAGTTTTGCCTGGGCAAGGGCATCAGTGCCGGGGACTACGTGCAGCTGTCGGTGCACGATACCGGCGATGGCATGGACAGCGAGACCCTCAAGCAGGCGTTCGAACCCTTCTTCACCACCAAGGCCGATGGTCACGGCACGGGCCTGGGCCTGAGCATGGTGTTCGGTTTCGTCAAGCAGAGCGGCGGCCACATCGATATGACCAGCACCCCGGGCGAGGGCACAGTGGTGCGGATGTATTTCCCCCGCAGCATGCGTATCCAGACCCGTGAGCAACCGGTGCGCCGGGCGCAGCACGATGGCGGCCACGAGACTATTCTGGTGGTGGAGGATCATGAGGAAGTACGCGATACGACGGTCGAGTTCCTGCAGGCGGCGGGTTACCAGGTGCTGGTCGCCGCCAACGGTGACAGCGCCATGCAGGTGTTGCAGGACGGAACCAAAGTGGACCTGATATTTACCGACGTGGTGATGCCCGGACTGATCAAGAGCTCGGACCTGGCGGCCTGGGCCAAAGTCCAGGTGCCGCCGGTGGCGGTGCTGTTCACCTCCGGCCACACCCGGGACATCATTTCCCGCAACCATCAATTGAGTCCGGACACCCATTTGCTCAGCAAGCCTTACAGTCCGGATGCCTTGATGTCGATGATTCACCATGTCCTCGGTGGCGACTGACGGCCGTTTGCCATGCCGCTGGTCTGATTGACGGTCGACAGCCACCGCTGGACAAGGCCATTCTGCCAACTGGCGAGCACGCCAAAGGTGTTCGCCGCCGATCAACAAACGGAGGTGTTCCATGCCGGTGAAACATGACCTGTATGCAGACTTGAGCCATACCAGAGACGAGGTTCAGAAACTGCGTGCCAGCGATCCGCATTTGCATGCGCTGCTGGACAAGTATTCCAATATCGACACCCAGGTGCTCGACGCGGAAGCCGCCGCCAAGGCGGATGACCAACTGACCAGGCTCAAGACGGAACGCCTTTCGATCAAGGATAAAATCAGGGATAGGCTCAACGGAGCAGGCAAGGCCTGAGCCTCGCGCCGCTAGTGCTATAGCTTTTGTGGGAGCGAGCCTGCTCGCTCCCACAGGGTTCTCAGGCGCCCCCCATCCTACGTGCCTATTGCAGCGCTTTGCCCAGCGGCAATCGCGTCATGTGGCTGGCCTTCAACGAACCGAAATACAGCCAGTCGCCGTACTCACGCACGGTGGTGATCGGCGAGTAATTGCCACTGCCGGCATCCTGCAGATTGGCGATCACCTTGCCCTGCAGATCCACCCCCACCACAAAGGCCCGGCGCTCCGCGGGCTTGGGCAGGACCATCAAGGCCCGGACAATCATCTTGCGCACGAAGGGTTGCCCGGCAGTGGCGTCGAGCAAGGCATTGCGCGGCGTGTACAGCGCCACCCAGAAACGCTCATGGCCATTGAAACTGAGGTTGTCGGGCATGCCTGGCAGGTTGTCGATGAACACGTCATGGGTGCCAGCCATAGGCCCGCTCAACCAATAACGACTGATGCGATACGCCCCGGTTTCATTGACCAGCACGTAGCTGTCCTGCGGTCCAAGGGCGACGCCATTGGCGAACTGCAGGTGATCCAGCAGCACTTCGGTCTTGCCGGTTTGAAAGTCATAGCGCAGCAACCGGCCGTCGCCACCATGTTCGATGATCGCTTCGCCGTCATGGCCGTAGCCCCAGCGGCTGGAAGCGTCGCTGAAATAGGCGTAGTGACCGGTCTTGTCGATCACCACATCGTCGGTAAAACCGAACGGCAGGCTGTTGGCTTCTTTGGTCAGGACGATCAACTGACCTTGCGCATCGAGGGCCAGCAACCCCTTTTTCGCGTCGGCAATGATCAGCCGGCCGTCCGGGTGGCGAGCCAGGCCCAAGGGGCGTCCTCCGGTGTCGATCAACACCTTGCGCGACTGGCCATCGAGACTGCTGCGGATAATCTTGCCGTCATTGAGGCCGCTGATCAGGAAACCTTCCTCCAGCAACAGCGCTTCCGGCCCGTCGATATTGGTTGAGCCGACATGCTCCAGATCACGCAGCTTCTGGTTCTCGGCGTAGGTTCCGGTTTGCAGCGATGGCGCCGGCTCGGGTTTCCAGGCCACCGGTTGCACCTTGGTCGGCGCCAGTAGCAGGAACAGGCCGATCAACACGATCACCACCAGCAAAAAGCGACTGACGCTGATGCGACGGGGTTCACGGCGCATCAGGCGAGGACTCCGGCATTGATTGACTGGGGTAGCAGTGCCATGTCGCGCAGGGCCAGCATCGAAACTGCCGACTCACGCTCGATCCGCCGCTTGAGCAGTAACTGATTGACCAGGCGCATCCACAGGCTGCTGAAGCGATATTCCAGGGTGCGCACGAAGCGGGTGTCAGCGCTGTCGCCGGTGCATTCATAGGTCAATTGCAGTTCCAGTCCGTGATCGCCCTGGGCCCGGGCGCTCCAGCGGCGTCCCGGCAGGTACTCACTGACCTCCCAGCTCAAGTGTCCGGCACGGCCTCCGGCATGAATGTCTTCCTCGAATCGCGCCCCGGCATGCAAAGGCCCCGGAGGGCCGGCGACGCGCAGCGAGGACGGGTGCCACTCCGGCCAGCGGCTGACGGTACTGGCATAGGCCAGGACGGCAATGGGCTCGCGGGCAATGTCGATCTGATGCTGCAGACGGGTCATGGGCATTCTCGATGAGGGATGGGCGTGGTCCGGTTCGTCTTCCCAATACAGGGTGCCGAACAGGTAGTCGGCCAGTGGCAGAACGATATTAAAATTGCGCGCCTGCATCAATTCGCGCCGATGATGCAGTTCATGCAGGCGGCGCATCTGGCGGATCCACGGCATCTGGCTCAGGGGATGGTCGGCGGGCAGGTGTTCACAGGCGTGAAACACCTCGTAGATCAGGTAGCCGAGCACCAGGCAGCTGGCAAACAGCGCGGCGACGTTGCTATCGAGCTGTTTCAGCAGCCACCAGGCGGGCAGGGCGAACAGCAGAGTGTGCAGCACGATCAGCCAGGCTGGAAAGAGGATCACACGCCAGTCCCGTGCGCTGTCGTAAGCCATGTGTCCGGGAGCGAAGAAGCTGTGGTGATCGCCGGTGTGCCGTGCGTAGAACAGGCGGGCGAAGGCATGCTTGTGATGCCCAAGATGGCGGTGCACCCCGTAGACCGCGAAATTGAACAGCAGCAATGTCAGTGGAACCGTCAGCCATTGCGCCGCGCTGACCTGATCCAGGGAAGAGCAGAACAGGCCGATGGCGCCGATGCCGAAGATCAGCACAAACCCCGCATGCAGCCAGGGATTGTAGAAACGATGGATGTCCGCCCGGTAACGGCTGCGAAATGCCTGCGTGGTTTGCCTCACCGCGATCACCTGTTGTCGTTGTTATTGACAGCAGATTAGTCGCGGCCAATTTATCCGGCCAATGGATCTGCGTGATCGGCAGCTATTGAAGCGCTGAATGCGTTAAAACGGATCCCAGCGCTGCGACCAGTCGCAGTCAGCCCTGACCAGTGCACGCAGCAAATCGAACGCCTGCTGCAGCACCTGGGAGTCGCGATCGCGCGAGTACACGAGGAAGGTCGGGTAGCTGAATTCCGGGGCCTTGGGCACCCGTTCCAGCACGCCGCTGTCGAGATAGGACTGCACCACCCGGGTCCGAAAATAGCCGGTACCACCGTTTTGCAGAATGTATTGCAAGGCCAGCGGGCCGAGGTTGAAGGTCAGCGCGGCGCGGGCCTTGTCGGGCAAGGCGGCATCGTGCTGACGGCGAAAGTCGCTGCCCCAGTCGATGTACACGTAAGGCTCGGGTTGCGCGCGCAGGCGCACCTGGATCAGCTTTTCTTCCAACAGTTGCTCGACTTGCAGGCGCGGCCAGTATTCGGGTTGATACACCAGCGCCGCATCCAGTACGCCCACTTCCAACTGCTTGAGCAGGCTTTCGCCAGTGTCGATTTCGGTGCGCAGGGCATAGGTGGGAATTCGGGCGCGGATCTCCCGGGTCCAACTGAGCATCAGGGGATTGCACAAACTGGTTTCGCCGCCGATGTGCAGCACATTGCGGTAACCGTCCGGCAGCGGCAAATCGCGGCGCGCCGCTTCCCAGGCCTGGACCATGTGATTGGCGTAAACCACGAAGGCCTCGCCATCGGCGGTCAGGCGAGCACCGGCACGGTTGCGCACGAACAGGGTACTGGCCAGCTGGCTTTCGAGCTTTTGCACCCGCGCGGTGATGGCGGTCTGGGTGACATGCAGTTTTTCCGCGGCGGCGGCGAGGCTGCCACAACGGACGATTTCCAGGAAAGTGCGGGCGAGATCGATGTCCATGGGCCAATCGCTAACGTAAGGGGCATGCAGTGTAAGGCAAGGGGCGGGTCCTTGAACGACGAATCCCGCCAGGACGGCGGGATTCGTGTGCAGCCAACAGGGCCTCCAGGGGGGAAGCCGTGGTCTTAGGCCGGGAACAGCTCGGACAGTTTCATCGCCAGCATCATGTCGCCTTCAGCGCGCAGTTTGCCGCCCATGAAGGCTTGCATGCCGTCGGTTTCGCCGCTGACGATGCCTTGCAGGGTTTCAGCGTCCATGACCAGAGTCACCTGGGCGTCCGGGTTCTCGCCTTCTTTCAGCTCGCAGGTGCTGTCTTTAACGATCAGCGAAAAGTGCTTGTCGTCGTCGATACGGAAACCGAAGACCAGGTCCAGGCCGGCAGCAGCGGCTGGGTTGAACTTGGCTTTCATTGCTTGTACGGCGTCAGCTACGTTGGTCATGGTTCGATCCTTTTCTTGGGGTGTTACAGCAAGGGTCACAGTTATCCGGACTCAGCGGAAAGTGATGAGTTCCGGGGCCTTCAACAGTTGCAGGTGGGCATGACTGTTGAAGGAAGCCAGGGCCACCTCGCGACCCCGAAATTTCAGGTGGTTGAGCGAGGTGTTGACGATTTGCCAGTTCAGCTCGAAAGCCTGTTTGGCGGGCATTTGGGTGATCAGGTGGAGCAGGGCGGTGATGGTCCCGCCGGAGGTGAACACGGCGATCTTCTGGGTGTTGTCGGCCTGCTCGAGAATCCGTTGCAAACCGGCCTGTACCCGTTCGACAAAGCCCAGCCAGCTTTCCAGGCCCGGCGGATCATAGGTGCCGGCCAGCCAGCGCTCGATGATCAGGGCGAAGATGCGCTGGAACTCGCCACGGTTCTGCGCCGCGTTGCGCAGGATGTTCAGGGCTTCTGGCTCTTGCGGCAGCAGTTCGGGGAGCAGCGCCCGGATCACCGCGTCGGCATCGAATTCGTTGAACGCCGGATCGGTTTCCAGGACCGGCACCGGCAGGCCCACGGCGCCGAATTGGGCCAGGGCGCTGGTGGCGGTGTGTTGCTGGCGGCGCAGGTCGCCGGCCAGGCAGCGATCGAAGCTCAGGCCCAGTTCAGCCAGGTGGCTGCCGAGGACTTCTGCCTGGCGAACACCGGTCGGCGACAACACGTCGTAGTCGTCTGCACCAAAGGAGGCTTGGCCATGTCGTATCAGATAGATGCTGCCCACGTCCGCGTCGTCCCGGTACGTTGAAGGTTTGGCGAGGTTATGAGGATGGCGAAGAGCTGTCAATGAAAAAACATACGCTTGTTTGAAATGTAGGTTGGAGGCCGCTGACAGACTGTTTCCCGGCTGGCCGCAAGTCAAGCGCATGGGTATGCTGGGGACATCCCGCGCCCGTGTTTATCAGCGGCGCACCGTCGTTAAGGAGTCCATGTGGAGTTTTTGTCCGAGTACGCCAGTTTTCTCGCCAAGACCGTTACCCTGGTGATCGCCATCCTGGTGGTGCTGGTGAGTTTTGCCTCGTTGCGCAGCAAAGGTCGGCGCAAGGCCGCCGGTCAGTTGCAGGTCAGCAAGCTCAATGATTTCTACAAGGGGCTGCGCGAGCGTCTGGAGCAGACCTTGCTCGACAAGGATCAGCTCAAGGCCCTGCGCAAATCCGAAGCCAAGTCCGACAAGAAACAGAAGAAAAAGCCCGAGGCCAAGCCCCGGGTGTTCGTGCTGGACTTCGATGGCGACATCAAGGCCTCGGCCACCGAAAGCCTGCGTCACGAAATCACCGCACTGCTGACCCTGGCCACGCCCAAGGATGAAGTGGTGCTGCGCCTGGAAAGCGGCGGTGGCATGGTCCACAGCTACGGCCTGGCGTCCTCGCAGCTGGCGCGCATCCGCCAGGCCGGGGTGCCGCTGACGGTGTGCATCGACAAGGTCGCGGCCAGCGGTGGCTACATGATGGCTTGCATCGGCGAGAAGATCATCAGCGCGCCCTTTGCCGTGCTCGGTTCGATTGGGGTGGTGGCGCAGTTGCCCAACGTCAATCGCCTGCTGAAAAAACACGACATCGACTTCGAAGTGCTGACGGCCGGCGAATACAAACGCACCCTGACCGTGTTCGGTGAAAACACCGAGAAGGGCCGGGAAAAGTTCCAGGAAGACCTGGACGTCACCCATGAACTGTTCAAGAACTTCGTGGCGCGCTATCGCCCGCAACTGGCCATTGATGAAGTGGCCACCGGCGAAGTCTGGCTGGGTATCGCGGCGCTGGAAAAACAGCTGGTCGATGAGCTGAAAACCAGCGACGAATACCTCGCCGAGCGGGCCAAGGGCGCCGAGTTGTTCCACCTGCACTATGCCGAGCGCAAGAGCCTGCAGGAGCGGATCGGGCTGGCGGCCAGCGGCTCGGTGGATCGCCTGCTGCTGACCTGGTGGAGCCGACTGACGCAACAACGCTTCTGGTAAGTCCGCGATTGATTTCAAGCCCTGACACCTGCGTTCGCTAAGGTGCCAGGGCTTTTTTGTAAGCGCTGCTTTCTGACGCAAGGCGAGGTAATTTCAATACAGCGTGGCAGTGCTTTCCGGCGTAGCTCAGTGGGGCAATTGGCATAGGCTCAGTGCCTCAAGACCCACTGCAAAGGAATTGCACCATGAACACCCCGCAGCCACGCGAAGACTTCCAGGCGCTGGTCAGTACCGCGCTTCCCCAGACCCCCGCGCAATTTGCCAACCAACTCATTGAGCAGCGATGGGGCCAGGACATCGATCCGCAAAGTGCCTTGCTGGTCAACCTCCACTACGGCTATCACGGCCACCCCGCGATTGATGGCGTTGAACAAGGGCAAGTGGCAAGTTCCCTGAGCCTGACTCAGGTGGTATTGGACAATGACCAGACGATCGGCGACGGACGCTTTGGCGAAACCGCCTTCGGCCTCTATACGCCGCCGGCTATCGGCCCCGCCGTGCAGATCATCGACAAGGTCGATGAGTTTGCCTATGTCGGGGCTGGCAATCACGCCAGTTATGAGGGGATCTACCGCAAGACCACCCCGCAAACCTACGACCCGCAGACCCAACTGCCTATCACTCCCGCCGACTTCAAGGCGTGGGTCTGGCGCCTCGATCTGAAGGATCGGTTCAGTGCCTACGTCGATAAGGCCTGGCCCGCAGACGACACGATCATGGCCCCGCAAACCTATCCGCTGCGCACCTCGGTCAAGCTGGCCCTGGTCATGGCCGCATATCTGCAGCGTCAGGAGAACAGCCTCACGCAAGACGGGCTTGAACTGGCGCTGCAAGCCGCCGGTTTGCCTGCGGACCAGCAATGGGCGCAGCTAACACTCGAACAACTGGCGGCGCCGACTCGAAGCCAGGTCGAAGCCGCACGTCTTGCGATCTACCGCTACACCAGTCGCGATCTGTGGGTCTTTCGCCATGTCTCTGCCTCGACAATCCTGCTTTATGTGCCGGGCAACGCCTCACCGCTGCATGAGTTTGCCGATATCGCGGCCATGCGCCGCTGGATCGTCCAGCAGGCCGCCGACGACGATTGCAAGCAAGCCCTGGCCGCGAATTTTGCCGAGGACGACCGCGATGACGGCACCTTCCACGCCGGGGTGCTCACCGCCCTGGACGGCATGCGCCAATACCCGCGCCAACATCAACTGAAAAAGGGCCATGGTTTTTTCAACAACGATGGATATTGGGATCCGGCGGACTACATTCATCTGCAGACAGTTCCTGCGAGCTGCGATCCGTTCGCGCAACTGGTCCTGAGCATGAAGCAGGCCGCAGTTTTCAGCATTCAGACGATTCGCGACGACGCCCAGGTCAACCGCGATAACCTCAGTGCCCTGGTCGAGCCCGTTGTGCAATGGATCAATCGCTATGCGCCGTTGGCCCTGTTTGTCCCGGGCGGAGAAGGGCTGTTGGCGTTGGCTGGCCTGATCGATGCCGGGTACGGCCTGGACCAGGCCGTCAATGGTCGCGAGCCGGGTGATCAGGCGGCGGGGCTGACCCGCACGGTGTTCGGTCTGCTCAACGCTCTGCCGCTGTTGCGGGCGACGGCGGCACTGCATGGCGAGGGTGCGCTTGAGGCGGTGGCGGAGCACGCTGCCCCGACCGATGCCGTGGTGCCAGGTCCCGAACTCCCCGCCGAAACCCCTGCTGCCGTTGCGCCCCTCACCCGTGTGCAATTGTTGCGCGGGATTGGCGCGCCGGTCGCGACCTTGAGCGATGAGGTGCTGGCGCAAATCGCCCGCATCAGCCCGGTCGACGACGACATGCTGCGCCTGATGCAGGCTGGGCAACGCGCTCCGACCCCGCAATTGGCCGACACCCTGGAGCGTTTTCGGATCGACCAGGAGCTGGCCACCATGCCCGTCGGCCCGGCCCGCACCGATGCATTCAACGCACGCTACGCCGCGCAGCAACACAGCGACTCCAGATGGGTGAAGCTGTTCCAGAAGCAGTACCCGGGCTTGCCGAAAAACGCCATCGAACATGTGCTGGATCGTACGGGAGTCGACCTCGCCGCCAGCCCTTCAACCCAGGAGAGTCTGCGTTTGCTGGGTCAGCTGGATGGCAAGTTCAGCGAATACCAGCAACACGTGCGTCTGGGCCGTGCCTATGAGGGGCTCTACCTGCAATCGCTGGACAACCCGCAGACCCAGGTTCTGGCCCTGCATTCACTGACGCGCTTGCCCGGCTGGCCGCAGACCCTGAGCATCGAAGTGCTCGACGGTCCCCTCAGCGGACGAATCGTCGATCGCGTGGGCGCGCTCGAATCCACGGATGTGCGGCGCTTGATCAAGGTCGGCACTGGCTTCGGCGCGCAAGGCGCGAGCAATCTGTACCAGGCGCTTCACGATCTGCTGAGCCCGGCGCAACGCGAGGCCCTTGGACTCGATCCGCTGGCAGCGGTCGAGGACTTGCAGGAGAAAATTCGCCACCATGCATTGCCTCGTGCGCAACTCATCCATGGCCTGCAGCGCATGGACGGCGGGCTGACGTTCGAGGCGCTCGGGCTGCGGGGCGGCGGCTACCCGAACACCGCACAGGGGGCGACGTTATCGCGCAATGTGCAGCTGTTTCAGTTGCGATTGGTCTATCCCGGGCTGAACAGCCAGCAGGGTATCGAGCTGCTTGACGGCCTGGGCGCCAGGGCGATGGCGGAGCTGGCACGTCTGGAAACCCAGCTGTATCAACTGGATGCTGATCTCAGTCAGTGGGTCTATGGCGCTGTGTATGACGTGCAGGCCCTGGACGAGCTGTTTTTGCGTGAAGGGCAAGAGGATGCCCTGGGCATGGACGCCGCACAGATCGAGGAGGAGAACCTCGAGCGTCTCGAGCAGACGTTGTTTTTCGAGCGCCAGGTGAGAGTGGAGCTGGGGGCTGAGTTGATCAACTTCTGGCAGTACATGGGTGATGCCCGCCATCACGTGCTGGTCGACGGTCAGATGGTCGGTTACAAGCTGGACATGGACCTCGAGCGCTACCTGTCGCTGCCGGCACTGAACACGAAGTTTCCCAATGTTGTCGAGTTGTCGATGAAGGGGTTTGCCGTCAAGCGTGCAGGGGACCTGGACAGCTTTCTGGAATGTTTTCCCAATCTGCGTCGGTTGAACCTTGAGGGTGTCGACCTGCGCCGGATCAACCCCGAGGGCGTGCTAGAGGCGGGCGTTCCCCGTGGAATCTGGAACATGAGCCAGCTACGGGAGCTGAACCTCAAGTCGACCCGCCTGGCGCTGAACGAACAGGCCGCAGGTCGGCTGGCGGGGCTGGTACATTTGCATACGCTGGACCTGAGTGAGAACCCGTTGGCGGTGCCGCCGCTGGTGTCGGGGATGCAGGCGCTGCGGCGCCTCAACCTGCATGCCACGGGCATCCGCTATTGCCCGATCGGCATTGCCGAGCAGCCCACCCTGGAACTGCTCGACCTCAGCAACAACCAGATCAATCGCGTTCCGCCTGCCGTGTTGGCGCAGGCAGTGGCCAGGGACCGCGTGCAACTGTGGGGTAACCCGTTGACGGATGAGGACACGTTGCGGCGCATTGTCAGCCATCGGCAGCAGACCGGCTTGAACCTGTGGCTCGGCACCGCCGACGCCAGCGTCAGCCAGCCGCAGGTCTGGCTTGAGCGCTTGGCCGATGCGGACGTCGAACTCAGGCAGCAGATCTGGCAGCGGCTGCTGGCCAAGCCTCAGGGTGGACGTTTCCTGCGCCAGATCGAACCCCTCAGCCGTACCGCCGATTTCCGGGTGAATTACTCAGGGCTTCAGGCGCGGGTCTGGCACCTGTTGGAGGAGGTGGACGCGTCACAGGAGCTGTGGGAGCTGTTGAGCACTGAGGTGCTGCTGTCGGCGCTGGATGTACAAAACCCGTTCGTCAGCCTGACACGGCTGGAACACCGGATGCGCTTGTACATGGATTGGGTGAGGATGGGCAGGCCATTCCCGATAGGCGAGCTGCAATTGCAGTGAGAGCACTGGCTGGCCTTGAACCCCGGGCGGGGCTCAAGGCCGGTCGATCAGCGGCGACGGAACAGCGGTAGCGGCTCGTCGGTGGCGGCCTGGTAGGTCACCGAGAAGTCCTTGAGGCTTTCAAGGGCTTCATACGGGTCCTTGTCGGCCCGCAGCGCAAAGGCGTCAAAGCCGCAGCGGCGCAGGTAGAACAGTTGGTCGCGCAGGATGTCGCCAATCGCTCGCAGCTCGCCCTTGAAGCCGTAACGGTCACGCAGCAGGCGGGCGTTGGAGTAGTTGCGGCCATCGGTGAACGCCGGGAAGTTCAGGGCAATCACCTGGAAGTGCTGCACGTCATCGCCAATTTCCTCGGCTTCTTCGTCAGCGTCCAGCCACACGCCCAGGCCGCCATCGCGGGCCTGGAGCATGCGCCCGTGTTCACGCCACAGCTGCAACGGCACGATGTAGTCGTCGCAGTTGCTGATTTCATCGATGTTGAAATCCTTGGGCAGCAGGTGCCAGGTTTCGTCGATGACTTCGTTGTTCTTAATGATTCGCTGCATAGACGCGTTCCTTGAAGAGGTCGATGCCGATACGTTGGTAGGTGTCGATGAAGCGCTCGTCTTCGGTGCGTTGTTCCACGTACACGTCGATCAGCTTCGAGATCACATCCGGCATGGCGTCCTGGGCAAACGATGGGCCGAGGATCTTGCCCAGGCTGGCGTCGCGGCTGGCGCTGCCACCGAGGGACACCTGGTAGAACTCTTCACCTTTTTTGTCCACCCCGAGGATGCCGATGTGGCCAACGTGGTGGTGACCGCAGGCGTTCATGCAGCCGGAGATGTTCAGGTCCAGCTCACCGATGTCGAACAGGTAGTCCAGATCGTCGAAACGGCGCTGGATCGACTCGGCGATCGGGATCGACTTGGCGTTGGCCAGGGAGCAGAAGTCGCCACCCGGGCAGCAGATGATGTCGGTCAGCAGACCGATGTTCGGCGTGGCAAAGCCATGCTCGCGCAATTCGCCCCAGAGGGTGAACAACTGCGCCTGCTCGACATCGGCGAGGATGATGTTCTGCTCGTGGGAGGTGCGCAACTGGCCATAGCTGTAACGCTCGGCCAGGTCGGCGACGGCGTCGAGCTGCTTGTCGGTCAGGTCGCCCGGGGCAACGCCGGTGGGCTTGAGCGACAGGGTCACGGCTACATAGCCCGGCTTCTTGTGGGCCACGGTGTTGCGCGTGCGCCAGCGGGCAAAGCCCGGGTGCTGGGCGTCGAGCTCGGCCAGGGCGGCGTGCTGGTTGTCCAGCGCCTTGTAGTCCGGATCGACGAAATGCTTGGCAACGCGATGCACTTCGGCTTCGGTCAAGGTGGTTTGGCCACCGCGCAGGTGCTCCATTTCCGCGTCGACTTTCTGCGCGAAGACTTCAGGCGTCAGGGCCTTGACCAGGATCTTGATCCGCGCTTTGTACTTGTTGTCGCGACGGCCATAGCGGTTGTACACCCGCAGGATGGCGTCGAGGTAGCTCAACAGGTCTTGCCACGGCAGGAACTCGTTGATGAAGGCGCCGACCACCGGGGTCCGGCCCAGGCCACCGCCGACCAACACACGGAAGCCCAGTTCGCCAGCAGCGTTGTGCACCGGCTCCAGGCCAATGTCGTGGACTTCGATGGCGGCACGGTCGGACGTCGAACCGTTGATCGCAATCTTGAATTTACGCGGCAGGTAGGCAAATTCCGGGTGGAAGGTGGTCCATTGACGGACGATTTCGCACCATGGGCGCGGGTCGATCAACTCGTCTGCTGCGACACCGGCGAACTGGTCGGTGGTGACGTTGCGCAGGCAGTTGCCGCTGGTCTGGATCGCATGCATCTGCACCGTGGCCAGTTCGGCCAGGATGTCCGGGATGTCTTCCAGGGCCGGCCAGTTGAACTGGACGTTCTGGCGGGTACTGATGTGGGCATAGCCCTTGTCATAGTCGCGAGCGATTTTGGCCATCATTCGCGTCTGCCGCGAAGTCAGTTGGCCATAAGGCACGGCAACCCGCAGCATCGGGGCGAAGCGCTGGATGTAAAGGCCATTTTGCAGGCGCAGGGGGCGGAATTCTTCTTCGCTCAGCTCGCCTGCCAGATAGCGTCGGGTCTGATCTCGGAACTGCTTGACGCGGTCCTCGATGATCCGCTGATCGTACTCGTCGTATACGTACATATAAGTCCTGTTCTCAGGCTGGGCTGATCGGAATCCGCTGCGTTTCTCGCTCGCTGATGTTCCGAAATGCCTTGGTAATTCTGCGCGCACGGCCGCGCACTCCCCACGGAGCCGGGGCAAGATAGCAGTTTGCGTTTATGCGTAAAAGTGATGTTTGAGTATATGGAAAGAACCAAATCGACTATTGAGACTGATTATTGTCTTACCCACATTTGTCGTGCGGGCAATCGTCGTCTTAACTGTGATCGAGTCTTCCTGCAATCACCGATAAAACCGACAAGAGGCGATGCAATGAGCAATCCGACCAAGGCAACGAAAAGCGACAGCAGCGTCGACGCGTGGGCGATTCTGTTCTTGATCATTCTGGTGGTAGGCACGGCGGTGTATTGGGTCAGCCATCAGTAAACACGCGTAACCGAGCCATTTTCCGACGATTGTCGGACAAAAAACGCGAATTAACCGCGGGTGCACCTGGATTGGCTGGCTATAATGCGCGGCTAAATTTTCGGGGCTCGGTTGTTCAATGTTCAGGTTTCTCCAAAGAGGCATGCTGACGCTATGCGCGATCTATGGATCGGTGGTGCAGGCGACGTCGGTGGTGTTCCTCAATCCTGGCACGAGCAACGAAGTGTTCTGGGTCAGCTACAGCCAGTTCATGCAGGCGGCGGCGCGAGACCTGGGTATCGACCTCAAAGTGCGCTATGCCGAGCGGCAAGTGCATACCACCATCGAACAGGCGCGTGAAGTGTTGTTGGGCGACAACCGCCCGGACTACCTGGTGTTCGTCAATGAACAGTATGTGGCGCCAGAGATCCTGCGTCTGTCCCGGGGCAGCGGGGTCAAGCTGTTCATGGTCAACAATGCGCTGACCGCCGACCAGGTGAGTCTGCTGGGCGATCCTGGAGAAAAATACCCCGATTTGCTCGGTAGCCTGGTGCCCAACGACGAGGAGGGCGGCTACCGGATGCTGAAGGAGTTGATTCGCCAACATCCGCCTGTCGCGCCCGGAGAGAAAATCGAACTGCTGGCTTTTTCCGGTCTGAAAATCACCCCCTCCGCGCAATTTCGCGAGAAGGGCATGCAGCGTGCCTTGCGTGAGCATCCCGAGGTGCAGTTGCGGCAGTTGGTCTATGGCGAATGGACCCGCGCCCGCGCCCATGAGCAGGCCGTGCAACTCTTCAAACGCTACCCACGGGTGTCGCTGGTGTGGTCGGCCAACGACGAAATGGCGTTTGGCGCCATGCAGGCCTATACAGAGGCCGGTGGCAAACCGGGCAGGGGCGTGCTGTTCAGTGCCGTCAACACCTCGCCGGCAGCCCTGCAGGCATTGCTCGACGGACGCCTCAGCGTATTGCTGGGCGGGCATTTCAGCCTCGGGGGCTGGGCGCTGGTGGAGTTGCACGACTACGAGCAGGGCGTGCCCGTTGCCCAATATGGCGGTCGGGACCGGCAGATCCCCTTGCTGCAACTGATCGATCGCGAACAGGCCAGGCGCATGCTGGCACTGCGTGACAGCCAGGACTATGGGGTGAACTTTCGCAGCCTGTCGGCCAAGGGCCGCCCGCTGACCTACCGCTACCCGTTCAACCTGCAAACCCTGATGCACTGAAGCCGGCGTTCAAACCCCAGCCAGATACACCACCAGCTTGACGATGGCAAACAGGCCCAAGGCAAACACTGCCGTAAACAAAATGCCCAACACCACGAAATGACTCGGCTTGCCGTGAGTGAAATCCCGCGCGCGGTTCTTGCCGCTCTGCACGCCAAAGGCCGCGGCCATCACGCTGTGCAACATCTGCCAGAAGCTGGGGGGCTTGTTGTCGATTGGATCGTCCATAAATCCCTCGTCACCTGGGGGGTGTGGGTCAAGCATAGTCAAAAATGCCCCTGCGGGCCTGCCGGGTCGGCGCTCCCACAGAGGCTGTGTGTTCACCCCTCAATTAACCCGCTTGTCATCCCCCGGCTCACCACCCACATGCACCCCGCGATCATCCCCGGGCTCACCCGCTGCATGCAGCCCGCGATCATCTCCCGGCTCACCCGCCGCGTGCACACCATGGTCATCCCCAGGCTCGCCACCCGCATGCACCCCATGATCGTCGCCAGCCTCGGAGTGGCTGCCGCTGCGGCCTGAACTGGATGCGCTGGAATGGCCGCCGCTATCGCCGTGCCCACTGCCGCTCGACCCCGAGCCGCCGCTGTGCCCACCGCCATTGCCGCTGCCACCCCCGTGACCACCGCCATTGCCACCACCTCCACCATGGCCGCCGCCACCGCCTCCCTCCTTGGCGTGCACAGTCGAAACCCCCGAAACGCTGTCAGGGATCAGCACAAATGAAGCCGACAAAATCGCGCCCAGCGCCACCGCCAGCAAAGGTTTTGTGAATTGCATGGGACCTCCCGCAAATGCTCCATCGTGCCGACTGGAGACATACAACCGGTGGGGTGCTTACGCACCTGGTACACCGCGCCGCATCCACGACTCAATGATTCAGTGAATGCTCGACGCCAGTTCGAAAATCGGCATGTACATCAGGATCACGATGACCCCGATCAACAGGCCGATAAATGTCATCAGCAGCGGTTCGAACAGGCGCACGAACCACTCGATCCAGCGGCTGATTTCTTCGTCGTAGAAATCGGCGCTGCGTTCCATCATTTGCCCCAGGTTGCCGGACTGTTCGCCGGCCCGCAGCAGGCGCAGGGACACCGGGGTCACCAGCTGATTGGCTTCCAGCGCATTGGACAGCGCCAGGCCTTCGCGGACCCGTTCGGCGGCCTGGTCCAGGCGTGTCCGCGAGCCGACGGTGAGCAGGCCGCGGACCATGCCCATGGCGGTCAGAATCGGGATCCCGCCTTGCAGCAGGATGCCCAGGGAGCGGTAGAAGCGCGCCAGCTCGTACATGAAAATGCGTTGATGCACGGCCGGCAGTTTTTCCAGCAGACGATCCACGGCCCGCCGGAACGCCGGTTGGCGCTGCAGGATGCTGATGCCGACCACCGTCGCGCCGATGCCGCCGAAAAACTCCATCTGATGGGCATGCAGGAACATCCCGGTACTCATCAACACCTGGGACAGCCACGGCAAATTGGAGCCCAGGCCTTCAAATACCAGGCTGAAGCGCGGCACCACGTAGCCCATCAAAAACAGCACCACGCCGCCGCCCACCACCAGCAACAGCAAGGGGTAGATCGAGGCGCTGATGATCTTCTGCTTCACCTCATCCATGCGCTGGCGATAGGAAACGTAGCGCGCCAAGGCCTCGCCGACCGCGCCGGTCTTTTCACTCGATTGCACCAGCGCCACGTACAGCGGCGGGAACACCGCTGACATCTGACCCAGTGCCTGGGAGAAGGATTTGCCTTCGTACAACAGGCGCACCAGTTCGCTCAGCGTCTTGCGGGCCTGGGGTGCGGTTTCTTTTTCTGCCAGGCTTTCCAGCGCATCGATCAGCGGCAGGCCGGCGTTGAGCAGGGTGGTCAGCTCTTGGCTGAACAGCACCAGGTTGAAGTGTTCCTTGCCCTGCAGGCGCAGCGACCGCCAATGCCGTTCGGCTCGCAGGCTGACGACGCGCAGGCCCTGTTCCTCGACAATCCGCCGGGCCTCGCTCTGCCCCGGCGCGTCGACGGTCATCGACACCACCGCACCTTTGCCCACTGCTTTAAGAAGAAAGCGCATGGTTCACCCCTGTCTCACTGCCAACTGGTGACTTCGGCGTTTTCACCTTCGCCGCCGGGCTGACCGTCCTTGCCCAGGGACAGCAGGTCGTACTCGCCGTTTTCCCCGGGGTAGCGGTAGGTGTAGTTACGGCCCCAAGGATCCTGCGGCAGCTTTTTCTGCAGGTAGGGGCCGGTCCAGTGGGTCTCGTCGCTGGGCGCGGTGACCAGTGCCTGCAAACCCTGTTCGGTCGAGGGGTAGTGGCCGACCTCCAGGCGATACAGGTCCAGAGCCTTGCCCAGGCCTTCGATCTGCGCCTTGGCGACCTTGGCTTCGGAACGGCCCAACTGGGCGAAATACTTGGGTGCGACGATCCCGGCCAGCAAGCCGAGCACCACCAGCACCACCAACAGTTCGAGGAGGGTGAACCCACCTTGGCGTCGCGGTGCATTAAACAGAAAGCCTTTCATGATGACCTCACTGGAGTGAGCAACAAGGGACGGTACACAGCGCTATGCAATTGCCATGCACAGCCCGCCAATTTCGTTGCAAGCCCCGCAGGCCATGGGCTTCACCGAGTCGGCACACTGCTTGCGTATACCCCTGCAGCCTCCGATTTGTGGGGCATAAGCCCCACTTTCCGGGGCCGGCAAGGGGAGAGCGATCATGCAAAGAATTATCGCAGGACTGTGGGGCGCCCTGGCGCTGGTGGGTGTTGCTCAAGCAGACGTTTACGTCTCGATCGATGCCAACGGTGGCTACGTGCTGTCCAACGTCCACCGCCCTGGCCGGCACTATGAACGGGTCGTGCCGGAGGTAGCCGGGACCAGCGTTCCCGCCGAAATGCCGCAGATGATTGCCGACCGGCCGTTCGCCGAACTGGTCGCCGAGGCGGCCAGCGCCAACCAGTTGCCGGAAGCCCTGCTGCACGCGGTGATCCAGACCGAATCCCACTACAACTCCAAGGCGCGTTCACCCAAAGGCGCGGGCGGTCTGATGCAGCTGATGCCCGATACCGCCCGCGAGCTGGGAGTGACCGACGTCTACGACCCCAAGGACAACATCCAGGGCGGCGCGCGTTACCTCAAGCGCCTGATGAACCTGTTCGACAACGATATTTCCCTCGCCGTCGCCGCCTACAACGCCGGTCCAGACGCGGTGATGAGTCGCGGACGAGTGATTCCACCGTTCGCCGAAACCCAGCGTTATGTGCCCAACGTCCTGCGCCACTACCGGCATTTGCAGGGTCTGGCAGTGGATGCGCCGCTCTAGGCAAACCAGCCGTTGGGGCGGGTTGCCCCAAAAGTGGGGCAAGCGGGGCAGGCCCGCAAAGTGGGGAAAAAGTGGGGGATAGTCCCCTGTGGCTTCAGATAATTTTTATAACGCGTTGAAAATAAACACTATTTTTTTTGGCTCAGGAATTGCACTCGCCGCTCTATCGAGAATCGCTCCCATGAGCACCACTTCGAGGCCGCCCACCATGTCAGCCAGACTCCCGACCCGCTCTGCACTCAACTTTCTACTGCTGGCCTGCTCGATGTTCGGCCTCGAATCCCAGGTCGAGGCGGCGGTGCGCTGCGAGCGCAACCTGGTGGCCAACGTTGTGGCCCTCGACCAGCCGCTGATGTTCAACCGCCTCGGTGCGCAGAACGCCAACGGCATGATGTTCGCCTTGCGCCGCGACGTAGTCGATGACCGCGAAATGTCACTGGCCCAGGGCGGTGCCGCGGTGCCGGGCAAAGTCTCGCTGCGTCCGGACAAGCGTCCACGGCCGCTGGTGTTGCGCGTGGCCGCCGGCGACTGCCTGACCATCAACCTGCAGAACCTGCTGGCGTACCAGGCCAACCCGAACAAGCATTTCGAAGAGCCGGAAGTGGAGGGCGAGGAAGGCGAAGAGAACGAAGGCGAAGAGAACGACGGCGTCGAAGCCGACATGCCGGACCAGTTCAAGGTCGACGAGCAGGTCACCGACCGCCACGTCGGCTTTCAGGTCAACGGCCTGCAAGCGGTCAACAGCATCGATGACATTGCCTCGTTCACCGGGCGCAATGGCAACAGCCTGATTCCACCGGGCGCGTCCCGTTCCTACACCCTGTATGCCGAGCGTGAAGGCGGTTTTGCAGTCAGCAGCCGTGGCGCCAGCTTCGGCGGTGAAGGCAACGCCGGTAACGTCGCCAACGGCCTGTTCGGCGAAGTGGTGGTGGTGCCCAAGGGCGGTCGCAGCTACCGCAACACCATTACCGAAGAGGAAATGCGCCTGGCCAGCAGCGGCCGCGCGCCCACCGGCCAGCCCATCGTCGACTACCAGGCGCGCTACCCGCAGCGCGAGCCGTGGATCCGTGAAGGCAAGGCCGGTACCCCGATCATCAACATGGTCGATGGCAACGAAATCATCTCCAGCGAAAGCGACGCGATTGTCATGGGCAGCAACGCCGATGGCAGCTTCCCGGCCGCCACCTATCCGCTGGAGTCCATCGGCAAACGCAACCCGGCGATTCCCAACCGGCTCGAACCGTTCCGCGATTTCGCTTCGCAGTTCCAGGATGAAACCGCGGTCACCCAGGCGTTCCCCGCCTACTGGGCCGACCCGGTGATGGCCCACGTGCTGGAGCCGACCCGCGACTCGTTCATGATCAACTACGGTTCCGGCGGCATGGGCGCCGAAGTGGTCGCCAACCGCCTGGGCGTGGGGCCGATGCACGATTGCCTGTCCTGCGCTTATGAAGAATTCTTCCTCAGCTCGCACACCGTCGGCGACGTGGCGATGCTGGTGGACGTGCCGGCCAACGCCGGCCTGGAAAACATCCGTCCCGGTGAAGTGCCACGCGCCGACCAGATTGGCGTCAAGGCAACCATGGCGCTGTACCCGTCCGAGCCGTCGAACGTCAACCACAGCTACATCGGTGACTTCGTCAAATTCCGCAACACCCACAACGGTCACGAGCAGCATATCTTCCACCTGCACGGTCACCAGTGGCTGTTCAACCCCAACGACGACAACTCCGACTACGTCGACGCCCAGGGCATTGGCCCGGGCGCCGGCTACACCTATGAAATCGCCAACGGCGGTTCGGGCAACCGCAACCGGGTGGCCGGCGACGCGATTTATCACTGCCACTTCTACCCGCACTTCGCCCAGGGGATGTGGGCCATGTGGCGGGTCCACGATGTGTTCGAGGAAGGCACCAGGCTGGAAGTTTCGCAGCAGGGTGACGACGGCTTTCACAACCAACCCTTCGCCTTGCGCAGCGGCAAACCTGCCAGCGGCGCGCGGGCTCTGCCCGATGGCGAGATCATTGCCGGTACGCCGATTCCTGCGGTCGTGCCGCTGCCCGGCAAAGCCATGGCGCCGATGCCAGGCAAGGTCGCCATCGTGCCGAAAATCGGCGAGACCCTGGTGGCCGCCAACGATGACGATGACGACGATGATGACGACGGCGAGCACCATGGCGGCGGCAGTGGCACCCAGGCCATCGGCTCCCTGGCGCTGGTGGACCGCAGCGAGGCCAACCGCAACGCCGACGGCAGTCTGAAAAACCCCGGCTATCCGTTCTGGATCGGCGGCATGGAAAGTTCGGTCGGCCAACGTCCGCCGACCCCGCCGCTGGACATGCTCGACGCCGCCAAGGCGCAGTCTCTGAAAAGCAGCGGCAATGCGCTGTGGGCCAACCTCGACCCGAATTCTTCCGGTGGTTGGGACGGCGGTCTTGGCCGCCATACTCTGGATGGCGTCTCCGCCGGTGGCGAGGCGCACACCGTGACCACCTCGCTGGACTTCTCCAAGGAAGTCACGCGCGCCAAACCGATCTACCTGCCGGAAGAGGGCACCGAGGTCGAACAGGCGGCGATGGCTTTCCACGCCAAGAAAGACCACCCCAGCTACGCGCTGCTGCCCGGCAACCAGATCGTGCCGCGCAACTTCCGCACCAACGGCGCCTTGCCGGTGGCGGGTGCGCCTTTTTACGAACCGTGCATGGACGACCGGCAGAAACGCCTGACCAGCAGCGCCGGCACCGGTGAGTTCAACAGCGGCGAACGCGTCGACGGCATGACGTTCATCGGCGCCTCGACCTACACCGCCGACCGGCCGCGCATCTACAAAGCCGCCAACATCCAGTTCGACGCGGTCTACAACAAAGTCGGCTACCACTTCCCGCAAGCGCGCATCCTCGCGCTGTGGGAAGACGCCTGGCCGGTGATCACCAAGCAGCGTCCACCAGAGCCGCTGGTGATGCGCATGAACACCTTCGACTGCGTGCAGTACCAGCAGACCAACCTGGTGCCGGCCACCTACGAGATGGACGACTATCAGGTGCGCACGCCGACCGACGTGATCGGCCAGCACATCCACCTGCCGAAATGGGACCTGACTTCTGCCGACGGCTCGTCCAACGGCTGGAACTACGAGGACGGCGTGCTTTCTCCAGGCGCGGTGCAAGAGCGCATCCACGCGATCCGCGAGTTCAACCAGTGCGCCGCCGCCGATCCACGTGACGGCACGCCGGCCTGCCCGCAAGCGAAAAACCACCCGTACTTCGGCCAATACGGCCGGGCTGATTGGCTGGGGGCACGGACGGCCATGCAACGCTGGTTCGTCGACCCGGTGGTCAACACCAAGGGCGTCGACCGTGGCCTGGGGACCATCTTCACCCACGACCACCTCGGCCCATCGACTCACCAGCAGATCGGCCTGTACGCCACCGTGCTGGCCGAGCCAGCCGGTTCCACCTGGTTCCATGCCGAGACCGGCGAGCCGCTGTACAGCGGTGCGCGCCAGGACGGCGGGCCGACGTCGTGGCAGGCGGTGATCAACACCGGCGACCTCGATGGCGACGGCAAGAACGACAGCTTCCGCGAGTTCTTCCTCGAGTACAGCGACTTCCAGCACGCCTATGAAGCCGGTGTGTATGTCGGTGCCGGGCCCAATGGCGTGCCCAATGCGCAGGCCTTCCCGGCCACCGCCGACAGCTTCCGCTACGCGATCAACCCGCCGGTGCGCGACAACGCCAGCAACCTGCTCGAAGGTGTGATGGAAGTGCAGGGCGGACAACTGCCGGGTTGCCCTAGCCGGCCATGCCCACAGGCGATCTCGGTCGATGACCCAGGGATGTTCGTGGTCAATTACCGCAACGAGCCGCTGGCCCTGCGGGTCTATGACCCGAACAAGGTCGGCCCTGACGGCAAGCGCGGGATGCAGGCCGACGGCATGGGCGGTGACCTCGCGTTCGCCCTGCACAGCCGCACCGACCGGGCGATCCCGGCGATGAACCTGGCGCCCAACCTGATCACCTCGGCCACCGGCCCCACCGGCGGCACCACCCTGTTCCCGCCCCACATCAACCGTGGCGGTGCCGAGGCGGGTGACCCGTTCACCCCGATGCTGCGCACCTACACCGGTGACAACGTGCGGCTGCGGGTGCATGCCGGTGGTCACGAGGAAGAGCACAACGTGACCCTGCACGGCGTCAAGTGGCTGCAGAGCGGTTCCGGTTTCGGCAACAGTTCCAACTCCGGCTGGCGCGCCTCGCAGATGATCGGCATCTCCGAGCAGATGGGCTTCATCGCGCCGGTGTCGATGCTCTCCAGTTCCGCGGCCACCACCGGTGACTACCTGTACTCGATGGACGCGTCGATCGAAGGCTACTGGAGCGGCATCTGGGGCGTGATGCGCAACTACACCGCGCAACGCAACGACCTGTTCGCCCTGCCGAACAACGCCAAGCCGGTGGGCATGCGCAACACCGTGGCGTTCGATGGCACTTGCCCACGGACCGGCGCCAACCCCAACGGCATCGGCACCCGGCCGACCGTACAGCGCAACTATGAAGTGGTCGCGGCGCTGGCCAACGACATCCTCGGCAACTCCCTGGGCCTGGCCATGGACGACTCGGCGGGGATTGGCCAGCACGTCGGCGGGCCGTTGAATCCGGCGGGCGGCACCCTGGTCTACAACTCGCGGACGGTGAGCATTCCACAAGTCACCGTGACCGATCCCGAAGATGGCGAGACCTTCACCATCGGCGGGCAAAGCGGGCCGCTGCACGACCCGACCGCGATCCTCTATGTGCGCAAGGCTGACCTCGACCCGGTCACCGGCAAGCTGAAACCCGGTATCCCGGTGGAACCGCTGGTACTGCGCGCCGCCGCCGGCGACTGCATCAACGTCACCCTGGAAAACCGCCTGCCGATGGTCATGCCGGACCTGACCCAGACCGCCGTGATGCAGGGCATCGTCAAGCGCGATCGCAACAGCGGCCTGGGGGTGACCACCTTCAGCAACAACCTGATGCGTCCCTCCAGTCATGTCGGCCTGCACGCGCAACTGCTGGCCTATGACATCACCAAGTCCGATGGCGTCAACGTCGGTGCCAACCCGGTGCAGACCGTTCCGCCACGGGTCGGCAACAGTGGTGCCTACCCAACCCGGACCTACCAGTACTACGCCGGGCACCTGGAGCGTGAAGGCAAGCCGATCACCCAACTCGGGCGCACTATCGACAACATCAACGCCACCGCCGTGGAGTTCGGCGGCCTGAACTTCACCCCGGCGGACGTGATCAAGCAGCCACAGAAAGGCCTGGGCGGCGCGATGAGCATCCTGCCGATCGGCGCCACCTGGGTTGACGATGTGCGTCGGGTCACGGCCACCGTCACCGCGCCGGGCCAGGCGATCTATCGCGACTTTGCGATGGTCTGGCAGAAAGCCCTGAACATGCGCTGGGCGGGTGGGCGGCCGGTGGAAGCGATTGCCGCCGAAGGCACCGGCGTGCCGACCGATCCGCAGGACAACTCGGGCATGGCCATCAACTACAAGAGCGAGCCGCTGTGGTACCGCTTCGGCCTGGCCCCGGATGCGCCATTCGGGCATGCCGACGGTCACGGCTTCGGTGACCTGCCGAACGCGCACATGGCCTACAGCAACGCGCTGGTGGGCGGTGATCCGCAGACGCCGGTGCTCTATGTGAAACCGGGGCAACCGTTCCGCACCCACATCATGATGCCCACCGGTGGCAGCCGCGGTACCACCTTCCAGCTCGATGGACACGTCTGGTCGGTCAACCCGTTCCAGGCCGAGAAGAGCGACACCGGCAGCTATCCGATGAGTTCACCAGGAGTGGGATCGGTGCGCTTTGGCTACAACCCGATGTCGATGTACATCGGCGCTCACGAAAGCATCCTGCCGGCGGCGCACTTCAGCTTCATGCACCCGAGTGCCGGCGGCAGCAACGCGATCCCGGGCGACTACCTGTTCCGTGATTACGCGGCCTACGGCAACACCTCCGGTTTGTGGGGCTTGCTGCGGGTCACCAACGAGGCGGAACCGGCGCCGGCACCGGCACCTTGAGCGACGAGCGACAACATGGAGGGGGACGCGTCATGAACATGCAAACCAGAGTCGCCGGGTATGCGTTGCTGGCCGGGCTGCTGTTGAGCGGTGGCGGGGCCTGGGTCAGCGCCTGTCACGCCGAGACCCAGGCACCGCCCAAGGACGCAACGGGTGGGCAGCGTCTGGAGCGCGACGGCGTGGCCGTGGAGTTCCAGTTGCGCCCGGCGCAGCCCGGCGGGCAATTAGTCGAAGGCAGCTTCGCCGACGTGCGCTTCAGCCTCACCGACAGTGCGTCCGGCCAACCCCTGGCCGGCGTCGCACCAGGGGCCTGGGTCGATCCGCAGCAGACCGCCGCCGATCAGGCCCAGGGCCGCGACCGCAGTTGCAAGTCGCGGGTCGGCGCGTTTCTGAAAAGCAGCGTCGGTGCGCGGCCGATGCTCGACCTCAACAGCTACTACGTGTTCATCATGAACCAGGACGCCAGCGTCTCGATTGTCGACCCCTCGGTGTCGGTGGGCGGCATCACCAGCACCCTGGGGCGCATTGATCTCAAGCAGCCGCCGATGGACTGGGTCAGCCGCAAGGACAACAAGCGCATTTTCGTGTCGATGCCGACCGCCGGCGAAGTGGCGGTGATCGATGCGGAAAAATTCCAGCTGATCGACTCGATCCCGGCCGGCAAGCAGCCGGTGCGGGTCGCCTTGCAGCCTGACGAGCGCCTGCTGTGGGTCGGCAACAATGCCAGCGATGCAGCCGAGGCCGGGGTCACGGTGATCGACGTGCAGACGCTTGAACCCCTCAAACACCTGGTCACCGGCCGTGGTCACCACGAAATCAGCTTCAGTCAGGACTCGCGCTTTGCCTTTGTCAGCAACCGCGACGACGGCACTTTGAGCGTCATCGACGTCGCCAGCCTGAGCATCAAACAACAGCTCAAGACCGGTTCCCACCCCTTGTCAGTCGCCTATTCGGCGCTGTCTCAGGCGGTGTACGTGGCCGATGGCAAGGACGGCACCATCACGGTGATCGACGGCCAGAACCCGGCGCTGCGCAAGGTCATCAAGAGCCGCCAGGGTCTTGGGCCCATGGGTTTTTCCACGGACGGGCGCTTCGGTATTGTGCTCAACACCCTGGAAAATCGGGTCGCGATCATCGACGCCGCCACCGACAGCCTGATTCACGAAGTCGAGGTCTCTGCCGAGCCTTACCAGGTGGTGTTCAGCAAGGCCTACGCCTACATCCGTGGACTGGCGTCGTCCAAGGTGACCATGATCAACCTGTCGTCCCTGGGGCAGGGCCGCACGCCGATCGTCCAGGGCTTCGAGGCCGGCTCCTCGGCGCCGCGTCTGGCCGGTGACTTGCCGCTGGCTTCGGGGCTGGCGATTTCCCGGGACGAGAACTCGGTGTTCGTGGTCAACCCGGCGGACAACACCACCTACTTCTATGCCGAGGGCATGAACGCGCCGATGTCCGGCTACCCCAATCGTGGCCAGGTGGCGCGGGCGGCAATGGTCATCGACCGCAGCCTGCGCGAGGTCGAACCGGGGGTCTACAGCTCGCGGATCAAGCTGCCGCCAGCGGGGGCTTTCGACGTCGCCTTCCTGCTCAACCAGCCGAGCATCGTCCACTGCTTCAGCGTGCAGGTGCAGGCCGACAGCCAGGTGGCCCGGCACCTCGGCGCGCCCAGTGTCGACTTTCTCCTGGAGAAAAGCTCGGTGCCACTGGGCAGCCCCTTTGTCGCCCGGTTCCGCATCGCCCAGGACGCCGGCAAGTTGCCGCGTATCGGCGTCAAGGACGTCGAGGTGCGCTACTTCCTCGCACCCACGTCACGGGTGCAGGTGGTTGCCGCCAAAGAGGTCAGCGATGGCGTGTACGAAGCACCGCTGACCCTGGACAAGAGCGGCGCCTGGTATGTGCACGTACGGGCCGCTTCGCTGGGCGCGAATTTCGACACCAAATCCTTTGCCAGCGTGCGGGTCGTTCCCGGCGCTGCCCAATGATCAAGGAGCTGGACATGAACCGATTCAATCTGCAACGGCTGTTGACTGTCTGTGTGCTGGCCGCCTCGGTCAACCAGGCGTACGCCCACAGTGCCGAGGATCATTCACAACACCAGGCTCCGGCAGCACGCCTGGAGAGCACCCGGGTGGAAATCGTCGACGTGCCGCTGGTGGACCAGGACGGCAAGTCGGTGCGTCTGGAAAAAGACCTGCTGAACGACAAGATCGTGGTCATGGGCTTCATCTACACCAGTTGCACCACGGTCTGCCCGGTGGTGTCCTCGATCATGGGCAAGGTCCAGAAACAGCTGGGCGGGCGGGTCGGCAGCGACGTGCAACTGGTGTCGATCAGCGTCGATCCACTGCGCGACGATCCCAAGCGCCTCGCCGACTACGCCCGGCAATTCCAGAACGGGCCAGGCTGGAGCTGGCTGACCGGCTCGGCGCCGTCGATCAGCGACACCCTCAAGGGCCTCGGCGCGCAGAGTCCGGACCTGAAGAACCATGCGCCGCTGATCATGGTTGGCGACGGCAACAGCAGCCACTGGACCCGCTATTACGGCTTTACCGACCCGCAAGTGCTGATCACTGAAATCAACAAACTCAGCGGCCTGCGGGTGCACGCCAAACACACCGCGATTGCCCTGGAGAGTCAGCCATGAGAGCCATTGACTGGATTGCCCTGACGATCTGCTATTTCATCTTCAGCACCCTGGCCTTTGCCCACGAAGGCCATCAGATGAGCGAGCCGGCGCCGGATGCCGCGCCTCAGCCAGCAGCCACCGCAGCGCCTGCAGGTACTCGCGACGCACGGACCTGGTTCACCGATACCGAGTTGCAGAATCAGAACGGCGAGACCCTGCGCTTCTACAGCGACGCCCTGGAAAACAAGGTGGTGCTGATCAACGTGATCTTCACCAGTTGCAACGACGCCTGCCCGCTGATCACCCGCAAACTGCGTGAAGTGCGCGAAGCACTGGGCGACATGGCTGACCAGGTCACCTTCGTCTCCCTGACCAGCGACCCGCTGCGCGATACCCCGGCGGTGCTCAAGGCCTACACCCTCAAACAGGGCGCCGACGACCCGAACTGGCTGTTCCTCACCGGCGACAAGGCGCAGATGGACCTGGTGCTGGGACGCATCGGTCAGATCATCCCGTCGCCGGAGCAACACTCGACGCAACTGATCGTCGGCGATGTGGCCAACAAACGCTGGAGCAAGATTCGCCCCGATGCGCCGCCCAGCGCCATCGCCGAGCGCCTGAAGCTGCTGACCATGCCAATCGCCGGTCGTTGAGTCTCGATCATGAAGAGCCTGCCGATTGCCAGCCTGCTCCTGCTCGGATGCTTGAGCCTGGCGGCCAACGCCCTGACCCTGACACCGCAAGAGAGCGCCGGTAAACGCCTGTATCGCGAGGGGCTGTCGAGCAGTGGCGAGGTGGTGATGGCGCGCGTCGGCGCGGCGGATATCCTGTTGCCGGCGAAATCCATGCCCTGTGCCAACTGTCACGGCAACGATGGCCAGGGGCGTCCGGAAGGCGGGATACGTCCGCCGGATATCACCTGGTCACGGCTCAGTGCGCCCTACGGGCAGCAGCAGGTCAACGGCCGCGATTACCCAGCCTACAGTGACGCCGGGGTGGCGCGGGCGGTGCAGGAAGGGCGCGATCCGGCCAACCAGCGGCTCGACCCGGCGATGCCACGCTTTGTCCTGAGCATGGCCGACCAGCGCAACCTGACCGCCTACCTCAAGCGCCTCGCCGATGACCGCGACCCCGGCCTCGAGCCCGACACCCTGCACCTGGGCACGCTGCTGCCCGGCAGCGGGCCGTTGGCCGAAGAGGCGCGCACGGTGGCGGCGGTACTTCGGGCGAGCATCGCGCGGATCAACGAGGAGGGCGGGATTCATGGCCGCAAGCTGCAACTGAGCATTGTTGATCCGGGGCCGGACCTGGCCAGTGCGCTGGCGGCGCTGCGGCAGTTGATCGATACCCCGGTGTTTGCCCTGGTCGCGCCACTGGCCCCAGCATTGGGGGATGGCTTGCCGGCAGTGCTGGAAGAGACCGGGGTGCCGCTGGTGGGCGGGGTTTCCTTGCTCGGCGCGAGCCCGCGCAGTCGGCAGATCTTCGAACCCTTGCCCGGGCTGGCAGAACAGTTGATGGCCTTGGCGGATTTCGCCGCGCGTGACCTGCAGGCCAATCAGCAGCCGACTTTGATCGTCTATCAGGAGCAGGGCGGGCAGGGCGCGGTGGCCCAACAGCTGAACGGCTACCTGCAGGCCCATGGCTGGACCCAGGTGCGGATGCAGGCGTTCGATCCGGCCCAAGCGCAGTTGCTCGAGCCGCAACTGACCGGCATTCAGGCGCTGTTCTATCTCGGTAGCGGCGCCGGCTTTGGCCAGCTCGGCGCGCAGTTGCAGGCGACGGGCGCCAGGCCCCAGCTGTTCGCCGCGTCGAGCCAGGTGGCCGGGGATGTCCGCCAGTTACCCAGTGAATTATCGCGGCGGGTGTTCCTCGCCTATCCATTTGTCCCCGGGGACTGGACCGACGAGGGCCGCGCTGCGCTGCAGCAACTGCGCCAGCGCACCGGCCTGGGCGGGCGCCACGCGGTGCAGCAGGTCGGCGCCTACAGCTCGATGCTGCTGCTCAGCGAAGGCATCAAGCAGGCCGGGCGCGACGCCAGCCGGGAAAAACTGCTGGCGGCGCTGGAAGGCCTGCACGATTTTTCCACCGGCCTGACCCCACCCATGAGCTTCGGCCCCGGCCAGCGCATGGGCCTGCGCGGGGCGCATATCGTCACCGTGGAGTTGCCTGACCAACGTTTCTTTCCTGTCGCGCGCTATCAGCCGATAGCGACGGCACCCTGATGCGAGGAGCGATCATGAAGTTCAGTTGTCTGCTCATCACTTTGCTCATCGTGGTGGCCGAGGTCCAGGCCAACACTGACAACGACGACAATGGCCCCGCTGCTGCGCGGGTCAATGGCCAGGCCATTTCCGAATTTCGCCTTGAACGCTACTTCACCGAGTACCTGCAGGCACAGGGCCGTGCCGTGGGCAGCATCCGCAACCCCAAGGCCTATAAACAATTGCGCCAAGCCGCGCTGAGCGACCTGATCGACAAGGAACTGCTCTGGCAGGAGGCGACCCGTCGTGGCCTGAAGATCAGTGATGAGTTGGTCAGGGCGCACATCGACGAGTTGCGCACGGCCATCGGCGGCAACGAAGTCTTCGCTCGGCGCTTGGAAGATGCCGGGTTCGACGAAGACTGCTTCGCCGACTACACCCGCAAGGAGCTCGCTGCGCAGCAGATGTACACCGAGCTGGTGACGGTCAAGGACCCGGATGAAAAGCAAGTGCGCGAGTTCTTCGAGGCCCAGCGCGCGGCCATGGCTCGCCCCGAGCAGATCCAGGCCCGGCATATTCTCCTGAAGCTCGCCCCCGATGCCGACGCCGCGACGGTAGAGGCCAGTCGTCAGCAATTACTCGGCCTGCGGGCGCAGATCGTCCAGGGCGCGGACTTCGCCACCCTGGCCAAGAGTCAATCTCAGGACAGCACCGCGGGCGAGGGCGGTGATTTGGGCTATTTTTCACATGGAAAGATGGTGTCCGAATTTGAAACAGTTGCCTTTGCGATGCAGACTGGTGAAGTGAGCCAGCCGGTTCGCACAGTATTTGGCTGGCATTTGATTCAAGTACAGAACCACTTGGCCGCCAGCGAGGTCGAAGAAGCCCAGGGGCTCGCATTGGTCAGGGGCTATCTCGCCCGCCAGCAGCAGATTCAGGCAGGACAGCAGGCTCTGGCGCAATTAAGGGAGCGCAACCGGATTGAACGTATCGACGATGAATGACCCGCTGTCCCCACAAGTGGGGCAAGTGTCAGGGGTAATACAAGAGGCTTCCCCGTCTTTGGGGGACGGGTGGCCGTGAGTAAAATACAAACCCCGGAAAATCAAATAGATAGCGCGGTCAAAAACCGCCGATAAGCCTGGCATGAAGTGTGCGTAAGCCTATTCAAGGCACGCACTCCCAGGTCCGAACAACGGATCTGCACGGTTCAAGGAGTCGACCTTGTTAAACAACAAAGTACTGGTTGTCGAAGACGAAGAGATCCTGGCGAAAAATCTCGAGGTTTACCTCGGGGCCCAGGGCCTGGAAGTCCGGGTTGCCCATGACGGTGCCAAGGCCATCGCAGAAGCGAAGACCTTTTTACCCGATGTAGTGGTACTTGATTACCGTTTGCCCGATATGGAAGGTTTTCAGGTGCTCGATGCTGTCCGCCAGAGCGGGGACTGTCATTTCGTGCTGATCACCGCGCATCCGACCAGTGAGGTCCGTGAGCGCGCGGCTCAGCTGGGAATCAGTCATATCCTGTTCAAACCTTTTCCACTGGCGGAATTGGCTCGTGCAGTCTGCGATCTGTTGGGGGTCAAACGGGAGCCAAAGGCCGGGGCCGCTCAAGCCGAAGGATTCGTCGAACGACGCCAGAGCAGGACCGAGAAATTCCCGCTGCAATTGTACGATGGCAGTTGGGTGCTGGCGGATCGCCGACAAAAGGGATCGCGGCCACCGGCACCGGACGACGAACAATTGCTCACCGGGGAGTAGGCGGTGCGAACAGACTGAAATGGCCTGCCGCACCGCCCGGGTTCTGAACCCCAGGCGTTGGAGAGCAAGCCATGGAACGTTTGTCACTGGCCGTCGAACCGGCCCAAGCGGCATCGCTACCTACCCGTTTCACCAGTGAGCAACTGGCGCATGCCCGGCATCAGGCCTCCAGCACCGGCGAGCGGCTGCTCGAAACCCTGCAGAGCCAGAGCGGCCTCGAGCCCATGGCCTTCATCCAGTGCCTGGGCACTACCCTGCATTATCCGGTGCTCGATACCGCCCAACTGTTCGAGGCTACCCCGGTGTTCGACCGGGTCACCCTGGCCCAATGCCTGAAACGCGAATTCATCCTGCTGCGCCATGCCGATACGGTGATTGGCGTGTTCGCCGACCCCTTCGACACCAGTCGCCTGGCCTGGATTGACGACTGCCTGCACGGCGCGCCCCTGTACCTGGTGCACTTCGAAGACCTCAAGGCCTACCTGGCGCGTCACGAAGAGAGCTTCCACGCCGTCGAGTCGCTGAACGCCCAGGCCGATGCCAGCGTCGAGATCGACAACCTGCAAAGCCTGTCCCTGACCAGCATCAGTGAAGACGCCAGCGTGGTGGTCAAGCTGGTCAACTCGACCCTCTACGACGCGCTGAAAATGCACGCCAGCGACATCCACCTGGGCACCACCGGCAGTGGCCTGGTGATCAAGTACCGGATCGACGGGGTGCTCAACAACATCAGCAAGATCCAGGGTGCCGAGTTCGCTGAACAGGTGATCTCGCGGGTCAAGGTCATGGCCGAGCTGGACATCGGCGAGAAACGCGTGCCCCAGGACGGGCGCTTCAAGATCGGCATCAGTGGCCGGCAGATCGACTTCCGGGTCTCGATCATGCCGAGCATCTTCGGCGAAGACGCGGTGCTGCGGGTCCTCGACAAGCAGGACCTGGCGGACAAGGTCAGTGGCGTGCAGCTGCAGGCCCTGGGCTTTGAGGACGAAACCCTGCGCAGCCTGCGCCGGCTGGCGGCCGAACCCTACGGCATGGTGCTGGTGACCGGGCCGACCGGCAGCGGCAAAACCACCACGCTCTACGCGATGATCACCGAGATCAACCACGGCGTGGACAAGATCATCACCATCGAAGACCCGGTCGAGTACCAACTGCCGGGCGTGCTGCAGATCCCGGTCAACGAGAAAAAAGGCCTGACCTTCGCCCGCGGCCTGCGCTCGATCCTGCGTCACGACCCGGACAAGATCATGGTCGGCGAAATCCGTGACCCCGATACCGCGCAGATCGCCGTGCAATCGGCCCTCACCGGTCACCTGGTGTTCACCACCATCCACGCCAACAACGTGTTCGACGTGATCGGCCGCTTTACCCAGATGGAAATCGACCCCTACAGCCTGGTCTCGGCGCTCAACGCGGTGCTGGCCCAGCGCCTGATTCGCCTGGTGTGCAGCAGCTGCTCCAGCCCCGTGACACCCACCGATGAAGAACTGCACGACTCCGGCCTCGACCCGTTGCAGGTCGGCCATTACCACTTTGTTCACGGCCGTGGCTGCGGCCATTGCCGGGGCACCGGTTACCGCGGTCGCAGTGCCATTGCCGAATTGCTGCACCTGGACGACGAGCTGCGGCAGATGATCGTCGAACGCCAACCCATTGCGAAAATCAAGGCCCTGGCGTGCAGCCGTGGCCTGCGCCTGCTGCGCGAATCGGCGCTGGAGCTGGTGCGTGATGGTCGGACCACGCTGGAGGAGATCAATCGTGTCACTTTTATCGCGTGATCAATTTGTCGCCGTACTCGGCGCCAGCGGCGTCGGGCTGGGTCAGCGCCGGGCCGGGCAGATCCACTGGCTGGGCAGCGTCGGTTTTATCGACGAAGGCTACACCGCCTGGTCCGTCGCCCTGGAAACCCTCGATCGGCTGCTGGGTGAACATGCTCGCCCGCGCTCGGAAGTCACGGTGCTGGTGTCGGGGCATTTCAGTCGCTACTGCCTGGTGCCCTGGAGCGAGGAAATCAGCAGCCCGAATGAACTGCTCGGGTTTGCCCAGCTGTGCTTCGAGGACTTGTATGGGGCAGCCAACCAACCCTGGAACATCGTGCTCTCGGCAGAAGCCGCCGGCCATGACCGCATCGCCAGTGCCTTGCCCCAGGAGTTGCTGGAACGCCTGCGCAGCCTGGTCAGTGCACGCAACCTGCGCCTGAGCTCGGTGCAGCCCTACCTGATGGCGGCCTACAACCGCTTCGACAAGAGCTTGGGCAACGGCGACTTCCTGTTCGTCGTCGCCGAGCCGGTACGCAGCGTGTTGCTGCTGGCTCGCGAAGGGCGCTGGGTGGCGGTGCGCTCGGTGGGCAGCAATGACAGTGACGCAGCGCTGAGTGCCCTGATCGGTCGTGAACGGCAGCTTCAGGCCTCCACCAGCGAACGGCCTTTGAGTGTCTACCTGCATGCCCCGGCGCGCCTGGACGCGCTGCCCGAGTTGGACGATGTGCAGTTGCGCACCCTCGAAGAGGGGGCCGCGAGCGTGCACGACGGGCTGTATGTCATGTCCCTGGCGGTGGCCTGACATGCGCCCGCTAATGCTCGACTTCCAGCCCCCTCGGCGCTCCAGTCCCCTGGGCTGGAGCCTGTTGCTTGCCGGCAGTGTCCTGGTGCTGGGCTGCGTGGCCCTGCAACAACACCTCAGCCAGCAAGCCGAACAACAACAGGGTCACCTGCAAAACACCCAGCGCGTGCTGACCGGCGACAGTGCTGGCAAGCCCGGCCTGACCCCTGCCGAAACCCGCGAGCAGGCGCAGAACCTGGCGGAGATGCGCAAGGTCTCGCAGCAACTGCGCCGGCCCTGGGAACGTTTGTTCGCCATGCTCGAAGCCATGCCCAAGGATGACGTCGCGCTGCTGACCCTGACCCCCGATGCACGCAAGGGCCTGCTACGGATCAGTGCCGAAGCGCGGAATCTGGAGGCGATGCTGGAGTTCCACCGCCTGCTCGAAACCAGTGACGAACTCAGCGACGTGTCGCTGCTCAATCACGAAATCGTCGCGCAGTCGGCGGAACACCCGGTGCAATTCAACCTGTCGGCAACCTGGGAGATGGGCGATGCGAATCCCTAGACTGATCGTCCACGAGTACCTGCAAACCCTCGGCGTACCCGGCCTGGTGGGGTTGGCGGGGCTAATCCTCGCGCTCGGCTACGCCACCCTCGCGCTGCTGCCGGACTGGCGCGCGCTGGAAGACCTCAATCAGCAAACCCGCGAAGCCAGCGCGTACCTGGCCAGGGTCGAGGACGGTAGTGTCGCCGCGCCGGTGGTGCCGCAGCGCCAGCTCGATGATTTCCGCAGCAAGCTGCCGTCGCAGCCCCAGGCGACCGTGGCCATCGACAAGATCTATGCCCTCGCGGCCCTGGAACACATCACCCTGTCGCGCGGTGAATACGCCCTGGGCATCGATCCCAAGACCCACCTGGCGCGCTATCAGATTCTCTTGCCGGTACGCGGCAGCTACCCGCAACTGCGGCGCTTCATGCACGCCTTGCTGGCGCAGTTGCCGGCGGTGGTACTCGAAGACCTCGAGCTGCAACGCAAACGCATCGCCGACACCGACATAACCGGTCGGATCCGCATGACCCTTTACCTGTCGAGGTCATGATGAACAACAAAAAACTCATCGGTTGGGTGGCGTTCTTCGGGGTTGCGGTGGCGCTGGCCTGGCTGCCGGAACTGTTCAGTGACAAGGACGACGGCGGCAATTCGGCCGGCGGCGTGGCCCTGTCGTCCGGAAAAGCCAGGTCCGGCGCCACCCCCTCCGCCAGTGAAGGGGTGAAGGGGGTGGCGATCAAGGACCTGGCACCGGCGGGCGATCTGTTCAGCTCACGCAGCTGGAAGCCGGCCGTCAAGCTCGCCACCGTCACCGAAACCCCGATTGTGCAAGCCCCGGTGGTGCAAGCCCCGACGGCGCCACCGCTGCCGTTCCAGTTTGTCGGCAGGCTGGCTGATCAGCGTGACCTGCAGGTGTTCCTGCAGAGCGGCGAGAAAATCTACGTCGTCCGTAAAGGGGATGTGATCGACGACAACTGGCGGATCGTGGGCATTTCCGACAAGGAACTGAACCTGGTCTACCTGCCTATGCATTTATCCCAGACCCTGTCTGTGGGGAGCGCGCCATGAACCACCCCCGTAAGCTGATGTCCCTGATTTGCCTGTGCGTTGGCCTCGCCGCGTGCAGCTCGGCGCAACTCGCCAATAAGGAAGGGCAGGAACTGATCGAGCAAGGTCAGTACGAAGCAGGATTGGCGCGGATCGAGGAAGGCTTGCGGGAAAACCCTCGCGACACCGAACTGCACCTGGCGCTGACCAGCGGCCGTGCGCGGGCGGTGGAAGCCTTGCTGGTACAGGGCGATTCGGACCGTTCGCAACGGGATTTCGCCTCGGCGCGGATCAACTACTCCCGGGTGCTGGTCATCGAGCCGAACAACCGCCGCGCCCAGGAAGCCCTGCGTCAGCTGGAGTACATGCGCAGCCTCGACGCCAAGCTCGAACTGGCCCGTGGCGACCTGCGCCGTGGTGACATCTATGGCGCCGATCGCCAGGTCAAACAGATCCTCGACCTCGATCCGAAGAACGAAGGCGCGCTGGAGTTGAACAGCAACATCCAACTGGTGAAAAGCCGCAACGTAGTGAGCAATCCGCAACTGCGCACTCGCCTGGACCGGCCGGTCACCCTGGAGTTTCGTGACGCCAACCTGAAGACCATCTTCGAAGTGCTGTCTCAGGTCGCCGGACTCAACTTCATCTTCGACAAGGACCTGCGCCCCGACATGAAGGCGACCATCTTCGTCCGTGAAGTGCGCATCGAAGACGCCGTCGAATTGCTGCTGCAGCAGAACCAGTTGCACCAGAAAGTGGTGAACGACAACACCATCCTGATCTACCCGGACTCACCGCAGAAGCTCAAGGATTACCAGGAGCTGGTGATGCGCACCTTCTACCTGACCAGCATCGATTCCAACACTGCGTTGAACATGATCAAGACCATGCTCAAGACCCGCGACGTGTTTGTCGATGAACGCCTCAACACCCTGACCATGCGCGACACCGAAGACGCGGTGCGGATGGCCGAGAAGCTCCTGCAATCCCAGGATCAGTCGAACCCGGAAGTGGTGCTTGAAGTGGAAGTGATGGAGGTCGCCCGCCAGCGCATTCTCGACCTCGGCCTGCAATGGCCCAACACTTTCGGCGTGCTCACCGAGGACGGCAACCCGGTGACCATTCTTGACCAGCTCAAAGGTCTTAACTCCAGCCGCATCAGCATCAACCCGTCGCCGCAGGCCAAGATCAACGCCCAGGACAACGACATCAACACCCTGGCCAGCCCGGTGATCCGCGTGACCAATCGTGAGCAGGCACGGATCCACATCGGCCAGCGGGTGCCGATCATCAGCGCCACTTCGGTGCCGTCGACCCAGGGCCCGGTGATCACCGAAAGCGTGACCTACCTCGACGTCGGTCTGAAGTTGGAAGTGCAACCAATCGTTCACCTGAACAACGAAGTGGCGATCAAGATTGCCCTTGAAGTGAGTAACGCCACACCGCTGGAGCCGACTCGCCAGGGCACCATCCCGGTTCAGGTCGATACCCGCAACGCGCAAACCACCCTGCGCCTGCATGATGGCGAAACCCAGATCCTTGCCGGTCTGGTGCGCAACGACCACCTGGCCACCGGCAACAAGATCCCCGGCCTCGGCGATATCCCAGGGTTGGGCCGGCTGTTCGGCAGCAACAAGGACACTGTTGGCAAATCCGAACTGGTGCTGTCGATCACCCCGCGGATCGTGCGCAACCTGCCGTACCAGAGCCCGTCGGACATGGAGTTCCAGACCGGCACCGAGACCAGCATGCACGTACCGGCGCCGCGCCGTGACGCCAACGTCTCGATCGAGCTGCCGTCCCAGCCTGTTGCCTCCAATCACCCAATCGAGAGGCCTTGAGTCATGAAACGCTCGGTGCGCGGTTTCACCCTGATTGAAGTGGTGGTGACCCTGGCCCTGATCGGCTTGCTCGCCGGCATGGCCGCGCCGCTCACTGAGACCATTGTGCGCCGGGGCAAGGAGCAGGATCTGCGCACCGCGCTGTACCAGATTCGCGATGCCCTCGATGCCTACAAGCGCGCCTTCGACGCCGGCTACATCGAGAAGTCGTTGAACAGCAGCGGCTACCCGCCAAGCCTGCAAGTGTTGGTGGACGGAGTACGGGATGTGCGCAGTGCCAAGGGCGCCAAGTTTTACTTCCTGCGGCGCATCCCGCGTGACCCGTTCGCCACGGCCAAGCGTGACGATCAGGGTGGCTGGGGCCTGCGCTCCTACGACAGCACGGCCCAGAGCCCGCGTGAAGGCGAGGACGTCTACGACGTGTACTCCCACGCCCGCGGCAAGGGCCTCAACGGTATCGCTTACAGTGAGTGGTGAGCTTATGCGCCGGGAAAAGGGTTTTACCCTGCTGGAACTGATGGTGGTGATGGCGATCATCGCGACCCTGATGACGATCGCACTGCCGCGCTACTTCAACAGCCTGGAAACCTCCAAGGAAACCACGCTGCGCCAGAGTCTGTCGGCCATGCGCGAAGCCCTGGATCACTACTACGGCGACACCGGTCACTACCCAGATTCCCTCGATCAACTGGTCGAGCAACGCTACCTGCGCAACGCGCCCATGGACCCGATCAGCGAGCGCAGCGATTTGTGGGTACTGGTCGCGCCACCGGATGGAGTGGCCGGCGGAGTCGCCGATGTGAAGAGTGGTGCTACCGGGAGGGCGCGTGATGGCAGCCTGTATTCCGAGTGGTAGCCCCCACGCCGAAGGCGGCTTCACCTACCTGGGCGTGCTGTTCCTGATCGTGGTCATGGGCATGGCCCTGGCCAGTGCCGGCGAGCTGTGGTCGACCAGCGCCCGGCGTGATCGCGAACGCCAGCTGCTGTGGGTCGGCACCCAGTATGCCCAGGCCTTGCGCAGCTACTACCGCAGTTCGCCCGGCGTGGCGCTGTACCCGCAGGAGCTGGCGGACCTGCTGGTGGATCAGCGTTTCCCGACACCTCGGTCGCACATTCGCCGCTTGTACCCGGACCCGATTGGCAATACCGAGGAATGGGGCTTCACCCGCGGCATAGACGGGCGCATTACCGGGGTTTACAGCCAGTCCCACGAGCTGCCGCTCAAGCAGGCGGACTTCCCCGCCCAGTGGGTCGACTTCAACGGCATGACGCAGTATTCGGATTGGCAGTTTGTCGCCGAAAAGGCATTTCTCGACGGCCCGGCGGGACAGGTGAAAACCCCGTCCGCCACGGCAGATCGCTAAGGAGGCGTACTCATGAATGGTCTGTTCCTGACATCCCTGGCCCTGATGCTGACGCTTGCCACCAGCGCCGCGCGCGGTGACGACGAAGACGAAATGGCGGGCTTCATCATCGACAACACCATCTCCCACGTCGGCCACGATTTTTACTACTACTTCGCCGACCGCATGCGCGCCATCAGCCGCATGGACTTCAACCTGGTGGTGCGCGAACGCCCGGACGCACGCTGGGGCAGCCTGGTGACGGTGGAGTATGAGCGGCGCCTGGTTTACCGGCGCTTCCTGGCCCCCAATACCACCGAACTGAAAGACACCGCCGTCGAGGCCGCCGACCTGGTCAAGGCGCAGATCTCCCAGCGCAGGCTCGAAACGCTGCTACAAGACACCACCGACCTGGAGAAGGACGAACTATGAACAGCACAAGCCTCTCACGGCGTGCCGGCCTGTTGTTGCTAGGTCTGGGCAGCTGCGGCCTGGTCCAGGCCACGGAACTGGTCTACACCCCGATCAACCCATCGTTCGGCGGCAATCCGCTGAACGGCACCTGGCTGCTCAATAACGCCCAGGCACAGAACGACTACGACGACCCGGACATCAAGTCGCGGGCCACCACCACTGGCACCTCGGCCCTGGATCGCTTCACCAGCCAGTTGCAGTCGCGGCTGCTGTCGCAGTTGCTGGACAACATCTCCACGGGCAATACCGGGAGCCTGTCCACCGACTCGTTCATCGTCGACGTCATCGACGACTCGGGGGCTCTGAGTATTCAGGTGACCGACCGCGCGACCGGCGAAATTTCGGAAATCCAAGTGAATGGCCTGGCCCCTTAAGGGGATTCGGGACGATGGGGAGGGACGGACATGAAAACAATAATCCTGATGATGACGCTGCTGTTCACCTTGCAGGGCTGCGCACTGCGCGAACCGGTGGGCGCTGAGCAGGAAGGCGAGACGCCGACGCTGACACCGCGTGCCTCGACTTATTACGACCTGCTGAACATGCCGCGTCCCAAGGGGCGCCTGATGGCGGTGGTGTATGGCTTCCGTGACCAGACCGGGCAGTACAAACCGACCCCGGCCAGTTCGTTTTCCACCAGCGTCACCCAGGGCGCGGCGAGCATGCTGATGGACGCGCTGCAGGCCAGTGGCTGGTTCGTGGTACTGGAGCGTGAAGGTCTGCAGAATCTGCTGACCGAGCGCAAAATCATCCGCGCTTCGCAGAAAAAACCCAACACGCCGGTGAATATCCAGTCGGAGTTGCCACCGTTGCAAGCGGCGAACCTGATGCTCGAAGGCGGCATCATCGCCTATGACACCAACGTCAAGAGTGGCGGGGAAGGGGCGCGCTACCTGGGCATTGATATCTCTCGCGAGTACCGGGTCGACCAGGTCTCGATCAACCTGCGGGCGGTGGATGTGCGCAGCGGCCAGGTGCTGGCCAACGTGATGACCAGCAAAACCATCTACTCGGTTGCCCGCAGCGCCGGGGTGTTCAAGTTCATCGAGTTCAAGAAGTTGCTGGAAGCTGAAGTCGGCTACACCACCAACGAACCGGCGCAACTCTGCGTGCTGTCGGCCATCGAATCGGCAGTCGGCCACTTGCTGGCCCAGGGCATCGAACGCCGCCTGTGGCAAGTGGCCGGCGACCCCGCCCAGGCAAACCCGACCCTGGATCGCTACCTGGCGCAGCATAACAATGTGCAGAAGGATGAGGAGTGAGGGGGCACGGGACCTTCGAGCACCACAAAACCTTGTAGGAGCGAGCCTGCTCGCGATGAAGTTGATGCGGTGCGGCTGATGGCCCCATCGCGAGCAGGCTCGCTCCTACAGTTTGGGGGGGCGCTTCAAAACTGCTCCGCACTCAACCCGAACAACGACTCGCTGCCGGCGCGGATCGACTGTTCCAGGCTGGCCATGCGCGGCAGCAGGCGCTGCATGTAGAAGTTCGCGGTGGCCAGTTTACCGCCGTAGAAAGCCGGATCTTCAGGCAGATTCTGCTCCGCCACCTGGGCCATGCGTGCCCACAGCCAGGCATAGGCCAGGTAGCCAAACAGGTGCAGGTACTCCACCGACGCCGCGCCAATTTCATTGCGATTGTCCGCGGCCCGCGTTTGCAGCCAATCGCTGACATCCTCAAGGCGTTGCACCGCCTCGAACAGTTCTCCGGCAAACGGCGCGCCCGGCTGATCGGCGAAGCGGCGGATCTCGGCGGTGAACTGGCGCAGCGCCTGGCCGTTGTCGGCAAGCACCTTGCGTCCCAGCAGGTCCAGCGCCTGGATGCCATTGGTGCCTTCGTAGATCTGCGCGATGCGCACGTCACGCACCAACTGCTCCTGACCCCACTCGCGAATATAACCATGGCCGCCGAACACCTGCTGGCCGTGGATGCAGCTTTCCAGCCCGCTGTCGGTAAAGAACGCCTTGGCCACCGGCGTCAGCAGGGCCACCAGCGCCTGAGCGTTGTTGCGCTCGGCCGGCTCATCGGCATATTTCGCCAGGTCCAGTTGCTGCCCGACATAGCAGGCAAACGCCCGACCGCCTTCGGTCATGGCCTTCATGGTCAGCAACATGCGGCGCACATCCGGATGCACGATGATCGGATCGGCGGCCTTCTCTGGAGCCACGGCACCGCTCGGCGCACGGCTTTGCACCCGTTCGCGAGCGTAGGCCACCGCGCTTTGATAGGACGCGGCAGCGCAGCCTATGCCCTGGATGCCGATCGACAGACGTTCGTAGTTCATCATGGTGAACATCGCCGCCAGGCCCTTGTTGGCTTCGCCCACCAGCCAGCCGCTGGCGCCGTCGAAGTTCATCACGCAGGTGGCCGAGGCCTTGATGCCCATTTTGTGTTCCAGCGAACCACAGCTCACGGCGTTCGCTGCGCCGAGGGAACCGTCCGGGTTGACCAGCACCTTGGGCACCACGAAAAGCGAGATGCCCTTGGGACCCGCAGGTGCGTCCGGCAACTTGGCCAGCACCAAATGGATGATGTTCTCGGTCAGGTCCTGCTCGCCACCGGTGATGAAAATCTTGCTGCCGCTGATCCGGTAGCTGCCATCGGCCTGAGGTTCGGCGCGACTGCGGATCAGCCCCAGGTCGGTGCCGGCGTGGGCTTCGGTGAGGCACATGGAACCGGCCCAGCGCCCCTCATACATCGGTGGCAGGTAGATATTTTTCAGCGCCTCGCTGGCGTGCGCATCCAGGGCCAGGCAGGCGCCGGAACTCAGGGCCGAATACAGGGCGAAGCTGGAGTTGGCGCCGTAGAGCATTTCCTCGACCTGCACCGCGAGCATCTTCGGCATGCCCATGCCACCGTATTCGGCATTGCCTGCCAGACCGACCCAGCCGCCTTCGATGTAGGTCGCATAGGCCTGCTGGAAACCGCTCGGGGTGCTGACCTGGCCGTCGCGCCATTGCGCGCCTTCTTCGTCGCCGCTGCGATTGAGCGGGGCAATCAATTGCGACGTGACTTTCGCCGCTTCTTCGAGAATCGCATCGGCGGTGTCAGCATCGACCGTTTCCGCCAACGCTGGCAGGCGCGCCCACAGGGCAGGGGCGTCGAACACTTCGTGCAGGACAAAGCGCATGTCGCGCAACGGGGCGTTGAATTCGGGCATCGGGTAAACCTCACAAGGACGGTTGTTCTGGTGCGGCGACGGGCAGCGGTCCCGTCGCCGGCTGGCGAGTGGTCGTGGTTGGCCTAGAGCGCTTCGGCCCGTTCGCGCAGGACGTACTTCTGGATCTTGCCGGTGGAGGTCTTCGGCAGCAGGGTGAAGACCACCGTGCGCGGTACCTTGAAGCCGGCCAGGTGTTCGCGGCAGAAGCTGATGATGTCGGCCTCGCGCACGTCCTGGTGATCGGCCTTCAGGGTGACGAAGGCGCAGGGAGTTTCGCCCCATTTTTCGTCGGGACGGGCGACCACCGCCGCCTCCATCACGCCCGGGTGGCGGTACAGCACGCCTTCGAGTTCGATGGTGGAAATGTTCTCGCCGCCGGAAATGATGATGTCCTTGAGGCGGTCCTTGATCTCGACGTAACCGTCCGGATGACAAACCGCCAGGTCGCCGGTGTGGAACCAGCCGCCTTCGAAGGCTTCGGCGGTGGCGCTGGGATTCTTCAGGTAGCCCTTCATCACCGTGTTGCCGCGCATGAAGACCTCGCCGATGGTTTGGCCGTCACGCGGGGTCGGTTCGAGGGTGCTGGAGTCGGCGACCATCACTCCTTCCAGGGTGGCGTAGCGCACGCCCTGGCGCGCCTTGACCTGGGCTCGCTCGTCGAGGGGCAAGGCGTCCCACTCGGCATGCCAGGCACAAATAGTCACCGGGCCGTAGGTTTCGGTCAGGCCGTAGACGTGGGTGACCTTGATGCCCATCTGCTCCACCGCACCGATCACCTTGGCCGGTGGCGCGGCACCGGCAACCATGGCGTTGACCGGATGATCGATCGCCGCCTTGGCCGATTCCGGCATGTTCACCAGCGCATTGAGCACGATCGGCGCACCACACAAATGAGTGATCTGGTGTTCGCGAATCAGGGTCAGGATCTTCTGCGGATCAACGCGGCGCAGGAACACGTGGACCCCGGCCAGCGCGGTGATGGTCCAGGGGTAGCACCAGCCATTGCAGTGGAACATCGGCAGGGTCCAGAGGTACACCGGATGATTGCCCATGGCCCAGGTCATCTGGTTGCCCAGCGCGTTCAAATAGGCGCCGCGATGGTGATAAACCACACCCTTGGGATTGCCGGTGGTGCCCGAGGTGTAATTCAGCGAGATCGCCTGCCACTCGTCCGCCGGCCACTGCCAGGCGAAGTCCGGATCGCCCTCGGCCAGCAGCGCCTCGTAGTCCAGTTCGCTTACGGCCTGTCCTTCGCCATACTCCGGGTCGTTGACATCGATCACCAGCGGCGGGTGATCAAGCATGCCCAGGGCGGCGTGGATCACGGCGTGGAACTCGCGGTCGGTGATCAGCACCTTGGCTTCGCCATGCTGCAGCATGAAGGCGATGGCTTCGGCATCCAGGCGCACGTTGAGCGGGTTGAGCACGGCGCCGATCATCGGCACGCCGAAATGCACTTCGAGCATCTCGGGAATATTCGGCAGCATCACCGCCACCGTGTCGTCCTTGCCGATCCCGCGTCCGGCCAGGGCCGAGGCCAGGCGCCGGCAGCGGGCATAAGTCTGCGCCCAGGTGCGGCGGATCGAGCCGTGGATCACGGCGGGGTAGTGGGGATAAACACTGGCCGTGCGCTCGATGAAGCTGAGCGGAGACAAGGCGATGTGATTGACAGGCGCAGGGCTGAGCCCTTGTTCATAGATCGACATGTACGGTACCCGGTGGCTGATTGTTAGCTCTGATCGGTGACCCGGCGTGTGCGCCGAGGTCATCTTTAAATGTCCGGTGTGCTTTATATACATTTGGCGATAGATATGGAAGTACAACCTAAGACGTATAGTATATCTACTATATTTGCTTCTCTCGAAGCCTAATCAGTCGCGTCCCGGTATATGCTGGGCGACTTTGAATCCCTGGACCGCCCATGAGCCAGACGCCTGAATCGCCGCTGCTACCCCACGACCCGCAGCCCAGCCTGTTGCTTGACCCGCAAGGCCAGCCGCTGGCGTTCAACCCGGCGTTGCTGGCGTTACTTGGCGAGCGTTCTCCGGCGCAGGTGGAGGAGCTGCTGCCAGTGAATTACCTGATGCTGGTACGCGCCTGTCTTGATCAGCAGCGGGCCATCGAAGAGGTCGAGGTGCAGTTGCAGGCGCGGATCCTCACCTGGACCTTCATCCCCGATCCGCAGGCCAAGCGTGTGCTCGCCCGATGCCACGACGCCACCGCGCAGATTGTCGCCCGGCGTGAAGCGGCCACGGCACGCCGGCTGTACCGGCTGATCATCGAAAACACCACCGACCTGATCTCCCGGCACACCCCGGACGGGCTGTTTCTCGATGCCTCGCCGGCGTCCTGGACCCTGCTCGGCTACTGGCCCGAAGAGCTGCGCCGGCAACCGGCCCAGGGCCTGTTCCATGTCCAGGGTCTGGCCAGTCTGATGCAGCGTGCGCAGGAAGCGCTGGCGCAGGACGGTTACCACACCATGACCTACCGCATCCGTCACCGCGACGGGCATTACCTGTGGTTCGAAACCGCCTGCCGGGCAATCCGCGAAACCTACACCGGTGCCGTGGTGGAGGTGGTCAGCGTGTCGCGGGATATCACGGCACGGGTGCAGGCCGAGGAAAATAAGCGACGCCTGGCCGAAGTGGTCGAGGCCAATACCGATCCAGTGTTGTTCATCGACCCGCTGGGACAGGTCACCTACCTCAACCCCGCCGCGCGGCGCATCCTCGGAATCGGCGCTGAACAGCCGATGCCCGATCTCGCTGAATTGTTCGCCAGTGACGACCTGGCGCGTCTGCAACGCGATGGCTGGCCCAGTGCCGAGCGCGAGGGCGTGTGGAGCACCGACGCGCGCCTGCAACCGTCCGGCGGTGGTCGTTCGGTGCCGGTGTCGCTGGTGTTGCTGGCGCATCGGGCGGCTGCCGGCGAGCGCTATTACTCGCTGGTGGCGCGGGACATGACCGAGCGCGAACTGCGTGAAGCCCAGCAGCGCCGGCATCAGGACGAACTGGCGCACACCGCGCGCCTGGTGACCCTGGGCGAACTGGCTTCGGGCATCGCCCATGAAATCAATCAGCCGCTGGCGGCGGTGGTCAATTACGCGAATGCCAGCCAGCGTTATTTGCAGACCCTGGGCAGCAATCCCCAGGCGGCGGAAAAGGTCGCTCAGGGCCTGCAACGCATCAGCCACCAGGCCACCCATGCCGCGCAGGTGATCAGTCGCCTGCGTGGGTTCCTGCGCAAGGGCCAGCGACGTATGCAGGCGCTGGACTTCAGCGAGGTGGCCCGCGAGGCCGTGCGTTTGTGTGCCTGGCAGGCGGCCAATTGCCAAGTGACAATCGAGGATCGACTCCCGGATAATCTGCCGCCGGTGTATGCCGACCGGGTGTTGCTGGAGCAGGTGCTGTTGAACCTGCTGCGCAACGCCATCGATGCCAACCGCGAACAGCATCCCGCCGAGCCTTCGTTAGTCGTCATGACGGCTGGGCAGGTGGGGGCCGCCAGTGTCGAGATCCAGGTACAGGACCAGGGCCCGGGCGTCAGCGAGGAGCAACTGGCGCAGCTGTTTACCCCGTTCTACACCAGCAAGGCCGATGGCCTTGGACTGGGCCTGTCCATGAGTCGCAGCTTGATCGAAGGCTTCGGCGGCGAGTTGCAGGCGCGGCGCCAGGCGGTCGGACTGTTGATGAGCTGCCGTTTGCCATTGGCCGGCGCAACCCGAAAAGCACAGGAATAAGGCAATGACGGAGCAGGTGGTGTACGTGGTCGATGACGACCAGGGGATGCTCGAATCGACAGTCTGGCTGCTCGAGTCGGTAGGGCTGACGGCCTTGCCGTTCACCAGCGGCAGTGAATTTCTCAACGCCTGCGAGGCCGGTCGCGATGCCTGTGTCCTGTTGGACGTGCGCATGCCCGGCATGGGCGGGTTGAACGTGCAGGAAGAAATGCGCCTGCGCGAGCTGAATCTGCCGGTCATTTTTGTCAGCGCGCACGCCGATGTGCCCATCGTGGTCCGCGCCTTCAAGGCTGGCGCCCATGACTTTATCGAGAAGCCCTACAACGAGCAGTTACTGCTCGACAGTGTGCAGCAGGCGCTGAGCAAGTGCTCCCTGAGCCAGACCCACAGTCAGGGCCAGCAGCACCTGCAGGACCGGCTCGCTTCCCTGACCCCGCGTGAGCGCGATGTGCTGTTGCCGCTGGTACAGGGCTACACCACTCGGGAAATTGCCGAGCAGTTGGGGGTCAGTGCGAAGACGGTCGACCTGTACCGCGCGCGGGTGATGAAGCGAATGCAGGCGCAGACCTTGCCGGATCTGGTGGGGATGGCGATTGCGGCGGGGGTGGTGGATGCGTTGCGGTTGCGTTGAGACTGGACTGGGTTGTTCGAAGATCCGGTGATCGACCCCAAAACCTGTAGGAGCCTGCTGGCGATGAGGCCTTTGGCCGCACCGCCTCAACCCTGCAGTTACTCACCAAACCCGACAATGGCTTTGGTTTCCAGATACTCCTCAAAACCGTACACACCAAATTCACGGCCATTGCCGGAGCGTTTGTAGCCACCGAAAGGCGCCATGGGGTTCCAGGCGGGGTAGTTGAGCAGCACTTGTCCTGCGCGAATACGCGAGGCGACTGCTCGTGCCTGAGCGAGGTCCTGGGACTGGACGTGGGCACTGAGGCCATACACCGTGTCGTTGGCAATCGCGATGGCCTCATCGAGGGTGTCATAGGCAATGATGCACAGCACCGGTCCAAAGATTTCTTCCTGGGCGATGCGCAGGGACGAGTCGACCTCGGAGAAAATCGTCGGCCGGGCGTAAAACCCCTTGGCGTGACCCGCTACCCGACCCAGGCCGCCGCACACCAGTTTGGCGCCTTCATTCAGACCCGCTTCGATCATGACTTGCACGCGCTTGAACTGAGCCTCGTTGGCAATCGGGCCCAGGACCGTATCTTCGGATTGGGGGTCACCGACGATGATTGCATTGGCCGTGGCGGCGGCCAGTGCCTCGACCTCCGCCAGCCTGTCCCTGGGCACGATCATTCGGGTCGGGGCGCTGCACGATTGGCCGACGTTGCGAAACGCCGACATTACGCCCAGTGGAACGGCCTTGGCGAAGTCGGCATCGGGGAGCAACAGGTTCGGCGACTTGCCGCCCAGCTCCTGAGTGACGCGCTTGACGGTCGGTGCGGCTGCTTGCGCGACGAGCGCGCCGGCGCGGTTTGAGCCGGTAATCGAAATCATGTCGATGTCGGCGTGCGCAGCAATCGCTTCACCGACCTCCGGACCACTGCCATTGACCAGGTTGAAGACCCCCGGCGGCAGCCCTGCGTCGTGTACCAGTTGAGCGAAGAGCAGGGCGCTCAGCGGTGACAGTTCGCTGGGTTTGAGCACCACCGTGCACCCAGCCGCGATCGCCGGGGCGACCTTCGCGGTGATCTGATACAGCGGCCAGTTCCACGGCGTAATCAGACCGCAGACGCCGATGGGTTCGCGTTCAATCGCGGTGCTGCCTTCGAGTGTCTGGAAGCGATAGCTGGTCAGCAGATCCCGTGCGACCCGCACGTGTTCGGCTGCCAGGGGCACTTGCATCGCCCGGGCGAAGCCGATCGCTGCGCCCATCTCCAGCGAGAGCGCCTGTGCCAACTCCTCTTTGCGCTCCAGGATGAGCTCATGGATCTTTCCAAGAAACGCCGCCCGTGACGCAGCACTGGAAGCGGACCAGCCTGGAAAGGCCGCCCGTGCGGCAGCCACCGCCAGATCGACATCCTCGGCCATTCCGCGTGCAACTTCGGCAACCACGGTTTCAGTCGCAGGATTGACCACCGGCAAGCTCGCCGGGCTGACCGGTTCCGACCACTGTCCGTTGATGTAAAACCGCTGCGACATGTGCGGATCAACGCGGTAGCTATTCGAAGCGTGTGTAGTCATCAAACGAGCTCCTTGGAGCGGTAATGGGCGCTGTGAACAGCAGGGCACAAGAGACTGCGAAGCAGGGCAACGCGCTGGCTTGCGAGGTATTCCCCAGGGCCCTGTCCTGGCCATAAATTAACAAAACGATCTCGGTCAACGATGCCGTTGTTCAGCTCGGCAAAGGAGAATCTGCTGTATGCAGGACGAAAACGCGGCACTCGATCCAGCGCGGGATCAGGCCGCGCGTCTGCACCCGCTCATTTACTTGACGGCATACACCTTGCGCACGTACCGGGTGCTTTGCCAGGCGCAGGGTGCACCCTGGGCAACGAACACGCTGTCACCGGTATCGACGGTCACGCTTGCCCCGTCGTCAGCCGTCAAGGTCACGCTGCCTTCGATCAAGTGCATCAACTCGTTGAGTTTGTGCCCACGGCCGTGACGGGTGTAGGGCGTCGAGTCCCAGACGCCGACGCGCAGGTCGGTGGCGTTGTCTTCGAAGGCGTTGCGAGAGCGGCATTGGGGTGTCGGGCCAATCAGTATCTGTGGCTCCGGGGCGGCCGAAGGTGACAGCAGCGCCAGCGGGTCGAGGAGTGTCAGGCCTGGGGTGGGCAACGCTGTGGTGACGCTGCAGAACGCCCACTGCGTTCCCTCCTGTGCCTCGATGTACACGACGGTGCCGCGACCGATGACTGCGCTGCCACCGACCGTCAGTTGCAGTGTCTGGTCCGGGGTTTTCAGTGTCACCTGGCCGCTGTGCACGACGATGGTTTCGCTGTGCGGATAGTCATCGCTGGCAACCGCGTGACGCCCGTCGATGATGCCCGCCGACACGCCGTCAGAGCCTGACCAGGCGACCTGGCGGCTTGCCGCGAATGGGTCCGCCGCACTCAATGCCTGTTGGCTGAAAGGTGTGTCGACGCGACGGCCATCGGCGCGAGCCAGCAGCAGAATGGAAGGTTGGGACATAGGGGTAGCGCTCCGGGTAAACACGAGAATTGAGAGGCGTGATACGAGGCGAGCAGAGGCTCAGCCGATGGCTTGAGTGACCAGGGCAAACTGCTGCACGCCGCTGATGGTTTGCGGTGGCGTGCCGCGCGCCATCTGCGCGACGGTATCGACCTTTTTCAGTCCGGCGGCTTCCAGCCAGTCACTCAAGCCACAGTCGGCCGGAATGTCGATGCGCACGAAGGCATCCGGCACCTGGCTCAGCAACGTGGCGATCAGGTGCTGGGCCTGGGCGAGGTTCTGCGCGATCACCGGGCCGATGCAGCGGCCACGGCCGAAGGGGCGCATCAATGCGAAAGCCTGCAGTTGCCCGTCGCGCACAATGCCCACCGACTGCTCGACGACGGGGAACAGGTCGGCGAGTACTGCCTGCCGATCCAGTCCGCTACCGGCATTGGCCAATTCCAGCAGCCGAGGCTGATCCGCTGTACTCAGTGGGCGGCACTCTTCGCCATCAGCCAGGGGCGCTGGCGTGGGGGCCTGGACCTGGCCTTGATGCTGCTGGATCCGGCCGAACTCGACAAAGCCCTGGCTGCTGTACAGCGGTGCGCCGGCCAGCGTCGCGTTGAGCATCGGCGTGCTCGACTGGCAGGCGTCCAGCGCCAGTTCCATCAGCTTGCGACCGATGCCCTTGCCTTGATAGTCGTCACTGACGATCACCAGGCCAATGGTGGTGAAATCCCCTTGTGGGCAAGCGAAGGCCGACCCAATCAGGCGCTCGCCATCCAGCACGACAAAGCCTTTGCTGACTCGGTGCAGCATGGCCCAGTCATCCAGGCGATGGGGCCACTTCAATTGCACGGACAGTGCATGGGCGGCAGGCAGGTCGGCGGTGGTCATTGGGCGATAGCTGTATGAAGGAAGCGGGGCGGACATGACGAATCTCCGATGAAAAGTGTGCGCGAGCAACCGGTTGTCCGGCGTGATGACGCCTGTATCCCATCTGAATGACGGCATGGCAAGGGGGGCAGAAGTATTCGGTAGATTCCGCGAAGCGCAGGCCGCCAGACGACAGTTACTACTAAATTGCCCGGCGCTGTCGGCAGCAAATGCTCGGACGAATCAGCGCCGTTAAAAGGCTGTTTGCCAGGCAGTGAGACCCATCGTCCAGGCAGGGTTTTCTGCAGTTGAAAATGCTGCGCTTCGGATGCGGTTGCTCAGCTGGATCTGCCGTGCGCCGCAGCGAAACAGTGATGTGCCGGCAGGTGCACCAACAATCCCGGCGCTCGGCGCAGTTTCTGCGGTGATGGACCACGCGCGCGCGTATAAATGGGTTGTGAGGGCCCAATAAGTGCGCATAAATATGGGGTTTGCCCAAGGCTTGTGCGCACCGCAAAGTCTGCTGAGGGGGGCGGCTAAAACGGTGATTTGTATCGAACGCAGATCGCTTTTAACGCCATCTGCTGATTTCACAGTGTTGTAATGACGGTGTGCTGCAGCGTTGCATCACTGCTTCGCAATCGAAGCGAATGCTTGTCGCGCCATGACCTCAACGAACTTCAGGACCGCACTCAATGAGCTTTCTTCGCCCCAAATTCATTACGTTCGACTGCTACGGTACGCTGACCAATTTCCACATGGGCACGATGACCCGCGAGCTGTTCGCCGATCGCGTCCCTGCGGAGCAGATGGATCAGTTCGTCAAGGATTTCTCGGCCTATCGCCTGGACCAGGTCATGGGTGACTGGAGGCCTTATGACGAAATTCTCAAGACTGCCCTGGCACGGACCTGCAAGCGCTGGGGCGTCGAATACCGCGACGAAGGTCAGCTGTATTACGACGCCGTGCCAACCTGGGGCCCGCACCCGGACGTGCCAGCCGGCCTGTCGAAAATCGCCGACAAGATCCCTCTGGTGATTTTCTCCAACGCCAGCGACAGCCAGATCATGTCCAACGTCGACAAGCTCGGCGCGCCGTTCCACAAAGTCTTCACCGCCGAGCAGGCACAGGCCTACAAGCCACGTCTGGCCGCGTTCGAATTCATGCTCGACAACCTCAACTGCGGTCCGGAAGACATCTTGCATGTGTCCTCCAGCTTCCGTTACGACTTGATGCCGGCTCACGATATGAAGATCAAGAACAAGGCCTTCGTCGCGCGCGGTCATGAAGTGCCGGGCAATGCCTTCTATGGCTACCAGCAGATTGCGGATATTGGTGGTCTGGCCGGGCTGGTCGGTCTGTAACGGCACTCTTTCTGGCATTGGCTTATTGGCATAGGGATTAAACATGGGCAGCGAATCCTACTGGCTCGACACGGCACCGGCCTTCACCGGCGCACAGCTCGGCGCATTGCCCGGGCAGGTCGACGTGGCCATCGTCGGTGGTGGTTTCACCGGCTTGGCGGCGGCTCGGGCATTGGCCCTGCAGGGGGCCAGTGTGGTGGTCCTGGAAGCGGGGCGGGTGATCGGCGAAGCCTCTGGCCGCAATGGTGGCCAGTGCAATACCGGGGTTGCCCAGGATTACGCCGGCCTGAGTGCCAGTCTCGGTGCCGACAAGGCCCGAGCCTACTACCAGGCCTATGAGAGCGCAGTGCAGAGCGTGGTGTCGTTGGTGCAGCAGGAGCAGATCGCTTGTGACCTGGTGCGCAACGGCAAGCTCAAGTTGGCCGCCAAGCCGATGCACTACGAAGGCCTGGCACGGACCTGCGAATTGATTCGCCGGGAAGTCGATGCCGATGTCGAGTTGCTGTCCGCCGAGCAGACCCGCGCCGAAGTCAATTCGGCGCAGTTCCATGGCGCCTTGCTGCAGCGCAACGGTGTGCAAATGCACGTCGGGCGCTTCGGCGTGGGTCTGGCCGAGGCCGCGGTGCGTCACGGCGCGCTGGTCCATCAAGGCACTTCGGTGCTGGATTGGAAAGCCCGGGCTGGTGGCTATCAGGTCAATACCAGCAAGGGTTCGCTGCACGCCGGGCAAGTGCTGCTGGCCACCGGTGCCTGTCAGCACGGAGGCCTGGGTTGGTATCGGCGGCGGATCGTGCCGGTGGGCAGTTTCGTGATTGCCACCGAAGTGCTGCCGCAAGCGCTGATTGACCAAATGCTGCCCGGCCATCGTGCCTATGTCACCAGCCGGATGATCGGCAACTACTTCCGCCTGACGCCGGACAACCGTCTGCTGTTCGGCGGTCGTGCGCGGTTTGCCATGTCCGACAGCGTCAACGATGCCAAGAGCGGCAAAGTGCTGCAGGCGGCGATGGTGCAGATGTTCCCGCAATTGGCCAGCGTCAAGATCGATTATTGCTGGGGCGGGCTGGTGGACATGACGTCCGACCGCTTGCCTCGGGCCGGCCAGCACGGCGGTGTTTTTCACTCCATGGGCTACAGCGGCCATGGCGTGCAGATGTCGGTGCACATGGGCCAGGTCATGGCCGACGTGATGGCCGGGAAGGCCGAGGCCAACCCCTGGCGGGAACTCGACTGGCCGGCGATCCCCGGGCATTTCGGCAAGCCGTGGTTCCTGCCGTTCGTGGGCGCTTACTACCGCTTCCAGGACTATTTGCATTGAGTTGATGTTGTGGCGCCACCGTCGTTTGCGTTTCCAGGACGCTCCGGACATCCGCGAGCACTCGAACCTTCTCTTTTTCGACAGGTACAACAGTGATGACTGACAACAATAACGACCCCAAACTGATCTCCGGCCAGGAAAGCCTGCGCGTGTTCGAGGGCCTCAACCGCGGCATGTCGCGTCGCAGTGCGCTGCAGATGCTCGGGGTAGCGGGTGTCGCCGCAGCGGGTACCGGCAGCCTGTTCAGTGCCGCCGGCAAGCTCTTCGCTGAGGAAGCCACGCCGGCTGGAAAAGGCAAGCCGGGTGGACGAATTCGCGTTGCCGGGATGTCCAGCTCGACCGCCGACACCCTCGATCCGGCTAAAGGTGCGTTGTCGACCGACTACGTGCGCCACTTCATGTTCTACAACGGTCTGACCCGTTTCGATTCGCACCTGGTGCCCCAACTGGAGCTGGCCGAGCGCATCGACAACACCGATGCCACGCTGTGGACCATCACCCTGCGCAAGGACGTGACCTTCCACAACGGCAAAACCCTGAGCGCTGCCGACGTGGTGTTCTCGCTGTCGCGCCACAAGGATCCGCTGACCGGCTCCAAGATCATGCCGTTGATGGAGCAGTTTGCCGAGATCAAGGCGACGGGCACCAACGAAGTGCAGATCCGCCTGAGCGCGCCGAACTCCGAACTGCCGTCGATCCTCGCCGTGTCGCATTTGCTGATCGTTCCGGAAGGCACCACCGACTTCAATCAGGGCATCGGCACCGGGCCGTTCAAGGTCAAGGAATTCAAGCCGGGCGTACGTTCGATTGCAGCGCGCAACACCGGCTACTGGAAACCGGGCCTGCCGTACCTCGACGAGATCGAGTTCATCGCGATTTCCGACGAGCCTTCGCGAGTCAACGCGTTGCTGTCCGGCGACGTGCATATGATCAACGAGGTTAACCCGCGTTCCACCAGCCGGATCAAGGCCAGCGCCAAGCACCGAGTCGTCGATGCACCGTCGGGCAACTACACTGATTTGATCATTCGTCAGGATCAGATGCCGGGCAAAAGTGCCGAATTTACCCAGGCCATGAAGCACCTTCTGGACCGCGAGCAGGTCAAGTCGGCGGTCTTCCGTGGTTTCGCCGTCGTGGGTAACGACCATCCGATCGCGCCCGGTTCGCGTTACTACAACGCCGACCTGCCGCAGACCGTCTATGACCCGGAAAAAGCCAAATTCCTGCTGAAGAAAGCCGGCATGGAAAACATCAGCATGCCGCTGGTCGCTTCCCCAGCTGCCACCGGCTCGGTGGACATCGCCGTGCTGTTGCAGCAATCGGCGAAGCAGGCCGGGCTCAAGCTCGACGTCAACCGGTTGCCGAGCGACGGCTACTGGTCCAATCACTGGATGAAGCACCCGTTGAGCTTCGGCAACATTAACCCGCGGCCGAATGCCGACGTGATGTTCTCGCAGTTCTTCCAGTCCAAGGCCCCCTGGAACGAGTCCGGCTGGCAGAACGAGCAGTTCGATCAGTTGCTGATGCTGGCGCGCGGTGAAACCGACGATGCCAAGCGCAGCAAAATGTACGCGGACATGCAGACGCTGGTGCATGACCACTGTGGTATCGGCGTTCCGGTGTTCATCAGCAACATCGATGGGGTGGACCAGCGTATCAAGGGCTACGGCAGCAACCCGCTGGGTGGTTTCATGGGCTACATGTTCGCCGAACAGGTCTGGCTGGATGCTTGATGGGTGGTCAGGTAGTACGTCAGGGACAGTGCAGGAGGGTAGGCGATGAATAGCAACACACTGTGGTTGATCGGCCGGCGTCTGGGCGCCGCGATCGTGACTTTGTTGATCGTGTCGATGGTCGTGTTCGCGATCACGGCAGTCCTTCCCGGAGACGCGGCGCAGCAATCGCTCGGGCAGTTCGCCACGCCGGAACAGGTGGCGGCATTGCGCCTGAAACTGGGGCTCGATCAACCGGGTGTGGTGCGTTACCTGCACTGGTTGATGAACCTGCTCAGTGGCGACATGGGGCTGTCGGTCTCCAACGCCATGCCGGTCGGCGAACTGATGGCCGGTCGGGTGCCCAACACGCTGATGTTGGCTGCTGCCACGGCGCTGGTCTCGGTGCCGGTGGCGCTGATCCTGGGCATCGGCTCGGCGATGGGCCGCGGCGGGCGTATCGACAGCTTCCTGAGCTTCTTCACCCTGGCCATGGTCGCCGTTCCGGAGTTCCTGGTGGCGACCCTGGCAGTGCTGATTTTCGCGGTGAACCTGGGCTGGTTGTCGGCGCTGTCCTATGCCAGCGACATCACCTCGCCCTGGCAATTCCTGCGCACTTACGCACTGCCGGTGATGACCCTGTGTTGCGTCATCGTCGCGCAAATGGCGCGCATGACCCGGGCGGCGGTGATCGACCAGCTCGACAGTCCATACGTGGAAATGGCCAGGCTCAAAGGTGTCAGTCCGATGCGCATTGTGCTGCGCCATGCGCTGCCCAACGCCATCGGCCCGATTGCCAACGCAATTGCCCTGAGCCTGTCGTACCTGCTGGGCGGGGTGGTGATTGTCGAAACGATCTTCAACTATCCCGGTATCGCCAGCTTGATGGTCGATGCCGTGACCAATCGTGACATGGCGCTGGTCCAGGCCTGCACCATGCTGTTTTGCACGGCGTACCTGGGGTTGGTGTTGATTGCCGACCTGTGCGCGATTCTGTCCAATCCGAGGCTGAGAAACCAATGAACAATCTCATTGTGAAATCGACGCCTGCAGCGCCCGACCTGTCGGTGGGCAAGGTGTCTCATGGCCCGGCGTGGCTGGGCCTGATCGGGGCTGCTATGTGCGTCATCTGGCTGCTGGTGGCGTTTCTCGGGCCGTGGCTGGCGCCGCACCCGGTGGGCGAAGTGGTCTCCGACAATGTCTTTGACAGCATCAGCGCCCTTTACCCATTCGGCACCGACTATCTGGGCCGCGACATGCTCAGCCGTGTGCTGGTCGGCGCCCGCTTCACCGTGGGTCTGGCGCTGATCGCAGCCGTCCTGGCCAGCGGCCTGGGCACCGGTTGTGCGCTGCTGTCGGTGGTGTCACCGAAGTGGCTGGACGAAGTCATCAGTCGCTTGATGGATGCCTTTATCTCGATTCCGAGCAAGATGCTGGCGCTGATCATGGTCTCCGCGTTTGGCTCTTCGGTGACCTTGCTGGTCTGCACCGCGGTGCTGAGTTTCACCCCTGGCGCGTTCCGCATCGCCCGCAGCATGGCGGTGAACATTGAAGCGCTGGAGTACGTGCAAGTCGCCCGTACCCGTGGCGAACGTCGGTTGTACATTGCCTGTGTGGAAATCCTGCCGAACATGCTCAACCCGGTGCTGACTGACCTGGGCCTGCGTTTTGGCTTCATCGTCTTGCTGCTCAGCGGCATGAGCTTCCTCGGCCTCGGCGTGCAACCGCCGGATGCCGATCTCGGCTCGCTGGTGCGGGAAAACATCGGCGGCCTCAACCAGGGCGCCCCGGCCATCGTGATTCCGGCGCTGGCCATCGGCACCCTGACCATCGGTGTGAATCTGTTTATCGACAGACTGTCGTCCCGACGTAGTCGCCGTACGGGAGGGCATTGAAATGAGTGAATTGATTCGAGTTGAAGACCTGCGTGTGGTCGCCTGTGGCGAGCGCGGTGAAACGGAAATCGTCAAAGGCGTAAGCTTCGCCCTGAAAAAAGGTGAAGTGCTGGCGCTGATCGGCGAGTCCGGATCCGGCAAGACCACCATTGCCCTGGCCCTGCTGGGTTACGCCCGGCGTGGTTGCCGGCTGTCCGGTGGCGTGGTGCAGGTCGGCGAGCACAATATGCTTGCGTTGAGTGAGCATGAGTTGCAGGGCCTGCGCGGCAATCGGGTGTCGTACATCGCGCAAAGTGCGGCGGCGGCATTCAACCCGGCGAAAAAACTGATCGATCAGGTGGTGGAAGGGGCGTTGATCCATGACCTGGGCACCCGCGCCGTGCTCGAAGCCAAGGCCATCGAACTGTTCCGCGACCTGGCCCTGCCGGATCCGGACAACATCGGTCAGCGCTACCCGCACCAGGTGTCTGGCGGACAGTTGCAACGGGTGATGGCAGCCATGGCGCTGATCAGCGATCCGTTGCTGGTGGTGCTCGACGAACCGACCACGGCCCTCGACGTGACGACCCAGATCGACGTGCTCCGCGCGTTCAAGCGTGTGGTGCGCGAGCGTGGCGCGACGGCGGTCTACGTGTCCCACGATCTGGCGGTCGTCGCGCAAATGGCCGATCAGATCGTCGTGCTCAACGGTGGGCGGATTTTCGAGCAGAGCGCCACCGCGCCGTTGCTCAAAGGGCCGGCCCACGAATACACCCGCAGCCTGTTGGCGGCGGCGCGGCCGGACACCACAATTCGTCCGCCGAGCGACGTTGCCGAAGACGAACCGCTGCTGACTATCAAGGGCCTGACCGCCGGTTACGGCAACAAGAATGCCCAGGGCATGCCGTCGATTCGGGTGCTGGAAGACATCGATCTGACGGTCCGCCGGGGCCAGGCCATCGGTGTGATCGGTGAGTCGGGCTCGGGCAAATCGACCCTGGCGCGGGTGGTGGCGGGGTTGCTGACGCCGGCCCTGGGCGGCTTGACCTTTGATGGCAAACCTCTGGGCGGCAGCCTGTCGACGCGTACCGATGATCAGTTCCGGCGGATCCAGATGGTCTTCCAGAACGCCGACACGGCGCTGAACCCGATGCACAGCATCAGCACTATCCTGAGCCGGCCACTGAAGATGTATTTCGGTCTCAAGGGCGCGGCATTGCGCGAGCGCGTCGGCGAATTGCTGGATCTGGTGCGCTTGCCCCGGACCCTGGCCGAACGCCGGCCGAACGAGCTGTCGGGCGGGCAAAAACAACGGGTCAACCTGGCGCGCGCGCTGGCCGCCAAGCCGGATCTGATCCTCTGCGATGAAGTGACCTCGGCGCTGGATACCGTGGTGGGTGCGGCGATTCTCGAGCTGCTGCGCGACCTGCGCCAGCAACTGGGGGTTTCCTACCTGTTCATCAGCCATGACATTTCCACCGTGCGGGCGCTGTGCGACGACATCGTGGTGATGTACAGCGGGCACAAAGTCGAAGCCGGCAGCCGGCAATCGTTTACCCAGGCGCCGTTCCATCCGTACACCGACCTGTTGATACATTCGGTGCCGGAACTGCGGCAGGGCTGGCTGGAAAACTGCGGCACCGCCTGCGAGGCGTTGCCACCGATCGGCCCGAAGGCCAACGTGGCGGAGCTTTGCACCTTCCTCAATCGTTGCCCGGTGCGAGTCGACGGCCTGTGCAATCGAACGGCGCCAAACCGACGCAACATCGACGGCGGCAGTGAAATTCTCTGTCACCACGATGGCGCCGAGTTGAGCAGGACCCAGCAGAATTTGATCACCATGACCCAGGGAGCCTACGCATGAAGGGGCGTTTTGTGAGGCTGGCGGAGCAGGGCAGACCGACCGTCAGCTTGAAGGTCGACGGCGCGCCGGTCGAGGCGCTGCAAGGCGACACCCTGATGGTCGCGTTGCTGACCCAGGGCAATGCGTTGCGCCAGTCGGAGTTCGACTCGGGCCGCCGCGCCGGCTTCTGCCTGATGGGCGCCTGCCAGGATTGCTGGGTCTGGACTCGCGCCGGTGAACGTCTGCGAGCCTGCTCCAACGAAGTCCGCGAAGGGCTGGATATTGTCACCACACAACCGGAGGCGACATGGCCACTGCGCGGTTGAGCTCCAGGAAAGTTGTCATCGTCGGTGCCGGGCCGGCCGGGGTTCGCTGCGCCGAGACCCTGCTGGCGGCGGGAATCACGCCGATCCTGATCGATGAAAATCGCCGCGATGGCGGACAGATCTACCGCCGTCAACCCCAGGGTTTTACCCGCGACTACAGCGCCCTGTATGGCAGCGAAGCCGCAAAGGCGCAAAACCTCCACGAAAGCTTCGACCGTTTGCGCGAGCGTATTGACTATCGCCCGGACACGCTGGTGTGGAACCTGACGCCGGGGCAACTGTACTGCGTCAGCCAGGGGCACCACTCGACGGTGGACTACGACGCGCTGATCCTCTGCACCGGCGCCACCGACCGCTTGATGCCGATCGAAGGCTGGCAGTTGGCGGGCACCTACAGCCTTGGCGGGGCGCAGATTGCGCTCAAGTCGCAGGCGGTGTCGATTGGTCACAGTGTGGTGTTCATGGGCAGCGGGCCGTTGCTGTACCTGGTCGCCAGCCAATACCTCAAGGCGGGGGCCAAGGTGGCGGCGGTGCTCGACACGTCGGCGCTGAGCAAACGCATCGGCGCGTTGCCAAAATTGCTGGCTCGCCCCGGCGTGCTGTTCACCGGCATGAAACTGCTGGCGCAGTTGTACCGGGCGAAGATCCCGGTGCACCTGGGCGTTCGCCCGCAGCAGGTACTGGGCGATGCGGCCAATGGCGTCAGCGGCGTGCGGGTGCTCACCGCGCGCGGCGAGACATTGAACCTTGACTGCGACGCGGTGGCCCTCGGTTACCACTTGCGTCCGGAAACCCAGTTGGCGGATCTGGCCGGTTGCCGCATGCGCTTCGACGAGGCGTCCGGCCAATGGTGGCTGTCGGTGGACGAAGAAGGCCGGACCACGGTCAACGGTGTCTACGCTGCCGGTGACGGCTCGAAAATTCGCGGTGCGGACGCCGCCGAACATGCCGGGCGGCTGGTGGCGATGGCGCTGCTGGAAGATCTGCAGCAACCGGTCAACGCCGGCGTGCGTGATCAGCAGCGTCAGGCCCTGGCAGCAATGGACCAGTTCCGCCTCGGCCTGGCCCAGGCGTTTCCCTGGCCCGCCGAGCAAGCCAAGGCCTTGCCCGACAGCGCCATCGTTTGTCGTTGCGAGATGATCAGCGCCGGTGAATTGCGCCGCACCGTCAGTGAGAAGGGCGCTTGCGAGGTCAACCGGGCGAAAGCCTTCAGCCGGGTCGGCATGGGCCGCTGCCAGGGGCGTTACTGCTCTCAGGCCGGGGCCGAAGTCATCGCCGCGGCGGCGGGCGTCAGTGTCCAGCAGGTCGGCCGGCAACGCGGCCAAGCCCCGGTCAAACCCTTGCCGATGGTGATTATCGAGGAGCCTTCATGAGTCCGCAAAAAAGCGATGTGCTGATTATCGGCGGTGGCCTCATGGGCGCGGCCTCGGCGTTTTTCCTGCGCCAACGCGGACAGTCCGTGACCCTGCTGGAGCGCGACCAGATCGGTCAGTACGCCAGCGGTGTGAACTTCGGCAATGTCCGGCGCCAGGGGCGCTACCTGGGGCAACTGGAATTGGCCAACCGTTCCTGGGCGCTGTGGAAGCGCTTGCCGGAACTGATCGACGATGACCTGGAATTCATCGCCAGCGGCCACATGCGGGTGTGTTATCGCGAAGACGAAATCCCTGAGCTGGAGGCCTATGCCGCTGCACCGGAAGCGGCGCAGCTAGACCTGAAAATCTATCGCGGCGCCGAGTTGCACCAGCGTTTTCCGTTCCTCGGGCCGGACGTCAAGGGTGGCTCCTATGCCCCCCACGATGGTCACGCCAATCCACGTCTGGCCGCCCCGGCGTTCGCCCGGGCGGCACGGCGACTCGGCGCACGCATCGAAGAGCAGACGGAAGTGGCCGAAGTGCAGAAGGTCGGCGGCGAGTTCCGCGTGAGCACCACCGATGGTCGTCAGTTCTGCGCTGCCCAGTTGCTGATCACCGCTGGTGCGTGGGGGCAGAAACTGTCCGAGCAGTTCGGCGAACCGGTGCCGCTCGACACCCACGGCCCACAGATGGCGGTCACCGAACCGGTGCCCTATGCCTTGCCGACGGTGATCGGGGTGTACACCAAAATTCCCGAGGAAGTGATTTATTTCCGCCAGATTGCCCGTGGCAACATCGTCATCGGCGGCGGCTATCGCAGTAAACCGGACATGCTCAATCGTCGGGCATACGTCGAGCCGCGCAGCATCCTCAACCAGATCCGGCAGATGCGTCGCCTGCTGCCAGGCGCCGAGAACCTCAACATCATCCGGGTCTGGAGCGGCATCGAAAGCTATCTGCCGGACTCGCTGCCGATCATGGGCCCCAGTGGCAAGGTCGATGGTTTGTACTACGCCTTCGGCTTCTGCGGACACGGCTTCCAGCTGGGCCCGGGGGTGGGTGACGTGATGGCTGAGCTGATCAGCACGGGCAGTACCAGCACCTTGATCGAGCCGTTCTCGATTCGCCGATTTGCCCACTTAGCCGAGCAGCGGAGCCAAGCCTCATGAAACCCCGTGTACTGGAAATTCTCACACGCCTGATGGCCTTCGACACGGTCTCTTCGGAGTCGAACATGGCCCTGATCGAGTATGTGCGCGATCTGCTGCTGAGCAAGGGCATCGAGTCGCTGATCGTCAAGGATGCCACCGCGAAGAAGGCCAACCTGTTCGCCAGTACCGGCCCGCAGGACAAGCCGGGGATACTGCTCTCCGGACACACCGACGTGGTGCCGGCGGCCGGCCAGGCCTGGACCTTTCCCGCCTTTGCAGCGACGGTGCAGGATGGACGGATTTACGGGCGTGGCAGTTGCGACATGAAGGGCTTCATTTCCCTGGCCATCGACGCCATGCTCGAGGCGGCCGACCATTCCCTGAGCCGACCGCTGCAACTGGCGTTGTCCCACGACGAAGAGATCGGCTGTGTGGGTGTGCGGCGCTTGCTGGACGTGCTGCACCTGGCACCGGTGCGGCCGTTTTTGTGTTTGATCGGTGAGCCGACCAACATGCAGTTCGTCCTCGGGCACAAGGGCAAGGGCTCGTACCGAACCTACTGTCGGGGCCTGGAGGCGCATTCCTCGCTGGCGCCGCTGTCGGTCAACGCGATTCACGTGGCCAGCGACTTTATCGCGCTGTTGCGCCAGAGCCAGCAGCAGTTGCAAGCCGAGGGCGCGCGGGATGGCGATTACGATGTGCCTTACAGCACGGTGCATGTCGGGCAGATCGGCGGCGGTCGTGCGCTGAACATCGTGCCCAACCTGTGCACCCTGGATTTCGAGGTGCGCAACTTGCCGGGCGATGACCTGGAGCAGATTCTGGCGCAGATGCAGGAAGGCGCCGAGATGATTGTGCGCGAAGCCAAAAAGCTCTCCAGCGTGGCGGCCATCGAGATTGAAACCCTCAATGTCTATCCCGGCCTGGACACTCACCCGAGCGTCGAAGCAGTGCGCTTCCTGAAAAACTTCGCGGCGCCGGATACCGCGACGTCCAAGGTCTCTTTCGGCACCGAAGGCGGCTTGTTCCGGCAGCGTCTGGATGTGCCGGTGGTGGTCTGTGGCCCGGGTTCGATCGAGCAGGCACACAAGCCGGACGAGTTTATCGAAATCAGCCAGATGCAGGCCGGGGAGCGTTTCCTGGGTGGATTGCTCGGTTCGCTGAAACTGTAGGAGATCCCCCGCCGCAAAAAACCTGAGACCGCCGCGTGCATTCAGGACAGCAGCGTCATCGTTGACGATCTTCACTGCGATGCGGCGGCGCGACAAGCCAGCGCCTGCAAGGGATTGGATGGGACATGCAAATCTGCCGTTGCTCCGCCAATTTCAGCATCCAACACCGTCCGCCAGGCGCTTTCGGCATCCTTATCTGTCACGTCTCCCTAGACTGAAAGTCTGTTTCGGATCAGGACGCGACCATGCTCAAGAATCGTTTGAAAGACCCCAGCCTTTTGGCGGAGCTCGCCTATGTCGACGGGCAGTGGATTGGCGCCGATGACGGTGCGACTCTGGATGTCATCGACCCGGCCAGCGGCGAACTGCTCGCTCGCGTGCCGGCGATGCAAGGCGGGGAAACCCGGCGTGCCATTGAGGCGGCGGACAAGGCCTGGCCTGCCTGGCGTGCACGTCCGGCGGCGGAGCGCGCGGCGCTGCTGGAGCGCTGGTATCAAGCCATGATCGACAACCTCGATGACCTGGCGCTGATCATGACCAGTGAACAGGGCAAGCCGTTGAACGAGGCCAAGGGCGAGATTCGTTATGGCGCCGGCTTCGTCAAATGGTTTGCCGAAGAGGCTCGGCGGGTCTACGGCGAAACCATGCCGGCCCCCAGTGGCGACCGTCGATTGTTGACCCTCAAGCAACCGGTGGGTGTCTGCGCGGCAATCACCCCGTGGAACTTCCCCAACGCGATGATCACTCGCAAGTGCGCTCCGGCACTGGCTGCCGGCTGCCCGATCATCGTCAAGCCGTCTGACCTGACGCCGCTCTCGGCGCTCGCGCTGGCGGTACTGGCCGAACGCGTCGGGATTCCGGCCGGGGTGTTCAACGTGCTGAGCGGCATGCCCGTCGGCATTGGCGAAGAGCTGACCGGCAACCCGACCGTGCGTAAGATTTCGTTCACCGGCTCCACCGCCGTGGGCCGCTTGCTGATGCGTCAGAGCGCAGAACACATCAAGCGCTTGAGCCTGGAGCTGGGCGGCAACGCGCCGTTCATTGTCTTTGACGATGCGGACCTTGAACAGGCCGTGGCCGGGATCATGCTCAGCAAGTTTCGCAACGCCGGGCAGACCTGTGTCTGCGCCAATCGGATCCTGGTGCAGGACGGAATCTATGAGCGCTTCGCCCAACGGCTGGTCGAGGAAGTCGGCAAGCTGCGTGTCGGCAATGGCCTGGAAGCCGATGTGACCATCGGCCCGCTGATCAATCAGGCCGCCGTGAGCAAAGTCGCGCGGCACATCGACGATGCCCTGAGCCAGGGCGCGCAATTGCTGTGCGGCGGTATTCCACGCGGCGACGGTCAATTCGTGCAGCCGACGGTGTTGGGCGATGCCCATGCCGGCATGCTCCTGGCCAATGAGGAAACCTTCGGCCCGGTGGCGCCGTTGATGCGTTTCACCGACGAAGCCGAAGCCCTCGCGCTGGCCAATGCCACGCCTTACGGTCTGGGTGCCTACTATTTCACTCAGGATCTGCGGCGCTCCTGGCGGTTCGGCGAGGCGCTTGAGTTCGGCATGGTCGGCCTCAATACCGGGATCATTTCCATGGAGGTCGCGCCGTTCGGCGGCATCAAGCAATCGGGCCTGGGTCGCGAGGGCAGCAAATACGGCCTGGACGAATACCTTGAAGTCAAAGCCTTCCACATCGGCGGCTTGTAATTCACTGACACGGGGAAGCACAACTGATGAGCAAGGTATTCAAGATCGCCGCGATTGCTGGCGATGGTATTGGCAAGGAAGTCCTGCCGGAAGGGTTGCGGGTGCTGGAGCAGGCGGCGAAGAAATGGCAGCTGGAGTTGAGCATCGAAGTGCTCGACTGGGCGCACTGCGATTACTACCTGGAACATGGGCAGATGATGCCCGAGGACTGGTTCGAACAGCTCAAGGGTTTCGACGCCATTTACTTCGGCGCCGTCGGTTGGCCGGACAAGGTGCCCGACCATATTTCCCTGTGGGGCTCGTTGCTCAAGTTCCGGCGTGACTTCGACCAGTACGTGAACATTCGTCCGGTGCGGCTGTTTCCCGGGGTGCCGTGCCCGTTGGCCGGCCGCGCGCCGGGGGACATCGACTTCGTGGTGATCCGCGAAAACACCGAAGGCGAGTATTCGTCGGTCGGCGGCAAGATGTTCGAAGGCACCGAGCATGAATTCGTGCTGCAAGAGTCGGTGTTTACCCGCCGTGGTGTCGACCGGATTCTCAAGTTCGCTTTCGATCTGGCCCAGACCCGGCCACGCAAGCGGCTGACGGCGGCGACCAAGTCCAACGGGATTTCCATCAGCATGCCGTATTGGGATGAGCGCACCGCACTGATGGCGGCCAAGTACCCGCAAATCACCTGGGACAAGCAGCACATCGATATCTTGTGTGCGCGCTTCGTTCTGCAGCCGGATCGCTTCGATGTGGTGGTGGCGTCGAACCTGTTCGGCGACATCCTCTCTGACCTCGGTCCGGCCTGCGCCGGGACCATCGGCATCGCGCCATCGGCCAACCTCGATCCCGAGCGGCGGTTCCCGTCGCTGTTCGAGCCGGTGCATGGTTCGGCACCGGACATCTACGGGCAGAACATCGCCAATCCGATCGCGATGATCTGGTCCGGAGCGCTGATGCTCGATTTCCTCGGCAATGGCGACGAGCGTTATCGCGCGGCGCATGACGGGATTTTGCAGGCGATCGAGCGGGTCATCGCTGACGGGCCGATCACCCCGGATCTGGGCGGGAAGGGCTCGACACAGGATGTGGGCAAAGCCATCGCCGATCTGCTCTGATCCACCACAACCCTTGTAGGAGCGAGCCTGCTCGCGATAGCGGTCTGTCAGTTGCATCAATGTTGGCTGACAGGTTGCAATCGCGAGCAGGCTCGCTCCTACAGGGGGATCATGGTTTAACTCAATAACCCTGCTCACGGTCAATCTGGCCGACCATTGGCTCACCCCGCTCGAAGCGTCGGATATTGTCCAGCAACACCCCAAACGCGCTCTCAGGCTGAGTCATCGCCGCGATATGCGGCGTCAGCAGAATCTGTGGATGGTCCCAGAACGGGTGATCGGCCGGCGCCGGTTCTTCCTGCAATACATCCAGTACCGCGCCGCCAAGTTGGCCGCTGTCCAGCGCTTCCAGCAGATCACTTTCTACGAGATGTCCGCCACGGCCCATGTTGATCAACGCCGCGCCGCGCGGCAGTTGTTGGAACAGCTGGCGATCGAGAATACCCTGGGTCTGCTCGGTCAATGGCAGCACGCACAACAGAATGTCGCATTGGCTGAGAAACGCCGGCAGTTGCTCGCTACCGGCATAGCACTCCACACCCGGGATGTGATGAGCGCTGCGAGCCCAGCCTTTGAGTTTGAACCCCAGCGGTTGCAAGGTCGTGAGAATCTGTTGGGCCTGCGCACCGAGCCCCATCACGCCAACCCGACGTGTGTGCGCGGGCTGCAGCATGTGCGCCTGCCAACAGCGAGCCACCTGCTGCTGGCGATAACGCAGCATGTCCCGGTGCAGGCTGAGTACGGCAAAGCTGGCGTACTCGCACATGCCGCGGGTTATGCCGGGATCCAGCAGGCGCACCACGGGTAAATGCGCTGGCAGGCTCGCGAGGTCGAGTTGATCGACGCCGGCGGACAACGCGAACAGCACCCGTAGATTCGGCAACCTGGTTTCCAGATCGTCCGGTGCCTGCCATGCGGCCAGGTACTCGATGTCGTCGGGATTGCCGATGTCCGGCCAGGCGCGCCATTCGATATCCGGGGCGTGTTCGGCGAACAGCGCTTTCCATTGTTCGCCGCGCACCGGGTCAGCTTTGTAAAGCAGGGCCATGGTCAGTTCCTGGAGGTATGAAAGTGATCTCATGATCGCGCAAATGGCAGCGCAGGATCTGTCGAAAGCATTGATTCAAACGGTTCGCGCCACGCCAGATCGGCCGCATCGCAGCAGATTCGGCGGGGTGATGGAATCTGCCGTTTGGCAGGGTGAAAACAGTCGATCCGAATTTCTCAGGACGCAAGTTCGGCGTAGTTCGTTCCGCGCAGCACGTAATCTGAACACCATCTGCAATCACCTCCGGGCTGCCGGACTCACGATGGGAAATGCCATGAACAGCCAAGTCGACCAAACCCCTCATTTGCTCCGTCAGCGCGAACAATTCGTGCCGCGGGGCCTGGTGACCGCTCATCCTTTGGTGATCGATCGTGCCCAAGGTGCCGAGCTGTGGGACGTGGACGGCAAGCGTTACCTGGATTTTGTCGGCGGCATCGGCGTGTTGAATATCGGGCATAACCACCCCAAAGTGGTCGCGGCGGTGCAGTCGCAACTGCAGAAGGTTTCCCATGCCTGCTTCCAGGTCGTTGCCTATAAGCCGTACCTGAATCTGGCCCAGCGCCTGTGCGAAATGATCGGCGGTCAAGAACCCTACAAGGCTGCGTTCTTCACCTCCGGCGCCGAAGCCGTGGAAAACGCGGTGAAAATCGCCCGGGCACACACCAACCGTTCCGCAGTCATTGCCTTTCGTGGCGGTTTTCACGGCCGCACGTTGCTGGGCACCACCCTCACCGGCATGAGCCAGCCGTACAAACAGAACTTCGGCCCCTTCGCGCCGGAGGTCTTCCACACGCCGTACCCCAACGCCTACCGTGGCGTCAGCGGCGAGATGGCGCTTCAGGCGCTGGACGAATTGTTCGCCACGCAAGTCGCACCCGAGCGAGTGGCCGCCATCATCATCGAGCCGGTGCAGGGCGACGGTGGCTTTCTCACGGCGCCGAAGGAGTTTCTGCAGAAGCTGCGCGCCCTGACGCAGAAGCACGGCATTGTGTTGATTCTCGATGAAATCCAGACCGGGTTCGGGCGTACCGGCAAATGGTTCGGCTTCCAGCATGCGGACATTCAGCCCGACCTGGTGACCGTGGCCAAGAGCCTGGCAGGTGGTCTGCCGTTATCCGGCGTGGTCGGCAAGGCCGAGATCATGGACGCTCCGTTGCCTGGCGGCCTGGGCGGCACCTATGGTGGTAATGCGTTGTCCTGCGCGGCGGCATTGGCGGTCATCGAGGCTTATGAAGAAGAGCAATTGCTGGTGCGCGGTGAAGCGCTGGGTGAGCAGTTGCGCCAGGGGTTGCTGGGCTTGCAAGGGCGCTACCCACAGATCGGCGACGTGCGCGGCACCGGCTTCATGTTGGCGATTGAGCTGATCAAGAACGACGAAGCGCGCACACCCGACGCCGACCTCAATCAGCGGCTGATCGACGAAGCGCGCAAGGGTGGCTTGCTGGTGATCAAGTGTGGCGTGCATCGCAACGTGATGCGGTTCCTCGCACCCTTGGTGGCGACTCCGGCCCAGGTCGAGGAAGCGCTGCAGATTCTGCAAACGGCTTTGGCACGGGTATTGAACTGACGTGCTACCCGCTCCGGGACGGTGTCGTCAGGCATCGCCCGTGAGCGTTTATGGAGCATGGGTTGATGGAATGCATCATTGGAGGCTGTGTACACCATGGGGCTGACTGATTATCAAGCGCTGCTCATTGACTGCGATGAAGTCCTGGTCGACCGCGACTCAGGCGTCTGGGCCGCGTTGCAACCGCTGCTGGACAGTCGGGGCGGGCAGCCGGACAAGGAGCAGGTGCTGGCTGAATACAATGAGGTGGTGCGGGCGCTGTATCCACGCTTTGGTGAGCTAGGCTTCAGTGGATTGCTGTGTTTCGCCCATCGCCAGTTGGCCGAGCGCTGGGGGCTCAAAGCCAGTTGGGAAGAGGGCATGAGCTTCGCCCGCTCGGCGGCTGGCTGGTCGCTGTTCGAAGATGCACCGGGCGCGATGTTGTACTTGCGCAAGTTCTACCGGCTGCTGGTCAAGGGTGACCGGGATGCCGAGGATCGCGGTGTACTCTGCGAGCGCCTGGGGATCATGGCCGACGATTTCATTTCCCTGGCCAGCGACCCGCTGAAGGACCCGGATTGGTTGCAGGCCAACGATCTCGAGCCGGCCGGAATTCTGCTGGTGACCCGGCCTCCCGCCAGCGACGCGGTGGATACCGACGTGTGCCTGATCTGTCGCGGACGGCGCCAGCAACCCAAGCCGTGTGCCACGGCGTATTGCATTAACAGCATGGCTGATCTGGTCGCTCAGCATCAGCTGTCTTTACGGCGCTGATTTTGCTAGAAGATTGTCTTACAAATGGCAGTCACGAGGTACGCAATGGAAGGTTTAGTCAAACTGGACCGCATCGACATCAGCATCCTGGTAGAGCTGCAGAAAGACGGGCGCATGACCAATGTCAGCTTGGCCGATGCCGTGGGGTTATCGGCCAGCCCCTGTCTGCAACGGGTCAAGCGGCTGGAGTCGGCCGGCTACATCTCCAGCTACAAGGCGCACTTGAACCTGGCGAAGATCACCGAGTCGGTGACGGTCTTCACGGAAATCACCTTGAGCGACCACAAGCGCGAAGACTTCGCCAAGTTCGAGTCGAACATTCGCCTGGTGGATGAAGTGCTCGAATGCCATCTGATCAGCGGTGGCTACGATTATCTGGTGCGCTTCATGACCCGCAGTATCCAGCACTATCAGGAAGTGATCGAAAGCCTGCTGGACAAGAACATCGGCATCTCCAAATACTTCAGCTACATCGTCATCAAATCCCCCGTGCTCAAGGACGGTGTACCGCTGCGCAAGTTGCTGCGGCACTGAAGCATCCTCTCTGTGAGCCCTGTCAGCGATGGGGCCATCAGTCACACCGCATCAACTTCATCGCCAGCAGGCTGGCTCCTGCAATTAGTGCTGCGGCGCGCAATGCACCGTGTTTGGACATCTCGCCGCGCAAACCCGCAAACCCGCCTCATCCTCGCGCAAGCCGCATAAACATCTGTTTCGACCGGCAAAAACAGTTTCCGATCGCCCCGCACCCGCCCATTACGGAACAAATCGTCAAAGTCCCTGCGTTGTAATGCTTGCAGGAAGTGGGGCGCGGTTTGTGAAAGTCGCTGATTCCGCAAGGATGAAGCGCCAGCAACGAATCGTTGAATAACACCAATCGGAGCGAAAAAAATGCGAATGAGCAACGCAAAAGCACTATTGGGTTACGGCGTCTTCCTGCTGGCCGCCAGCAGCGAAGCACACCAGATCTGGTACGAACAACCACCGGGGCAACCGCTGTCGTTGTACTACGGCGAGTATGAGAAAAACGTGCTGGAAGTCACACCGGGCGGGATGGACCGGTTCGTGCAACTTCAGGGTTGGCCGGCAGGTACTCCCTCCCGGGCACTGCCCCTGACCTTGCAGCGTCAGGCCTTCGCGGTGGCCCATCAGGGCGCCGGCGATGATTCACTGCTGGCTCAGGACGCGCATTATCCGATCTTCGATCTGCATGAAGCGGGCAAGTCCCTGAAGACCTACTGGACACCCGCCACGCGCTGGGTCGGTGACTTGCGTGCCCGGGTACCGGAGCTGGCGCTGGACATCGTGCCCACCGGCCAGGTCGACGGCAACACCGCGCAATTCCAGGTGTTCTATGCACACAAACCGCTCGCCGAGCAGGACGTGGTGCTGGAAGTCGGGTCGGGTGAAGTGGTCACTCGGCGCACCGACAAGAACGGCAAGGTCAGTTTCGATTTGCCATGGCAAGGGACCTATGTGGTCGCCGTCGAATACAAGGATCGCAGCGCCGGTGAGCGGGTCGGCCCCGATGGTAAAACCGAGCCGTTTGACCTGAAGAGCTTCAGCTCGACGCTGTCGTTCTATCGCACCCAGGGTCAGCCATCGTTGCCGCGGGCACCGTCGCAGCTGCCAGCCTCCGAGATCGCCCGGTTGAAAAAACAGGCCTGACCCCACGTTCCTCCAGGAGTGAGCACTATGTCCCAATCTTCAGGATTGGCCGGGCAGGCGGGAAGTATTTCCCCGGCGCTGGCTACCCCCGCTGTAAAGGCCAACACGCGGATGTTGGCGATCGACGCGCTGCGCGGTTTTGTCATGCTGTTGATGTTGATTGACCATGTACGGGAAACCTTCCTGCTGCACCGTCAGGTCACCGATCCGATTGACGCGTTAAGCGTGACGCCGGACCTGTATTTCACCCGGATGCTCAGCGAGATTTGCGCCCCGGCGTTTATCTTCCTGACCGGTCTGTCGGCGTGGCTCTACAGCCAGAAACACACCGCCAGTGAAACCTCGGTGTTTCTGCTCAAGCGCGGATTGTTCCTGGTGTTTCTGGAAATCACCTTCGTGTGTTTTGCCTGGAACGCTGAGTTTCCGCCCAAGACCCTCTGGTTGCAGGTGATCTGGTGCATCGGCATCTGCATGATCGTGCTGGCCGGACTGCTGCACTTCAAGCGCAGTTGGCTGATCGTGCTCGGGGTGGCGATTGTCGCAGGGCACAACCTGTTCGATAACGTCACGGTGGGGCCTGAGTCGCCGTTCTTTGTGCCGTGGTCGATTCTGCATCAGCGCGTATTTATCGACATCACCGAGTTCACCCGTGCTCGCACCACCTACCCGGTATTGCCGTGGATTGGTGTGATCGTGCTGGGCTGGGCCATCGGGCCGTGGTTTGGCAAGGACATGGATCCCAGCGAGCGTTTGTCCCGTCTGCTCAAACTTGGCGCGGGCCTGCTCGTGGCGTTTGTGTTCATCCGTTACCTGAACGTTTATGGCGAGAAGCCTTGGGTGCAGACCGGTGATTCGTTGCGCACGTTCATGAGCTTCATGAGCGCCAAGAAGTATCCACCTTCGCTGATGTTCCTGATGCCGACCCTGGGGTTGAGTCTGCTTCTGCTTGCACTGTTCGAGAAGCTCCAGGATCGCTGGACGACCTCGACGCTGGCGATTTATGGCGGGGCGCCGATGTTCTTCTACCTCCTGCATTTGTACGTGCTCAAGGCCATGTACCTGGTCGCAGTCGCCATCTGGGGTGCCAACCAGGGCCAGTACTACGGCTTCGATGATCTGCCCATGGTCTGGTTGTGGAGTGCGATTCTCGGGGTCTTGCTGTTCTTCCCGACGCGCTGGTTCGCGGCGCTGAAGCAGCGCCGTCGCGACATTGCGATCCTCAAATACCTCTGAGGCACCCAACGGTGTCCCGCCGGCCGGCGGGACACCTTGCAGATCCTGGTTCTGTGGAGTTGCACCTTGAAAACTTTATCGACACACACCCTGCTATTAGCATTGGGCGGGCAGTCGCTGCTCGCCTGCGCGTCAGAACAAGACACCGCCAAGGGATTCGTCGAGGACAGTCAGTGGAATCTGCTCAACCGCAGTGTCTATGACCGTCGCGACTACGAACATGGCTCGCTGAGCAACGGCGCGCGCAACGCCTACAAACCCCGCGCCGAACGCAGTGACCTTGCCGAAGAATGGGCCTACGGGCTGATGGCCGACTTCACCTCGGGTTTCACTAGAGGGACGGTAGGCTTCGGTGTTGACGCTCACGCCTACTCCGGGTGGGAACTGGACAGCGGCGGCGGGCGAGCAGGCAAGGCGCGGCTGCTGGGCGTCGACAATGAGGGCCATCCGAAGGATGAATTCAGTCGCGGCGGCGCCGTGGCCAAGTTGCGTTTCTCCTCGACGGAATTGCGTTATGGCGAGCAGCGGGTGAAAACCCCGGTGTTCGGTTCATCCGACAGCCGCCTGTTGCCCGAAACCGCCACCGGCTGGCTGTTGACCAGTCGCGAATTGCCCGCGACTACCTTGTACGGCGGGCACTTCACCGAAAGCACGGACCGCAATGCCAGCAGCCACGACCAGGGCTTTGTGGTCAATTACTCCAACGCCAGGCAGGGCAACAGCTTTGACCTGGTCGGGGTACGCAACACGGCAATCAAAGGGCTCAATGCCAGTCTGTTCAGCGCCGTCTACGACGACACCTGGCGTCAACAGTACCTGGGTGCGCTCTACACCCTGCCCACGGCACAGGGTCAGGACCTCACCTTCGACCTGAATCTGTACCACACGCAGGACACCGGCAAAGCGTTGTCAGGGCGGATCGACAACACCACCTGGAGTTTGCTGACGACCTACAGGTTCGGTGCCCACAGCTTTGGCGTGGGGTATCAAAAGGTCGACGGCGACACGCCCTACGACTATGTCACTCGCGGTGCGATCTACCTGAGCAATGCCGTGGCGTTGTCGGACTTCAACGCCCCGCAGGAAGCGTCCTGGCAAGCCCGTTACGATCTGAACCTGGCCGGCTATGGCGTGCCCGGTCTGACGTTCGGTGCACTCTACGTGCGCGGCAGTGGCATCGACGGCAGTCACATGGACCCCAATGGCGGTTACAGCTGGCTGGGATACGGCAAGGGAGGCAAACACTGGGAGCGCGACGTGCAGGCCAAGTACGTGGTGCAGTCCGGGGTGGCGAAGAACTTGGCGTTTACCCTGCGTCACGCGGTGCATCGTGGCAACGCCGCGCAAGCGGAGCTGGATGCCAACCAGATTCGCCTGGCAGTCGAGTATCCGCTTGGGGGGAAGTTCTGAAGTAAGCGACAAGCTTGCGGCGTGCGGCGTGCAGCTCCTATGCTGACTTCTCCGCCTCCACTCTGCGAACTACGCCAATGCTTGAGGTCCGAGACGTCTTCAAAAGCTACTCCACGGCCCAAGGCCCGCTGCCGGTCTTGCAGGGTGTCGATCTGCGACTGGAGGCGGGGAGCAGTCTGGCGTTGATGGGGGAGTCGGGGAGCGGCAAGAGTACCTTGCTGCACCTGGTGGCGGGGCTCGATCGGGTGGATCGCGGCGAGATTACACTGGATGGGCAGGCGCTGGCGTTGATGAGCGAGCGTCAGTTGGCGAATTGGCGGCGGCTGCAGATTGGCCTGGTGTTCCAGCAGTTCAACCTGATTGGCAGTTTGCGGGTCGAGGACAATCTGGCGTTTCAGGCGCGGTTGGCCGGGCGCCTGGATCAGGGGTGGCTGGCGCAACTGGTGGAGCGTCTGGGGCTGGGGGATTTGCTCCAGCGTTATCCCGAGCAGTTGTCCGGTGGTCAGCAGCAGCGGGTGGCATTGGGGCGGGCCTTGGCGTCGCGCCCGTGCTTGTTGCTGGCCGATGAGCCTACCGGCAGCCTCGATGAGCACAGCAGCGACGAAGTGCTCGACTTGATGCTGGAATTGCTGGCCGGCACCTCGACGCGCTTGCTGATGGTCACCCACAGTCCGCGGGTGGCGGCGCGATTGGCCCAGCGCGTGATGCTACAAGGTGGCCGCCTGGTCGACCCTGGCCCGCCGTCATGAACGTTCTGCGCGAAACCCTGCGCGCACTGCTCAGTCATTGGCGCCAGCACCCGGTGCAGTTTTTCAGCGTGCTGACCGGCCTGTGGCTGGCCACCGGATTGTTGACCGGGGTGCAAGCCCTGAACACTCAGGCGCGCGACAGTTACGCGCGGGCCAATCAGTTGATTGGCGGCGAGCCCCAGGCCAGTTTGAGTGCGCCGGATGGGGCGAATTTTTCCCAGGACTGGTTTGTCGCACTGCGTCAGGCCGGCTGGCCGGTATCGCCGACGTTGCAGGGGCGGCTGTCGCTCAAGGGGCACGAAGGGCAGCGCTTGCAACTGCTGGGCATCGAACCCTTGTCGCTGCCGGTGGGCTCGGCACTCGCCGGTCAGTCTCTGGATCTGCCACAAATGGTTGACTTCATCAGCCCGCCGGGGCGCACCTGGATCGCCCCGCAAACCCTGCAGGCGTTGGGGCTGCGCGAGGGCGATCAACCCCAGGCCAGCAACGGCCAGGCGCTGCCTGCACTGCACAGTCAGGCGGATATGGCCCCCGGTGTGCTGCTGGTGGACATCGGCGTCGCGCAGCAGGTTCTGGCTTTGCCCGGGCAGGTTTCACGTCTGTTGCTGTCCAAGGAATTTGCCACCAGCGACCGGCCCTTACCTGAAGCCTTTCATACGCGCTTGCAGTTGAATCACGGCAGTGATGAAAACAACCTGGCGCGTCTCACCGAAAGTTTTCATCTGAATCTCGACGCCCTGGGGTTCCTTTCCTTTGTCGTCGGTTTGTTCATCGTCCATGCCGCCATTGGCCTGGCGCTGGAGCAGCGCCGTGGCCTGTTCAGAACCCTGCGCGCCTGCGGCGTCAGCGTGCCGATGCTGGTGCTGTGCCTGAGTCTGGAGTTGGGCGCCCTGGCCCTGCTGGGCGGGCTGTTCGGTGTGGTCAGCGGCTACCTGTTGGCCAGCGTGTTGCTGCCGGATGTCGCTGCCAGTCTGCGTGGATTGTACGGCGCTGAAGTGGCGGGGCAGTTGAGTCTCAGTCCCTGGTGGTGGCTCGGTGGCCTTGGCGTCAGCCTGTTCGGTGCGTTGCTGGCCGGGGTCGACAGTTTATTGCGTGCGGCGCGCTTGCCGCTGTTGGCCCTGGCCGATCCCCAGGCCTGGCGTCAGGCCCATGGCCGCTGGTTGCGGCGTCAGGCTCTGGTGGCTTCGATTGCGGCACTGATTGGGTTGCTGTCCTGGGGTTGGGGCGACAGCCTGGGCAGTGGATTTGTCCTGCTGGCAGCGCTGTTGTTGGCGGCGGCACTGGGCTTGCCGGTGCTGCTCGATGCGCTGCTGCACCGCGCCAGACGCCACACTCGCTCGGTGCTCGGCCAATGGTTTGTCGCCGATTGCCGGCAGCAGTTGCCGGCGTTGAGCCTGGCGTTGATGGCGCTGCTGCTGGCGCTGGCCGCCAACATCGGTGCCGGGAGCATGACCGCCGGTTTTCGCCAGACCTTCAGCGACTGGCTGGAGCAACGCCTGAGTGCCGAGTTGTACATCAGCCCGCAGAACCCGGCGCAGGCGCTACAGGTGCAGCAATGGTTGGCGCAACAGAGCCTCGCGACCGTACTGCCCAATTGGCAGGCCTCGCTGACGCTGCAGGGCTGGCCGGCGGACCTGTACGGGGTGATCGACCATCCGACCTATCGTCAGCATTGGCCATTGCTCGAAGCCCTGGGCGACGCCCCCTGGGACCAACTGGCAACGCAGGACACGCTGATGCTCAGTGAGCAACTGGCGCGGCGCCTCAAGCTGCGCCTGGGCGACCGGCTGACCATCACCACACCCCAAGGGCAATGGTCGCCGCAATTGATTGGCATCTACGCCGACTATGGCAACCCCAAGGGCCACCTGCTGGTGAGTGCCGAGCACTTGCTGCAGCACTGGCCCACGCTTAGCCCCAATCGCTTCAACCTGTACCTGGAGCCGAGCGCGATACCGGCATTGCTGACGGCCCTGCACGCCAACGTGGCCATCGACGACAGCCGAATAGTCGATCAAGCCCGTCTCAAGGGCTGGTCGAGCCAGGTGTTCGAGCGCACCTTTGCCGCCACCGCCGCGCTCAACAGCCTGACCCTGGGCGTGGCGGGCGTCGCATTGTTCATCAGCCTGTTGACCCAGAGCCAAAGTCGCCTGGGGCAGTTGGCGCCGTTGTGGGCGATGGGCGTCACGCGGCGGCAACTGATGTTGCTCAACCTTGGCCAGACCTGGCTGTTGGCACTCTTGACCCTGCTTCTCGCGGTACCCTTGGGATGGGTCCTGGCCTGGTGCCTGAACACGGTGATCAACGTGCAGGCCTTCGGCTGGCGCTTGCCGATGCGGGTGTTCCCGTGGCAGTTGGCGCAACTGCTGGGATTGGCCATGTTGGCGACCCTGTTGGCCTCGGCCTGGCCGCTGTTCAGCCTGTACCGCACCCAGCCTGCGGACCTGCTCAGGAGCTTCGCCCATGAGGATTAAGTGGCTGCTGACGGTATTGCTGCTGTTGAGCGGCTGTGATCAGCCCGCCGACACCGGGCAAGGCTTCGCCGGGCTGGGCAGCGAAGCGGCGGCATTCAGTCAGGTCACGCCGGGGCGGGTGTTTAGCTTCCCCGCCGACCACGGTGCGCATGACGGTTACCGCGTCGAATGGTGGTACCTCACCGCCAACCTCAAGGATGCCGAAGGCCGCGAATTCGGCGTGCAGTGGACCTTGTTCCGTAATGCCCTGAAGGCCGCTGCGGAGCAACCCGGCTGGGCCAGCCAGGTGGTCTGGCTGGGCCACGCCGCAGTGACTTCGGCCACCACCCAACATGCCGCCGAACGCTATGCCCGAGGCGGCATCGGCCAGGCGGGGGTGAGCACCGTGCCCTTTGCCGCATGGATCGATGACTGGCGCCTGAGCAGCCAATCCGCGTCTGGCGATCCCTTGGCCGCGTTACGGGTCGAGGCCAGCGGCAAGGGTTTCAGCTACCGCTTGCAGCTGACTTCCAACCGTCCGTTGGTGTTGCAAGGGGATCAGGGCTACAGCCGCAAATCCGCGCAGGGCCAGGCGTCGTATTACTACAGCCAGCCATTTCTGGCCGCCAGCGGCAGCCTGGAAATCGACGGCACCGTGTATGAGGTCGGCGGCCCGGCCTGGCTCGACCGTGAGTGGAGCAGCCAGCCGCTCAGCGCCGGGCAAAGCGGTTGGGACTGGTTTTCCCTGCACCTGGACAGTGGCGCGCAGGTGATGCTGTTCCGCGTGCGGCAAACGGACGGTCAGGCGTACGTGAGCGGCACCTGGATCGACCCCCAGGGGCAGGCCAGCCCGTTGACTGGCGCCGATGTGAGCCTGACGCCGCTGGCCAACACAACGGTTGCGGGCCGCACCCTGCCGACGCGCTGGCAGTTGAGGATTGCGGCACATGGCCTGGACATCAGCGCCTCCGCGTTGAACCCGAATGCCTGGATGGACTTGCGGATTCCTTACTGGGAAGGGCCGGTGCAGTTGAACGGGAGCCACGGCGGCAGCGGTTATCTGGAAATGACCGGCTACTGAATGCGCCAATTGCACGCAAGCGCCGGATGTTTCAGGAAATCTACTGATCTATGTCTATGCTCACTCAGCACACCAGACTTTAGGCTAGAGCTGACAGTCAATGTCCCCATTTCTTAGTACAGGGAAGGTATCACCATGAAGCTTCATGCACTGACCAAAGCCATTACCCTCGCGACGCTGCTGTCCACCGGCAGCCTGTGTGCCTACGCTGCCGAAATTCCATTTTCCGAAGTGGTGGTCGCCAATCAGATAGAGACCAAGGTGGTCTCCGTCGATGCGGCCAATCACCTCGTGGTGCTTGAAGGTAACGGGGGCAAGCCGGTCTCGATCCAACTCAGTGAGCAGGCCAAGGACCTGGGTAATTTGAAGGCGGGCGACACGGTGAGACTGGATGTCGTGCGCTCGGTCGTCGCGCTGCTCGACACCGATATCGATAAAGGCTTGCCCGGCACGGTCGAGCGCGTTGGCGAAATCCGTGCCACGGCGGACAACCCTAATCCAGGTGGCACCGCTTATCGTCAGGTCAAGGTGCAGTTGAAAATCACCGCCATCGACGTGAAGAAAAATGAAGTGACGCTGCAAAATCCTGAGGGCCTGAAAAAGACGGTGGTCGTGGAAAAACCCGAGCTGCAAGCCAAGCTGAAAGACCTCAAGGTCGATCAGAGCGTGAACGTGGTTTACACCGATGTGTTGAAGGTGACGACCCTGCGTTAAACGCTGCGCTACGAAAAAAAAAGCGACACCCGCCGAGGCCGGGTTTCGCTTTTTTTCGTTTATGGGCATTGGTGAAATAGGTTGTGAGAAATGTTCAGAAATTTACAACGGACATATCTGCCAGTTTGCATTAATATTACCGCCGTTCGCCCAGTATTTTGGCTCTTTACCAGTGCAAGGATTGCCGAGGCCAGAATACTGGGCGAACTTCCTCCCAACGTTCGACAAACAACATTCGAAAGTACTATTGACTCGAATGTCCGGACTACATTCCTGATGATTTCAACGCGGATAGACAGTCGTCTATCGAACGCTGTTGCGTCTGCGCATACAAACCCAACTCGTCGATAGTCCTGCGCCCCAGGGCCTGCTCGAATGCGGCCTGGTTGGCGTGTTGGGCGTAGTGACTTTGTGCGGCGTCCCCCAGATTCGACTGGAATATCCCTGCGGCACTGACCGGCAAAAAGTCCTCATACACCAGCGGCTCCATGTACAGGTAACCGGCGTCGAGCAGGGCGTCCAGGTCCAGGCCCTGCAACTCGGCGGCGGACGCGGTCTGGCCCTGCTCGCTGACGAAGTAGCGAAAGTACGCGAGGCCTTGCTCGCGCAACTCGGCCCAGGTGTCCGGGAAGGCCTCGAAGTGCTGCTGCATCAGGCGGTTGTAGCGCTGAGCATTGGCCTCGTTGGGGAACGCCTTGAGTTCATCGCGGGCGGCATTGAGCAGGCGGTCGTAGAGGGCGCGACCTTGGGGGGTGAGGGCTGCGCCACGTTGTTCGATTTCGCCGAAGCGTGCGCTGTGGCTGCCGCTGGCCTGTTGCTGGTCGGTGAAGGCAATGGCTTCGTCCAGCGCCTTGAAGCTGGTCTGGCGCAACAGGATCGGGCATTGCCGACGCGGTGGGCCTTCGATCACCGCCTTGGGTGTGATGCCGTGGACCGGCATTTGCGCCTGCACGATATCGATGTCCAGGGTGCGCGGGGTCAGGTGATTGATGTGCGGGCCCTTGAATGCGACCACGTCGGCGATCAAGCGATGCTGGGCGCTGAGCTGCTGGTATTGCTCGGCCGTGACCGTGGCGCGGTGGTGCCAGCGGAAGGTTTCCAGGGCCTGCTCGACAAACTGTTCGACCTGCTGCTCGTCGAGACCGCCATGCTGTTCGGCGTGGGCGATCAGTTCGAGGGCCTTGGTGGTGAAGATCGAACGTTGCGCCAGCACCGACTCGGCAAAGTGGCGCAGTTCGGAATTTTCAATCAGTTCCAGGCGCAGCAGCGAGGTGAACACCCGGAACGGGCTGACCTGCAAGGCACTTTCATGCACTGCGCGGAATGCCGTGGAATGCACCGGGACCCCGGCCGGCGTAAGGTCGTAGTAACCCACCGGCTGCATGCCCATGACCGCGAACAGCCGGCACAGGGTGGCCAGTTCTTCGGCGGTGCCGACGCGGATCGCGCCATGGCGTTCCAGGTCCAGGCGTTGGATTTCGCCGGTGCTGTGCAATTGCCGGGCGATCGCCGGCTGCTGTTCCAGCAACTGGGCGTTGGTCTGCGCCACCAGTTCCATCAGTGCGCCGTACAGCGGCACTTCTTCGCGGTACATGTCTGACATTGCCCGCGAGAAGCGTTGGCGGATCAGGTCAGGGCTGACGAGGTTCGGCGTGTTCATCAATTTGCATCCCGGCACGGTGACAGTGGAGTAGGCCGATTCTGTTCGGCACTGTGCGGGCTGGCAAACGAAGTTTCTTCAGAACTTCATTCTGCAAATGACTGGTGCCTGGCGCTTATCGGCGTGGCCGCTCGAGAAACTCCCGGTAAAGGGCGGCCATGTCTCGCGGGCGTTCGACCATCGGCATGTGGCCGATGCCCTCGAGGATTTCCAGGCGCGCCCCAGGAATGCCATTGGCCCAGAGTTGCGCGCTGCTGACATGCAGCAGGCGGTCCTTGCGTCCCCAGACCACCAGGGTCGGCGCGAGGATCGCTGACAGGCGTGCGGTCATGGGTTCGCTGGCGTGGAAGTCGTCGAAGATTTCCGCCAGTTCCTCGCGCCGCTCCTGATAGCGCTCGGCAATCGCGGCCAGGACAATGCGCGGCACCCAGGGCGGGGAAGCCATGGTCATGCCGTAGAGTTGCCGGAAGTCGGCCGCTGAATTGACCAGGAACGGATTGCGCCCGGCCTCCAGCATGCGCCCCATGTCGCTGGGCTCGGGCGAAGGGAGGCCGGCGGCATCGAGCAGGGTCAGCGAGGCGACGCGCCCGGGATGGGTAGCGGCCAGCCAGGCGGCGATGTAGCCGCCCATGGAGTTGCCGATCAGGTGCACCTTGCCGATGCCGCAGACGTCGAGCAACTGGATCATCCGCTCGGCCTGGACCGGGATGTTGTAGCCGCCACCCGCCTTGAACCCGGTTTCGCCATGCCCGGCGAGGTCCGGAATGATCACCCGGCAATCGTCGACAAAATGCTTGGCGAAGCGCAGCCAGATGCTTTTGTCGGCACTGAAACCGTGGAGCATCAGGATGGTTCGGTCGGGCGTGTCGGGGCCGGCCTGGTAGGTCACCATGCCCATCTCGGCGATCGGCATGGTGATTTTGTCCAGGCGATACAAGCGCGCCTCCAGAGCGATGCTCGCGTCGTAGATGAGGTGGCCGAGTCGCGGCCAGGTGCGCCAGGTCCATAACACAAGCAGTGCGACAACGATCAGCACGACGAACATCGACTTCTCCCTAAAACACTCAGGACAAAATATGGTCGGCCGGTTTCAGCCGTCGGGTCAATTGGTGGTAGCTGAAACTGAAGCCGGGAAACATGGCGATCACGTGGCCGCTTTTGCTTTGGTACCAACTGTGGCAGCCGCCGGATTGCCACACGGTGCGTGCCATCTCCTGGTGAATCATCTGCGTATAGGCCTGCTCGGCCTCCCGGCGCACCTCGATGCTGCGCAACCCCTGATCCTTGAGGGTGCGGATGCAGTCGAGGATGTAGTTCATCTGCGACTCGATGATAAACAGCGCTGAAGTATGGCCGATGCCGGTGTTGGGGCCGGTGACGATGAACAGGTTGGGGAAGTCCGGCAGGCTGGTGCCCAGGTAGGCGCGCGGGTACTGCGCCCAGGCGTCACTCAGGCGGGCGCCGTGTTTGCCCAGTACAGGGTAGGCGATCACACCGTCAGTGGCGTCGTAACCGGTGGCCCAGACGATCAGGTCGAGGTCGATGTGCTGGCCGTCGAGAGTCTGGATGCCGCGCTCATCCAGGGCGGCGATGCCCTGGTCACGGCCATGCAACGTGACGTTGCTGCGGCTCAGGGCCGGGTACAGGGTGCTGGAGAGGATCACCCGCTTGCAGCCGATGGTGAAATCCGGGGTGAGTTTCCTGCGCAACTCGGCGTCCGGCACCTGGCGCTTGAGGTGGCGCAACGCCTGGCCCTGGACCAGTCTCAAGGCGCTGGTGGAGTACTTGAAGGCAATCACCCGGGTTTCGAATTGCCAGTAAATCAGCCAGCGCAACAGGGTGTAGGCCGGCTTGATACCCAGTAGCCAGCGCTGAAAGCGGCCGAAGCGGCGGTCGGCGCGGGGCAGCACCCAGTGGGCGCTGCGCTGGAAGACATGCAGCTGCGCCACCTGCGGCGCCAGCGCGGGAATGATCTGTGCGGCACTGGCGCCGCTGCCGACAATGGCCACGCGTCGGTTGCGATAGTCGTAGTTGTGATCCCAGGCGTTGCTGTGAAAGCTCTTGCCGGCAAAGCGCTGCAGGCCCTTGAAGGGCGGGACAACCGGTTGGCTCAACGGCCCGGAGGCATTAATCAGGAACTGCCCACGGAAAATACCTTTGTCGCGGGTGAAGACCTGCCATTGCCGGGCATCCTGATCCCACTCGACGCGCTCGACATTGGCCTGCAATTCGACCTTGTCGCGCAATTGGAAGTGATCGACGACGTACTGGGTGTATTGCTGCAGTTCGGCCTGTTCGGCAAACATCTGCGTCCAGCGCCAGGAGGCGAACGACAGCGAGTAGAGAGGCGAAGGTACATCCACTGCGGCACCGGGGTAGGTGTTCTGGCACCAGGTACCGCCAAAAAAATCCCGTCGTTCCAGCAGGCGGAAATCACTGATTCCCGCCTTCAGCAGGTTGACTGCCGCACACTGGCCGCCAAACCCGCTGCCGATGATCAGCACCTGATAGCTGTGCATGCGCCTCCTCGCTCAATGTGCAGACTGCCTACGGGCCCAGGGTGCAATCATTCCCTTTCATTTATAGTCAATCTTTCGCCTGGTCGCCGGTGATGGCTATTTGCCGTTGCCCTGATAGACTCGATGCTATTCCCGAGTGGGTGAGCCGTTGCTGGTGGATTCCCTGCTGCAGCCAAAAGGAGCGTTGGGCCCATGCAATCTGTTGTCGGCAAGGGACTGTTACTGGCCAGGAGGCAATACCGCTCGCGCACCCTGGGGGTGCTGCTGGGCCTGCTGTGCGTAGGTGCGGCAGTCCTGCCGCTCGACCCGCCCAACTGGCTGGTGGCGCTGATGCTGTTCAACGGCCTGTTGTGGCCGCACCTGGCCTATCAATGGGCTCGTCGTTCGGCGTCAGTGTTTCACGCGGAAAAGCGCAGTCTGCTGATCGATTCGCTGATGGGCGGCTTCTGGGTGGCAGCCATGCAGTTCAATCCGCTACCCAGTGTCGTGACCTTGTCGATGATGGCCATGGGCAATGTGGCCCTTGGGGGCGTGCGCTTTCTGCTGCTTGGTACCTTGGCCCAGTTGCTCGGCCTGGGTGTTGGGCTGCTGCTGTTTTTTCCGGCCTCGATACCGGCCACCAGCCCCCTGCAGCTTTACGCCTGCCTGCCATTGCTGACGCTTTACCCACTGGCGCTGGGTTGGGTGTGCTTTCGTCAGACCCACGCGCTGAGTCAAAGCCGGCGCCAACTGCTCGCCCTGAGTCGCACCGACAGCCTGACCGGCCTGTTGAATCACGGGGCGTGGAAAGATGCCCTGGAAATAGAGTTCCAGCGTTGCCAGCGCCAACAGAGTGGCGGGGCGATCGCGCTGATCGATATCGACCACTTCAAAGCCATCAATGACACCTACGGTCACGTCGCCGGTGACATCGTGCTGCGCCAGTTGAGCAAAATCCTCAAACAGAACCTGCGTGCCACCGACATCGCCGGACGTTATGGCGGCGACGAGTTCTGCGTGATCCTCCCCGATGTACCGCTGGCCCGTGCCGTGCAAGCCATGGACGCGCTGCGCGATCGTTTTGCCGGCCTTGGCTATGAGCACAATCCTGCGCTGCAAGTCAGCCTGAGCATCGGCCTGGCCGCCTTCAATCCGATGCACAGCGACGCCACCCAATGGCTGAGCGACGCCGACCTGGCGCTGTACGCGGCCAAGACCACCGGGCGTAATCGGGTTATCTGCCATGCTGACGGGTTGGTGCAGCGGGTGACTGCGGGGACGGTTTGAGTTGGGGGGTGCTGGCTTGACAGCGGTGAGGTCCGAGCATACAGGCCAAAAAATCAGTCCAACGGCGCCTCAATAAACGCCGGCAACTGCTCCGCATAGGCCGTGAACTCACTGATCCTCGGAAATTGCACCACATCCACCTGATCCGCCACCACCAACTGCGTAAAGCTCCAGGCCACGGCCAGGGTGATACCGTCCTGCTCCAGGCGACCATCCATCCTCAGCGGCTGCTTCTCAAGCTCCTGCTCCAGCGCCGAATACGCCGCGTGCAATTGGCCACTGACGCGCTCGAGCCAAGGCGCGTGTTGTTTCTCTTCGGGACGCAGGTTGCGTTCGTAATAAATCTGCACCGACTTTTCGCACGCCGCCAGCGCCAGGCCAATCAGGCGCAGTGCGCGCAGGCGTTGGGGCAGGGCGCTGGGCAACAGGCTGTTGCCAGGACCGCTCAAGGCTTCCAGGTACTCGATGATCAGGCTGGAATCCATCAGTACTTCGCCATCATCCAGCACCAGGGTGGGCGCCTTGACCACCGGGTTGATTGCCTGAAATGCCTCGAAGCCGCGAAATACCGAGATCGCCGCGTGCTCGAATGGGATGTCCAGCGTCTTGAGGCTGATGGCGACGCGCCTTACGTAGGGTGAGTCGAGCATTCCGATCAATTTCATGTGCAGCTCCTTGGACGTTGGGTGGCGAGTGTCTGACTCTAGCGCTAAATCCACGGTGATCCAAAGGGCCTTTCGGGGCTGGCAGCCGTTGGTCTTCTATATACAGCCATTGCAGGGAATTTCTTGCTATAAACACACTCCGATAACCGCCCCAAAGCTTGCCGCAGAGCAATTTCCGGGCTTTGTCTGACAAATTCCCTGTCTTTTCAGTTGCTGAGGCTGTCACTCGGCCTTAGACTGCCGCCCCTCGTAAATTGAGTGCCGGGTGGCGCTTGGAATGTATGGCGCCTTTCCGAGACCGTTGCAGGTCGACCGGAACGCTCCCTGATTCGCCTTAATGCACGTATTTTTTATAGAGAAATCAATGACAAAGGATAAGTTGCTGGCCATGCCGGCGGATGACTACATGAATGCCGAGCAACAGGCTTATTTCACAGAGCTGCTGCAAAACATGAAGGTGGAAACCCACGAGCGTATCGAGCAGAACCGTATCGCCATTGAAAGCCTGGACTCCCCGGCAGACCCGGCTGACGCGGCTTCGGTCGAAGAAGAACGCACCTGGCTGGTGAACGCCATCGACCGTGACCAGCGCATGCTGCCACAACTCGAGCGCGCCCTGGAGCGTATCGGCGACGACAGCTTTGGCTGGTGTGACGACAGCGGCGAGCCGATTGGCCTGAAGCGCCTGCTGATCAGCCCGACCACCAAGTACTGCATCGAAGCTCAAGAGCGTCACGAGCAAATCGACAAGCACCAGCGTCAAGCCTGATTCGCTGTCTCAGCCCGTCTGGGCTGTCGCACAAAGATCGCAGCCTGCCCCATCGTCCGGTGAATGAACCCCGGGCGTAAGGGTGGGCTGCGATCTTTGCGTTTCGTCGTGGGCCGATTTTGCAGGCGCGCTGCCACGGCATTGTTACCGACTGCGCAACTGAATAGTGCAGGCATATGGCTATTTATCTCTCTGTGAGTTCATTAAAATAGTTAGCAGGCTAATGAATATCCTGAGGTAGATCCATGCAATGCAAGGTTGATGTCGCGGTCATGATAGGCAGTGGTGTGCCGGCCGGAATGCGCGCGCTGGGAAAGCGGGTGTGTTGGGTCGTGCTGCTCAATGGCGAGCAATGCGGTACCGCATTTGCCAGTCGCAGTGAAGCGCAGGAATGCAGGTCCGCGTGGCTGGCGCAATTGAACGTCGAGCCAACGGCATGGCAACAGCAGGCGGGTCGGTAGGTCTTCGATAAAGCGCCGCAGTGGGCGCAGTCAGGTCGTTTGATTGACGAGTGGACTGCGCCGAAGGTGTGGGCCGTTATTCAATGATTGACTTCGAGTTGACGGGCGAGTGCGCAGGCTTCGTTGTGATTGGCGCGGAATCCTCTTACGCGACCCGTGGCGATTTCTGTGATATGAAAGAAACTATTCCCCGCCAAGGTCACCTGATAACGCAGTTGAACCGACGGTTCAACGTCCGCTTGCTGTTCGTTGCAGCTCCCGTGTTGCGGAGTGTGGGGCCGATAGAGTGCGATTGGCGGGTTATGACTTGAAGTGGTTTGTGGGCGCATATGAATTCCTTTTCCATGGGTTGCCGACGGTTGCACAACACTTTCGGTAGTCGAGAAGTGCATGGCTGCTCTAGAATTGCCTCCACTGACGGAGGCCGCTGCTTATCTAAAGCAATTTTTTTCCGGCGATATGTCAGAGAAGGTGTTTTTTACGTAGGGTTTTCTCCCTAAAGTTGATATTTCTAGTTTTTCTGACTGTTAGAGGGATAAATTCCTTCAACATCTGACGACAGTCGGGCAAGACGCAAGGACAGGCAATCCAGTAGCCTGCTCCCGTTACGCACTGAAGTGATCGCCCTGCGACTTCAAGGTTAGAGCCTGGTCATGGCTGCAACAGTTCGGTATGGCCGTTATTGATTGCCCGTTTTTTTCACGGACAGTGTCATTTTCAGAATTGGGGATATTTCGTTGGCAGTAAGTAATCTCGATATGCACGCTTTGTTTGTGCTCGGTGATCTGCGCGCAAAGCTGGTTAAACAGTTCCAATCGCGCTTCGTCTACATCACCGAACAAACCCCCGAAGGTATATACGTCGCCGAGATCGACACCGAGTCGGCGCTGGTGGTGGACGACAAGCAACGACTTGAACTCAAGGTAGGCGATCACTTTCGCGCGGCGGTATTACCCAGCCGTGAAGGTGGCAAGATGGAAATCAAGTTTCGCGAGATCAAGTTGACCGTTTATGGTCTTGGCGATTACGCCTTTGTCTCCACCGCCGATGGTCATGCGATTGTATTCAAGGAAGGCCACAGCGTGGTCACTGTGTTCGCCGCCAACCAGCAATTGCAGGAAGGCCTGACCAAGACCCTCAAAGCGGTAACGGCCAAGGCCGCGAAGTTCCGCAAGGGTGAGTTGGTATCGTTCAAGGCCAGCGAATAAATGAGCCTGTCCCGCGCCGAATTCCACGAACAGAACCTGCAGGGCGCACGCGCCAAGGCAGTCGAGTTGTTCGCGCAAAAGGCGCAGATGCAGGGCGCCTGGCTGAACTGGGTGGCCGCACAGCTCTACCTGCTGCGGCCGCCGGAATACGCGAGCATGGTCCGCAGAGAGTTGCAGCGCTTGCAGGAACCGTCAGCCGAGTAAGCCTCGTTGCATCGATGTCAGGAACCTCTACTACAGTCCACTGACTGAACAAGCAGAGGTTGGCGATTGTTCTTCGCCAAGCCGTCCTGTCATCGCTGTGAACAGAACGAGGTGCAAGGCATGAAAGGATTTCGACTGCTACTGGCCAGTACGCTGACCGCCATGGGGCTGCTGGGCACGCCCGCTGCGGCCAGTGCTGCCCAGGCGCCGATCCATTTCGCCGACCTGAATTGGGAAAGCGGCAGTCTGATTACCGACATTTTGCGGATCATTGTCGAGAAGGGTTACGACCTGCCAACCGACACCCTTCCAGGCACCACCATTACCCTGGAAACCGCCCTGGCCAACAACGACATCCAGGTGATTGGCGAGGAGTGGGCCGGGCGCAGTCCGGTGTGGGTCAAGGCCGAGGCAGAAGGCAAGGTGGTGAGCCTGGGCGATCCCGTCAAGGGCGCCACCGAGGGTTGGTGGGTGCCGGAGTACGTGGTCAAGGGTGACCCTGCCAAAGGCATCAAGCCCCTGGCGCCCGACCTGCGCAGCGTCGCGGACCTGAAGCGTTACAAGGATGTGTTCGCCGATCCGGAAACCCCCGGCAAGGGGCGCTTCCTCAATAGCCCGATCGGCTGGACCTCGGAAGTGGTCAACCAGCAAAAACTCAAGGCCTATGGCCTGAGCGATAGCTATGTGAATTTCCGCAGCGGCTCGGGCGCGGCGCTGGATGCGGAAATCACCTCGTCGATCCGGCGCGGCAAGCCGGTGCTGTTCTACTACTGGTCACCGACGCCCTTGCTGGGGCGTTTCAAGCTGATCCAACTGGAAGAGCCGCCATTCGACGCCGAGGCCTGGAAGACCCTGACCGACGCCGATAACCCCAATCCCCAACCGACCCGTTCGCTGGCCTCCAAGCTGTCGATCGGTGTGTCTACACCGTTCCAGAAACAGTACCCGCACCTGGCCGAGTTCTTCAGCAAGGTCGACCTGCCCATCGATCCGCTGAACAAGGCGCTGGCACAGATGAGCGAACAACACAGCACTCCGCGCCAGGCCGCCGAAACCTTTATGAAGGCGCATCCGGACGTGTGGAAGGCCTGGCTGCCCAAGGACATCGCCGACAAAGTGGCGATCGCTCTTTAGCCGACGACCGGCACCGAACATTGACAAAGCGCAAGGCGACGACATTCGCACTGGACTAGGCTGTTTGCTCTGCCAACGTTGCGAGGAATTTCGATCATGACCTTCGTGCTTGCTCAGTGGATCGCTGCTGCCCTGGTGCTGATCAGCTTGATCCACGTGTATTGGGCCTTGGGTGGGCAATGGGCGACAGACGTCGTCATACCGCAGATACCGGGACGAGAAGGGCAGGGGTTGCGCCCGGCGTTCAAACCTTCCGCACTGCTGACCCTGGCAGTGGCCGTCGGGCTGCTGCTGGTGGCACTGATTGTCAGCCTGCGGGTCGGGCTGTTCGTGCCGCAGATAGAGCACTGGTCGCTGCAATGGCTGATCAGCGCCATGGCCTTGCTGATGTTCGCCAGGGCCATTGGCGATTCGGAACTGGTGGGCTTTTTCAAGGAGCGGGCGGGCTCGAAGTTCGCCCGCCTCGACACCTGGGCCTACTCGCCCCTGTGCGTGGTGCTGGGGGCCGGTCTGCTGGCGGTTGCCTGGGTTTAAGTCAACTGCCGCTTTCGCTGCGTCGGCTGCTGATTTCAGCCGGTACATCATCGCCCGCCATGCGCTTGCGGAACAGCGCAGCGCGGGCCAATAGCAGGGTGGTCACAGGCATGGTGATCGCCAGCAAAATCGGGATCAGCCACGCGTGCAGCACGGGGCTGGACTTGAGCGCGGAAAAATAAATGATTGAGGCCAGCGCCACGCACCAGGCACCCAGTGTGGAGGCCAGTGCCGGTGGGTGCATGCGCCGGAAAAACTCTTTCAAACGCAGCAAGCCGATAGCGCCGATCAAGGCAAACAGGCTGCTGAGCACCAGCAGGATGGCCACCGTCAATTCGACCCAGAGCGGCAGTTGCTCAAGCGCATTCATTCGATCACCTCGCCACGCAGAAGGAATTTCGCCAGGGCAAACGAGCCGACGAAGCCGAACAGTGCAATCAACAGCGCAGCCTCGAAGTAGGTGTCACTGGCATAGCGGATGCCCAGCACCAACATCATCAGCATGGCGATGATGTACAGGTAGTCGAGGGCGAGGACGCGGTCCTGGGCCGACGGGCCCTTAAACAGGCGGATCAGGGTCAGGATCATCGCCAGCGAGAACAGGAACAGGCTGCAGAGGATCGCGTTGGAGAGCAGGGCGCTCATTCGAAGATCTCCATCAGGGGGCGCTCGTAAGTGGTCTTGAAGTGCTCGATAAACAGCGCTTCGTCATCCAGGTCGAACACGTGCAACAGCAGGATGCTACGGTCTAGCGCCAGCTCCGACCAGACTGTGCCCGGCACCACCGTGGTGATCATCGACAAGGCCGCCAGACCGTTGGCGTCACGCAGGTCCAGCGGCACTTTGACGAAGGCCGAGCGTGGCGCCCGGCGCCCGGCGTTGAGCACGCCCCAGGCCACGGCTACATTGGACACCAGCACATCACGGCCGACCAGCAGGAACAGGCGCAGAATCACCCCGGGCCGGCGAATGCGCACAGGCAACGGCCGCAGTTTGCGCATCATCAGCGGCGCACAGAACGCCAGCAGCGCCCCGAGCAGCAGGTTGCCGGGGCTGACCGACAGATTCAGCAGCAGCCACAGCAGCCACAGCGCCAGGGAAAACCACGGGGCAGGAAACAGGCGTCTCATGGTTGCACCTCCTGCAACGCGGCCCGGGCTTCGGGGCTGGGCACGGCGCGGGTGCCGAGCACCGCCATCACGTACTGCTGGGGATCGTTCAGGCTATTGGCCGCGGCCTGGGTGAAGCGCATCAGCGGTTCGGCCTTGAACGTCAGCAGGATGCTCAGGCCCAGCAGGGCGAAGATCGGCACGCATTCCAGACGTCGCAGCACGGGTGACGGGCGTTCTTCCGGCGACCAGAAGCGCTGGATGCCCAGGCGCGAGAAGGCGATCAGCGAGGTCAGCCCGGAGACAATCAACAACACCAGCAGGCTCCAGGCGGCGGCCGACACCGGCTGGGTCGACGAGGCGCCAAGCCCCAGCGGGTTGAGCAGGGCGCCGAGCAGGCTGAGCTTGCCGATAAAGCCTGAAAGCGGCGGCATGCCGATGATCAGCAGGGCGCAGGCGATGAAGCTCAGGCCGAGGAAGGCCATCGTCCAGGGAATCACCTGGCCGACCACCGCCTGCTGCTCGTCGTCGAGGTTGATGCCCTTGGTCAATGGAGCGCCAGGCAGAGGCTGCGGCAGGGCTTCGTTTTCGTCGTCCAGAGGCGGTTCCACGGCGTTGCGTGAGCGTTCGATCAGTTCCGCCAGAAGGAACAGCGCGCTCAACGCCAGTGTCGAGCTGACCAGGTAGAACAGCGCCGCTGCCACCAGGTTGGGCTGGGCAAAGCCGATGGCCGACAGCAGGATCCCTGCCGAGACCAGGATGCTCAGGCTGGCCATGCGCTCCAGGCGCCGCGCCGAGAGGATCGCCAGCGCCGCGCAGACGATGGTCGCCATGCCGCCGTAGATCAGCCAGTCGCCGCCAAAATACGCCGAGGCCCCGGCTTGGCCGGAGAACAGCAGGGTCCACAGGCGCAGCAGTGTGTAGACGCCAACCTTGGTCATGATCGCGAACATCGCCGCCACCGGCGCGCTGACCGAGGAGTAGGCCGGCACCAGCCAGAAGTTCAGCGGCCACATCCCGGCCTTGGCCAAAAAGGCCACCGCGAGAATCCCGGCGCCGGCATGCAGCAGGCCGCGATCGGCTTCCGGTACCAACGGGATCTTCAGCGCCAGGTCGGCCATGTTCAAGGTGCCGGTGACGCCGTAGATCAGCGCCGCGCCAATCAGGAACAATGAGGAGGCCAGCAGGTTGATCGCAATGTAGTGCAGGCCGGCGGACACCCGGGTGCGCCCCGAACCATGCAGCATCAGCCCGTAAGAGGCGGCGAGCAGCACTTCGAAGAACACGAACAGGTTAAACAGGTCGGCGGTGAGGAAGGCGCCGTACAGGCCCATCAACTGAATCTGGAACAGCGCGTGGAAACTGGCGCCAGCACCGTCCCAGCGGGCCATGGCGAACAGCAGCGCGCTCACGCCGATGATCCCGGTCAGCACCAGCATCAAGGCTGACAGGCGATCGACCACCAGCACGATGCCGAACGGCACCTGCCAGTTGCCCGGCAGGTACACGCCAATCGAGCCTGGCTCGCCGGTTTTCTGGGTCCAGATCAGCAGCATCACCGAAATACCCAGGCCGATCAGGCTGGAGAACAGGTTCAGCCGGGCCTTCAGCGGCCGGTGTTTCTCGCCCAGCAACAGCATCAGCGCGGCGGTCAGCAACGGCAGGAGGATGGGGGCGGCGATCAGATGTTGCATCCAGTTCATTCTTTAGGCTCCCGGCCGTCGACATGGTCGGTACCGGTCAGGCCCCGGGACGCCAGCAGCACCACCAGAAACAGCGCGGTCATGGCGAAGCTGATGACGATGGCGGTGAGCACCAGCGCCTGGGGCAACGGGTCGGTGTAGTGCAGCAGGTCCTGGGGCACGCCGTCCTTGATGATCGGCTCCTTGCCAATAAACAGGCTGCCCATGCTGAAGATGAACAGGTTGACCCCGTAGGACAGCAGGCACAGGCCCATGACCACCTGGAATGTCCGGGGCCGCAGCACCAGCCAGACCCCGGAGGCCGCGAGTACGCCAATGGCAATTGCGATGACTTCTTCCATCAGGCGGCTCCTGGCGCGATTACGGGTTTGCTCTGGCTTGGCTTGTGGCCACGCACCGATTGGTGCGCCAGGGCGGTCAGGATCAGCAGCGTCGAACCCACCACCACGGCGTACACACCGACGTCGAAGAACAGCGCGCTGGCGATATGGATGTCACCCAGCAGCGGCAGGCTGAAGTGCCAGGTGTGGGTGGTCAGGAACGGATAGCCGACGGCCATCGCCCCCAGCCCGGTGACGGTGGCGAACAACAGGCCTACGCCCATCCAGCGCAACGGCCGCAAACTCATCTGGGCCTCGACCCACTGGGTGCCGGCCACCATGTATTGCAGGATGAATGCCACCGACATCACCAGCCCGGCGACGAAACCGCCACCCGGCTGGTTGTGCCCGCGCATGAACAGGTAGAACGACACCACCAGGGCGATCGGCAGCAGCAGGCGCACCAGCACCGCCGGGACCATCATGAAGCCCAATGCGGTGTCGCTGGCCTGGCGCGGGTTCACCAGGTCGGTGACCACGTCCGGTGCCAGCAAGCGTTGTTGCGCCGGCAGTTGCATGCTTTCTTTCGGCGGGCGGAAGCGCCGCAGCAGGGCGAACACCGTCAGAGCCACCGCCGCCAGGACGGTGATTTCCCCGAGGGTGTCGAAGCCACGGAAGTCCACCAGCATCACGTTGACCACGTTGCTGCCGCCGCCTTCGGGGAGCGCGCGGCTGAGGTAGAACGACGAGATATCGTTGGGGGTCTGGCGGGTCAGCATGGCATAGGACAGCAGCGCCATGCCCAGGCCGACGGCAATCGACAACGCCAGGTCGCGCAGGCGCCGCACCCTTGCCCGGGTTTCGCTGCCGGGCAGTGGCGAGACTTCCTCGATCCGCCGTGGCAGCCAGCGCAAGCCGAGCAGGATCAGCACGGTGGTCACCACTTCGACCACCAATTGGGTCAGGGCCAGGTCCGGCGCCGAGAACCAGACGAAGGTGATGCAGGTCATCAGGCCGCAGACGCTGACCATGGTCAGGGCCGCCAGCCGGTGGTACTTGGCCTGCCAGGCGGCACCCAGGGCGCAGGCAATCGCCAGCAGCCACAGGGTAACGAAGACGATCGAGCCAGGAATCTTCGGCCGGTCGCCCCAGGTCAGGCTGCTGTGCAGCATCGGGATCAGCCCGGCGGCCACTGCCGCCAGCACCAGCAGGAACAACTGTGCCTGCAGGCGCTTGGTGCTGACCCGGCGTTCCAGGCGTCGCGCCAGGCGCATCAGCAGTACCAGGCCACGCTCGAACAGGCGTTTGCCATTGAATCGGCCCACCAGCGGCGGGTACTTGAAGCGTCCGTGGCGGAACTGATTGCGCAGTAGCAGGTAGAGGACGATGCCGCCGGACATGGCGATCAGGCTCATGATCATCGGCGCATTCAAGCCGTGCCAGATCGCCAGGCTGTATTCAGGCAGGGTTCCGCCCACCACCGGCAATGCGGCGGCAGCGAGCAGCGGGCCGACCACCTGGGCCGGGAAAATTCCCACCAGCAGGCAGGTGAACACCAGCAACTCGACCGGTGCGCGCATCCAGCGTGGCGGCTCGTGGGGCGTGTGGGGCAAGTCGGTGGCGGTTGGGCCGAAGAACACGTCGACGGTGAAACGCAGGGAGTAGGCGACGCTGAAGGTGCCGGCGATGGTGGCGATGATCGGCAGGCTGGTCTCGACCCAGGCAGTGGCGTTGATGAACACGGTTTCGGCGAAGAACATTTCTTTCGAGAGGAAACCGTTGAGCAGTGGCACGCCGGCCATCGAGGCGCTGGCGACCATGGCCAGGGTGGCGGTGAACGGGACCAGGCGGATCAAACCGCTGAGCTTGCGAATGTCACGGGTGCCGCTTTCGTGGTCGATGATCCCCGCCGCCATGAACAGCGAAGCCTTGAATGTGGCGTGGTTGAGGATGTGGAACACCGCGGCGACGGCAGCCAGCGGGCTGTTCAGGCCGAGCAGCAGGGTGATCAGGCCGAGGTGGCTGATGGTCGAGTAGGCCAGCAGGCCCTTGAGGTCGTTCTGGAACATCGCGCAGTAGGCGCCGAGCAACAGGGTGCAGGCGCCGGCGCCGCTGACGATGTAGAACCATTCTTCGCTGCCGGACAGCGACGGCCACAGCCGCGCCAGGAGAAACACCCCGGCCTTGACCATGGTCGCCGAGTGCAGGTACGCCGACACCGGTGTCGGTGCGGCCATGGCGTGGGGAAGCCAGAAGTGGAAGGGGAATTGCGCACTTTTGCTCAGGGCGCCGATCAGGATCAGGGGTAGCAGGATGGGGTAGAGGGCATGGGCGCGAATCATATCGCCGGCGGCCAGGACCTGGTCCAGGTCATAGCTGCCGACGACATGGCCAAGCAGCATGACCCCCGCCAGCAGGCACAAGCCACCGGCACCGGTCACCATCAACGCCATGTAGGCGCCACGTCGGGCGTCGGCGCGGTGGTGCCAATAGCCAATCAACAGGAATGAGAAGAGGCTGGTCAGTTCCCAGAAAAATACGATCTGAATCAGGTTGCCGGAAATCACCAGCCCGAGCATGGCGCCCATGAACGCCAGGAAAAATGCGAAGAAGCGCGGCACCGGGTCGTCCGGCGACATGTAGTAGCGGGCGTACAGCGACACCAGGGTACCGATGCCCAGCACGAGCATGGAAAACAGCCAGGCGAAGCCGTCCATGCGCAGGACAAAGTTCAACCCCAGGCTGGGCAGCCAGGCGAATTCTTCTCGAATCACCCCGCCGTCGGCGATTTGCGGGTACAGCAAGGCTACCTGGACGGTACCCGCGAGGGCGACCAAACCAGCCAGAAGTGATTCAGCATTGCGTGCATTGTGCGGCAGCAAGGCCGCCAGACAGCTGCCAATAAAAGGCAGAAGCAGTAGAACTATCAGGGACATAGGCTTCTAATCTGCGGAAGTTTGTAAGGGATCATACGTGCCGTGCCAGCGATCACCAACTGCCAAGCTATGGCAGAATCCTACAAAGTAGAAGGAAAAAGCCGAATTGGGCGGGGTGATGCCAATTTGACAGGTGAAGAATCCGTCGGGGGTCGTCGCATAAAGACAGTGATCAACGGCTTCCGGGAAAGCGCTACACTGGGCAATCCTTATAGATGAGCAATATAGTGCACAAAGAAAATGGCCAGCGCGCCTCGGTCCTGCAACACGTCAGCCTCAACGTCCGCCGCCTGCGCCATGCCGCCGGGCTGAGCCAGGGCGCGCTGGCAGAAATCTCCGGGGTCAGCCGGCGGATGCTGGTGGCGATTGAGGCCGGCGAGAAAAATGTCAGCCTGACCACCCTCGACCGGGTGGCCGAAGCGCTGGACGTGGCCTTCAGCGATCTGATCCAGGCCCCCGACTCACGGGACCCAGGCCGAATCAACGAACTGGCCTGGGCCGGGACCATTCCCGGCAGCCATGCGGTGCTGCTGGCCAAGGCCAACGCCAGCCGTGAGGTCGAGTTGTGGCAGTGGCAACTGGAGCCGGGCGAGGTCTACCTGTCTGCCGCCGATGCCGAAGGCTGGAGCGAGCAGGTGTATGTCTTCCAGGGCAGCCTGACCCTGGTGCTGGGGGATGAGGTGCGAGTGCTGGGCTGTGGCGAGTTCATCAGCTTCGCCAGCAACTTCACCCATGTGTATCGCAATGATGGGGATGAGGCGGTGCGGTTTGTGCGTAATGTGGTGATTTGAAAGGGCACAGCGCATCCCCTGTAGCGAGCTTGCTCGCGAAGAACCTGAGAGCTCCGCGAACATTCAGGATGCCCGCATTATCGTTAACGTTCATCGCGAGCAGGCTTGCCCCTAAAAAAGCGGTATGGCGCTTCCTTAAGACAAAAAACCACCATCCACATTCAGTGATATCCCAGTGGTATAGCTGGATGCATCACTGGCCAGGTACAGCACCGCGCCGGCCATTTCACTCGGTGCGGCGACGCGCTTGAGCGGGATCTGTTGCAGGGCGGTATTGAGGATGGCGTCGTTCTTGACCAGCGCCGAGGCGAACTTGGTGTCGGTCAGGCCTGGCAGCAGGGCGTTGCAGCGAATGCCGAACTGCGCGCACTCTTTGGCGAATACCTTGGTCATGTTGATCACCGCAGCCTTGGTCACCGAGTAGATGCCCTGGAAGATCCCTGGTGAGATGCCATTGATCGACGCCACGTTGATGATGCTGCCGCCACCGTTTTCACGCATCAGCTTGCCAGCTTCCACCGACATGAAGAAGTAGCCGCGAATGTTCACGTCGACGGTCTTCTGGAACGCGCTGAGGTCGGTGTCCAGTACGTTGCAGAACTGCGGGTTGGTCGCCGCGTTGTTGACCAGGATGTCGAGGCGGCCGAACTGCTCGCGAATGCCGGCGAAGACCTGGCTGATCTGCTCCATTTCACCGATGTGGCACGCAATGGCGGTGGCTTTGCCGCCCTCGGCGATGATCGCGTCGGCCACGTGCTGGCAACCGTCGAGCTTGCGGCTCGAGACAATCACATGGGCGCCTTGCTGGGCCAGCAGTCGGGCAATGGCCTCACCGATACCGCGGCTGGCACCGGAGACAAATGCGATCTTGCCGTCGAGGTCGAACAACTGAGTCTTGGACATGGTGTTTCCTTGTGAGGGGCGTGGCGCCGGGAGTGCAGTCAGAGGCTGGATTTGTGGATCACTTGCAGGCTCATCTGCTCCAGCAGTTTGTTCATCGAGATGAACTGCGCGAAGCGTTTGTCCTGGGTCTGGCCATGGAAGAAGCGGTAATAGATCTGCTGCACGATACCGGCCAGGCGGAACAGCCCGTAGGTGTAGTAGAAATCGAAATTATCGATGCGAATACCCGAGCGTTCGGCGTAGTAGTCGACGAATTCCTGGCGGCTGAGCATGCCCGGGGCATGGCTTGGCTGGCGGCGCATCAGTTGCACCGGTGGCGGGTCGCCGGCTTCGATCCAGTAGGCGAGGCTGTTGCCCAGGTCCATCAACGGATCGCCGAGGGTGGTCAACTCCCAGTCCAGCACCCCAATGATTTGCATCGGGTTGTTCGGGTCGAGGATCACGTTATCGAAACGGTAGTCGTTGTGCACGATGCTCGAGGTCGGGTGATCGGCCGGCATCTTGTCGTTGAGCCAGGCCTTGACCGCCTCCCAGCTCGGCGCATCCGGGGTCAGGGCCTTGTCGTAACGTTCGCTCCAGCCACGGATCTGCCGCGCCACATACCCTTCAGGCTTGCCCAGGTCGGCCAGGCCGCAGGCGCTGTAATCGACACGGTGCAGCTCCACCAACTTGTCGATGAAACTCTTGCACAGCGCCTCGGTGCGCGGTGCATCCAGGCCCAACTCCGGCGGCAACTCCGAGCGCAGGATGATGCCCTTGACCCGTTCCATCACGTAGAACTCGGCGCCGATCACCGATTCATCGGTGCAGTGCACGTAAGCCTTCGGGCAATACGGGAAGCCATCCTTGAGCTGGTTGAGAATGCGGAACTCGCGGCCCATGTCGTGGGCGGACTTGGCCTTGTGGCCAAACGGTGGGCGGCGCAGGACGAACTCCTGCTCCGGGTATTCGAGCAGGTACGTCAGGTTCGACGCGCCGCCGGGAAACTGACTGATCCGCGGCAAGCCGCTCAAACCCGGGATCTGAGCCTTGAGATACGGATCGATCAGGCTGGCATCGAGTTCTTCGCCTTCGCGAATACGGGTGGACTGGTCGTTAAGCGCCATGCTTATCCCTTCTGCTTATTCTGGATGGCAGGAATTATTGGCTAATCTAATGCGCCCACCCGGCACCCACAACCATGGCGTCCCGTTATAGGTGAGCGTGTTGCCGGTTAATCATTGTTTTTGATACAGGCGTTTGAAAACTGCTTCAGCGCATCGCGCGCCGAATCGCCGGCGGTAGTTCTATGGGGGTCGGCAGCGGGCGATTGGAGAAGAACGCCTGCAGGTTCTGCCCCACCAATTCCACGGTGCCCTGGGTCGCTTCGGGCGACAGGCCGGCGACGTGGGGCGTGAGAATCACATTGCTCAGGACCTTGAGCGCATCCGGTACCTGGGGTTCGTCATCGAACACATCCAGGGCGGCGCCGGCGATCCGGCGGTGTTCCAGGGCGCTGATCAAGTCGCTGGTGACGATCACGCTGGCGCGGGCGATGTTGACGATAAAACCGTGGGGGCCGAGGGCGTCCAGCGCCTGCTTGTTGATCAGGTGCTGGGTGCCGAGGCCGCCCGGGGTGCAGACCATCAGAAAGTCCGAAGCCCGCGCCAGTTCGGTGGGAGTGGAGCAGAAGTCATAGGGCACGTCGTTGCGTACCTGGCGGTTGTGATAACTGACGCTCATGTCAAAACCGCTGGCCGCGCGCTTGGCGATAGCCATGCCTACCGCACCGAGCCCGAGTATGCCCAGGCGCTTGCCAGCGAGGGACGGGCGCATGATTTTCGGCCATTCACCGCGGCGCACTGCCGAATCGGCCCGGGGAATGTCACGCACCAGTGCCAACAACAGGGCCATGGCATGGTCTGCCACCGATGAGGCGTTGACCCCCGCACCATTGGTCACGCGAATGCCCCGGTTGCTGGCGGCCTGCAGATCGACCTGCTCGTAGCCGGCGCCGATCACGCAGATGATCTTCAGGTTGGGCAGGGCGGCGATTTCTTCGGCATACAGCCCCAATGGCCCGCGAGTCAGCACGGCATCGATTTGCCCGCCGTAGGTGCTGATGGCCTGGGTGCGTTCGGTGGGGGTGGGGGCGAGGATCAGGTGAAAGCCTTGGTGTTCGAGAATCGGCAGGTAGTCGTTGATGGTTTCAACCAGTACCAGGACGGTTGCGGGCATTGCTTTACTCCTGTAGTCGGCTGCGTGGCGGGCGTCATGCGTCGTTTCAGAGTGCTGATTCCAGAACCACTTGGCAATGGTGGTTAATCGCAGTTGCGGTGTTTTCCAGTCTGGCCTGCTTCGCGCAAGAAGCAAATTCATGACGCTGGTCTACCGCAAGCGCAGTGACGTCTATGCGCAGCACACTGCAAAGGCAGTGTGCTGCTGCAATGTCACTGGGCTGTTGGCGACTGGTTTGCCCTGTTTTGCTCCGCCAGTGCAATGGCTTTGAAATCATAGGTCGGATAAAACTCGGTCCTGTATGCTCCCCACGCCGTATTTTCGAGTGCGAGATTTACTTCAGCCAAGCGAGAGGCTGGAAGTCGTATTGTGACCACTTGCCCGATGCCCATCATGATGTTCCAACTGACAACTTCGACTCCCGCAGGTGGAAATGTCTTGTAAAATCCTTGGCTGGCAAGCTGAGCTTTCAGTTCGCCCAAGGGTCTTGATTGATCATGTTTTAAAAAAACAGTCAGCATAACTGCATTTTCTGGCGTAGCAGCGGCATGTTTTGCGGCGGGAGTTGTTGTGGGCTGTGCGCTGGCCGCACTGCAGAAGACCGAAGTAACAAGTAGTGTGGGTACCAGCAGTGCTCTGATTGTTTTCTGCACGGTGACTCTCCATGTTTTGTTTTGGTAGTTGAGAAATTTCAAAGGAAGTTGCAATTCGGCTGGGGGCTCTCAGGTCGATAGCACAAAGGTGATCGATTGATATTAGTTGGTGGCAGGTGTGCCTGGCTTAAGCGCGGATTTAGTTTCTACTGAGCCAGTGTAAGGGGCATGAACGACATAGATGCGCACAGGGGGGGTGTCTTTTCCCGTGTCGTGGGGGACTTCACGAGAGTAAGTGAACTCACTTCGATTCAAGGTTTCCAAGCGCCTGACCACTGTCTTGGTTGGCCCGACATCGGGTACCAGGATGTGGGTCTTATGATCGCCGGTGATGAAAAAGTACCCGCCGCCGCCATTGCTGTACTTGGATTCGCCTGTGTCAGTGTAAAAAAACTCGTAGCGATTTAGTTTCGGGTCCCACGTCGATATTCCAACCGCGCCTGGATAATGCTCTTTCACGTCCGTTTGAGGGGCGCCCTCGATATACACCTTGGTTGTCAGCCATCGAGCAGAGGAGGCCAGTTCCTGGATATCAGCAGTGGCCGGGGGTTGCTGCGCAAAGCTACTAAGTGGACATAGCAGCGCCGCGAGAAGCAGGCATTTAAACGTCATCTTGTTTTTTTGCATGAGGTTATCGCCTTCTCAGGATTTTGCAGATTGCTGTTTATTAGCTGTCAGCATTAAAAGCGCAAAAAATATAGTCCTGGAAGACCTGTTGCTCAATAGTGGGGTGGTGGCTTGTAACAAATAAGTGCTTTTTATTTTAAGTAATGTTTTGTCTTGTTTTAGTTGTGTTCGGATTGTCGGGTTGTCCCTGTCTATATAAATTGATAGATGATGTTGCGTTGTAATTCGTTCAGTCCCGATTTAGAAAGCATCGTGTTGCTCAAGGATTTCATCGAATAACGGTTTCCCCTGAGTGGCTCGGGCCAAGGTGGTTGCAATTAGCATTGGCGAATACTTTATCAGCGCCTGCTGTCGATCCTGAACGTCGTCGCCGATTGCCAGCAACGAGCCAGAAATGTGCAGCTATTGGCTGAGCCCAGCATTTAAACGCCGCTGCTACAAATTTCAGTATCAACGCCAACGCCAACGCCAACGCCAACGCCAACGCCTCCGCTTCCGCAGAATAGAACCCCTGTCATTGATCTGATCCGCACCACCGCTCCTCAGCTAAGTCTTTGCTTCTGTTGATTAATACCGGACAATCGCGCCCTGTTTCGGCCAGGGCGCTGCCTGTCAGCATTTTCTGACTCGTCCTGACCGAGTGGCAAATACCGGAATGCGGAGATCCGACCGGATGAATGATCAGGCCAATAGCGTTGATGAGCGCTATGAAGCGGCGGTACCAGTCAGTGTCAGCGGCTGGAATCGTCAGGACACCACGTGGATGCTCGGGCTGTTTGGCACGGCGATTGGTGCGGGTACCTTGTTTTTGCCGATCAACGCAGGCCTTGGCGGTTTCTGGCCGCTACTGATCCTGGCGCTGCTGGCATTCCCCATGACCTATTACGCGCACCGTGGCCTGACCCGCTTCGTGTTGTCCGGTCGCGAAGGCGCCGACATCACCGAAGTGGTCGAAGAGCATTTCGGGATCAAGGCCGGTGCCCTGATCACGCTGCTGTATTTCTTCGCGATCTTCCCGATCCTGCTGATCTACAGCGTGGCCCTGACTAACACCGTCGGCAGCTTCCTTGAGCACCAGTTGCACATCATGCCGCCGCCACGGGCCGTGCTCTCCTTTGTGCTGATCCTCGGCCTGCTGGCCGTGGTCCGCTGCGGCGAGCAGGTCATCGTCAAGGCCATGAGCCTGATGGTCTACCCGTTCATCGTCGCGCTGCTGTTCCTCGCGGTGTTCCTGGTGCCGCACTGGAACGGCGGCATCCTCAGCACCGCCTCCACTGTGCCGGAGCCTTCGGCGCTGCTGCATACCCTGTGGCTGGCGATCCCGGTGATGGTGTTCTCGTTCAACCACTCGCCGATCATCTCGGCCTTCGCCGTGGACCAGAAGCGTCGCTACGGCGGCCATGCCGAAGAACGCAGTTCGCAGATCCTCTCGCGTGCCCATCTGCTGATGGTGGCGATGGTGCTGTTCTTCGTCTTCAGTTGCGTGCTGACCCTGTCGCCGGCACAACTGGCTGAAGCCAAGGCACAGAACCTGTCGATCCTGTCGTACCTGGCCAACCACTTCAGCAATCCGACCATTGCCTTCGCGGCGCCGTTGATTGCCTTCGTGGCGATCTCCAAGTCGTTCCTCGGCCACTATATCGGCGCCAGCGAAGGACTGAAGGGCTTGATCGTGAAAAGCGGCAAGCGCCCAGGTGCCAAGGCACTGGATCGCATGACCGCAGCGTTCATGCTGGTGGTCTGCTGGATCGTTGCCACCCTCAACCCGAGCATCCTCGGCATGATCGAGACCCTCGGTGGCCCGGTGATCGCGGCAATCCTGTTCCTGATGCCGATGTACGCGGTGCGCAAGGTGCCGGCGATGGCCAAGTACCGTGGCCAGGCGTCCAACGTGTTTGTCACCGCAGTCGGTCTGGTGGCGATCACCGCACTGATCTACTCGCTGACCGCGTGATCGGCGCAAATACCGATTATTGAGCAGGATCCGCTCCAGGCGATCCTGCGCTTTAAGCTACAGTGGCCGCTGCGCGTATCACACGCGCAGCGGTTTTTTTTCGTCTGGAGACAGTGGATTGTCCAACCCCCCTCAAACTATCGAAACCGCCAACCGCTGGCGCGATGTGCTCGCCGGATTATCGATTGCCGGCCTGCTGCTGCCGGAAGCGGTGGCTTACTCGACCATTGCCGCGCTGGCACCCCAGGCCGGGGTGATCGCGCTGTTTGCCGGTCTTCTGTGTTACGGCCTGCTGGGCACCAGCCGCTTTGCCATCGTCTCCGCTACCTCATCCTCGGCGGCGGTGCTGGCTGCGGCGACGGCAACCCTGGCCAACGGTGACCCGCAACTGCGGTCAACCCTGGCGGTCGGCCTGGTGCTGGTGACGGGCGGGTTATTTGTGCTGGCCGGGATCTTTCGCTTCGGTAGCGTCACCTCGTTTATCGCCAAGCCGGTGCTGCGCGGCTTTGCCTTCGGCCTGGCACTGACCATCATCCTCAAGCAGGTGGCGAGTGTGGTCGGCGTGCACTTGACCGACGCCAACCTGGTGCGCTTCGCCCCGCAACTGCTGGAACAACTGCCGCAATGGAACTGGACGGCTGCGGCGGTGGCCGGCTCGGCCCTGTTGCTGCTCGGCCTGTTTTCACGCTTCCCACGGGTGCCCGGTGGCCTGTTGGTGGTGGTGATCGGCATCGCCGCCGGGCAGTGGCTGGACTTGCCTGCTCACGGCGTGAAGCTGATCGGGGTGATCGAACTCAGCCTCGAAGTGCCAAACCTGCCGGTGTTGCCGTTCGCCGACTGGTTGCGGCTGGGGGAGGTGGGGTTGGCGCTGGTGATGATCCTGTATGCGGAGTCCTACGGCTCGATCAGTGCCTATGCGCTGAAGCATGGCGACCGTGTCACCTCCAACCGCGACCTGTTGGCGCTCGGCGCCAGCAATCTGCTGTCCGGCCTGTTCCATGGCATGCCGACCGGCGCCGGGTATTCGGCCACTTCGGCCAACGAAGCGGCGGGCGCCATGTCGCGTTGGGCCGGCGGCGTAGCGGCGTTGGTGGTGCTGATCATCGTGCTGACGGTGTTGCCGTGGATCGCCTTGACGCCCGAGCCGGTGCTGGCGGCGATTGTCATGCATGCGTTGGGACGCGGTTTGAGTCTGCAGCCGTTGGGTCGCTACTTTGTCTGGCGTCGTGATCGGTTGCTGGTAATTTGCGCGGTGGGGGCGGTCTTGACCCTCGGCGTGCTCGACGGCCTGCTGGTATCGGTGGCGATCAGCGTGTTGTTGATGCTCAAGCAGCTGTCGGCGGCGGATATCCAGATCCTCGGTCGCATCGATGACGGCCACGACTTCGTCGACCTGCAGCGTCACCCGAGCGCGAAAACCGAGCCGGGCATCCTCATTGTACGGCCCAGCGAAGCGCTGTTCTTTGCCAACGTCGAACGTATTCTCGGTGGCGCCCTGCGTCTGGTTCGTCATTCAGCAGTGCCGCTGCACACGGTCATCCTCAGCCTGGAAGAGTCACCGAACCTGGACGGCACCAGCATCGAGGCGATGCAGGATTTCTTCCAGCAGATGCATCAGCAAGGCCAGCGGCTGATCCTCGCACGGCTCAAACACGATGCGCTGACGGCACTTTCGGCGCTGCCAGAGGTGGCGGGCAATGGGGTGATCCTCAGTGGTTTGAGTGTGGATGGGGCGGTAGAGCACGCGCTGAAACTGCAGGCATAAAAAAACCCCGCGTATCTGGCGATACGCGGGGTTTCTACAACGAGTCAGCCTTAGGCTTGAACGACCGGAATCTTGGCGTTCGCTGCAGCTTCACGGAACTCGGCGATTTGGTCGAAGGACAGGTAGCGGTAAACGTCGGCCGCCATGCTGTCAATCTTGCCCGCGTATTCCATGTACTCCTCGACGGTCGGCAGGCGACCCAGGATCGAAGCCACCGACGCCAGCTCAGCCGAGGCCAGGTAGACGTTCGCGCCGTCACCCAGACGGTTCGGGAAGTTACGGGTCGACGTCGACACAACTGTCGAGTTCGGCTCTACACGTGCCTGGTTACCCATGCACAGCGAGCAGCCCGGCATTTCCATGCGCGCGCCAGCCTTGCCATAGATGCCGTAGTAGCCTTCTTCGGTCAGTTGGTGAGCGTCCATCTTGGTCGGCGGCGACAGCCACAGACGGGTTGGCAGCTGACCTTTGACCTGATCCAGCAGTTTACCGGCAGCGCGGAAGTGACCGATGTTGGTCATGCACGAACCGATGAACACTTCGTCGATCTTCTCGCCAGCAACGCTGGACAGCAGACGGGCGTCGTCCGGATCGTTCGGCGCGCAGAGAACTGGCTCCTTGATCTCGGCCAGGTCGATTTCGATGATTTCGGCGTATTCCGCGTCGGCATCGGCAACCATCAGTTCAGGGTTGGCAATCCAGGCTTCCATCGCTTGGGCGCGACGTTCCAGGGTACGTACATCGCCGTAGCCTTCGCCGATCATCCAGCGCAGCAGGGTGATGTTGGACTGCAGGTACTCGGTGATCGACTCTTTCGACAGCTTGATGGTGCAACCGGCAGCCGAACGTTCAGCCGAGGCGTCGGACAGCTCGAAGGCTTGCTCGATGCTCAGGTTGTCCAGGCCTTCGATTTCCAGGATGCGGCCGGAGAAGGCGTTCTTCTTGCCTTTCTTCTCTACGGTCAGCAGGCCAGCCTGGATCGCGTAGTAAGGAATGGCGTGAACCAGGTCACGCAGGGTGACGCCCGGTTGCATTTCGCCTTTGAAGCGCACCAGGATCGATTCCGGCATGTCCAGTGGCATCACGCCAGTGGCTGCGGCGAACGCTACCAGGCCGGAACCGGCCGGGAACGAAATGCCCATCGGGAAACGGGTGTGGGAGTCACCACCGGTACCGACGGTGTCTGGCAGCAGCATGCGGTTCAGCCACGAGTGGATGATGCCGTCGCCCGGACGCAGGGATACGCCGCCACGGGTCATGATGAAGTCAGGCAGGGTGTGGTGGGTGGTCACGTCGATCGGCTTTGGATAAGCCGCGGTGTGGCAGAACGACTGCATTACCAGGTCAGCCGAGAAGCCCAGGCACGCCAGGTCTTTCAGTTCGTCACGGGTCATTGGACCGGTGGTGTCCTGAGAACCTACGGTGGTCATCTTCGGTTCGCAGTAGGTGCCAGGACGCACGCCTTCTACGCCGCACGCCTTGCCGACCATTTTCTGCGCCAGGGTGTAGCCCTTGGTGCTTTCAGCCGGAGCTTCCGGCTTCTTGAACAGGTCGAACGCAGGCAGACCCAGTTCGGCGCGAGCCTTCTCGGTCAGGCCGCGGCCGATGATCAGCGGGATACGGCCGCCAGCACGGACTTCGTCCAACAGCACAGGGGTCTTCATTTCGAAGGTGGTGAGGACTTCGTCAGTGCCGTGCTTGCAGACTTTGCCAGCATGCGGGTACAGGTCGATCACGTCGCCCATGTGCATGTTGGATACGTCGAATTCGATTGGCAGTGCGCCGGCATCTTCCATGGTGTTGTAGAAGATTGGAGCGATCTTGCTGCCGAAGCAGAAACCGCCGCCGCGCTTGTTCGGCACGTAAGGAACGTCGTCGCCGAAGAACCACAGTACGGAGTTGGTGGCCGATTTACGCGAGGAACCGGTACCGACCACGTCGCCCACGTAGGCGATCGGGAAGCCTTGGCCGCGCATTTCTTCGATCTGCTTCATCGGACCGGTGACGCCTTGAACGTCCGGCACGATGCCTTCACGGGCCATTTTCAGCATGGCCAGGGCGTGCAGCGGGATGTCTGGGCGGGACCAGGCATCAGGAGCAGGGGACAGGTCGTCGGTGTTGGTTTCGCCAGTCACCTTGAACACACGCAGGCTGATCTTGTCGGCCAGGGTCGGACGCTTGAGGAACCACTCGCCGTCAGCCCAGGATTGCAGGACGCCTTGAGCGTGAACGTTGCCTTTTTTGGCGCGTTCGGCCACATCGTGGAACGAATCGAACATCAGCAGGGTGTGCTTGAGTTCCTGGGCCGCGACTGGCGCCAGCTCGGCGTCGTCCAGCAGGTTGACCAGGGTCTCGATGTTGTAGCCGCCCTGCATGGTGCCCAGCAGTTCAACGGCGCGCTGCTTGCTGATCAGGGGGGAAGAGGCTTCGCCTTTGGCGATGGCGGACAGGAAGCCAGCCTTGACGTAGGCCGCTTCGTCCACTCCTGGTGGAACGCGATTGGTGATCAGGTCAACGAGGAATGCTTCTTCGCCAGCCGGGGGATTCTTCAGCAGCTCGACCAGGCCTGCAGTTTGTTCGGCGTTAAGCGGCTGGGGAACGATACCCAGTGCTGCGCGCTCTTCGATATGTTTGCGGTAGGCTTCAAGCACAGTTATTACCCTCATCAGTGGTCCCAAATGGGTGTCCGGGACGCTCATCCCGAAATTGCCGTACTCATGCGCTGCGTGACGTTGTGGGCCACTTAGCCAGAATTACCGACAATTCCTTACAGAAGCTGCTTTCAAAGTTTTACGCCTGCAGAACGGGGAGCTGATGAGGGTTGGCGTCAGGCTTTTCCCCGCTGGAAAAACCCTTCGCCAACACCGCTCTGAAGGAACGACTGTGCTCGTGACGCTTTGAAAACAGCTTCTAACGGACATTGGCGCCTAAAAAGGCAGGCTGATTCTACGGCAAAAAAAATTTAAAGGTAAGTCGGCGCTTATTGGACTTTGGTGGAGAATGACGCCGCATAGGTTTCCCGCTGACAGCACCCGAGTGGCTTAGGCCCTGAAGTTTGAGGGGTGATCAATGCCCGACAAAGGGCTAACATGCCGGCCTGTTCTGCTTTTTCGCGTCCTGCCTACCTATGCCCAATCAGACTATCAAGACCCCTTGCATCGGCCTCTGCTCCACGGTCTACGGCGACCTGGTGTGCCGCGGCTGCAAGCGTTTCCACCATGAAGTGATCCACTGGAACGGCTACAACGAGGAGCAGAAAACCGCGGTGTGGTTGCGTCTTGAGCAACTGTTGGTGCAGGTAATGGCCGGCAAGCTGGAAATTTTCGATGCCGGGCGCCTGCGCCAGCAACTGGAGTCGCGCAAGATCCGTTTCGTGCCCCACCAGTCGGCCTATTGCTGGGCCTACCAGCTGATTGCCCGGGGCGCCCGGGTGATCAACAACCTGGAAGCTTACGGCATGGTCCTGCTCCCGGAGTTTCGCGACTGGAACCTGCCGGAACTGCGCGATGCCATTGATCGGGAATTTTTCCTGCTGTCCGAAGCCCACTACCAGCGCTACATCGCGCCGGGGTTTCTCAAGGATGGGATTGGGGGTTGAGCCCTTGGGCAGCGGCCGTAACCCTGTAGGAGCGAGCCTGCTCGCGATGAAGTTGATGCGGTGTTGCTAGAGGCCTTATCGCGAGCAGGCTCGCTCCTACATTAGGTTGGCGCTGTCAGCCTTCGCGATTGGCCAACTCCACCAGGTGATCGATGATTTCATCGGTCTTGAGCACCAGCACATCACTCTCCAGCGCATCCAGCACCACTTCTGCGGTATTGCCAATCAGCGTTCCGGAGAAGCCGGTGCGTGCCACCGTGCCGATCACCGTCACCGCAGCCTCCAGTTTATGTGCCATGTGCGGAATCAGCACATCCGCCGGGCCTTCTTCTATATGCAGGTGTTCGTTGTCGATATCGAACTCGGCCTGGAACGCCATGCACTGTTCGCGGTAGCGCTTCTCGATGGTTTCCTTGAGCTGGAACACCGGGTCGGCGGACGATAGCATCGGCGAGGGGTGCGCGGTGACCACATGCAGCTGCGCCTTGGCCAGAGCAGCGATGTCAAAACCATGATCGATGATGGTGGCGTGCAACTGACGGTGCTCAGGGTCGCTGTTGCCGACGTCGATGGCCGCGAGGATGGTGCCGCCTGTCCAGGGTTTCTTGGTTTTTACCAGCAGCACCGCACTTGGGCACTGGCGCAGGAGCTTCCAGTCGTCGGGGGTGAGCAGGAATTTTTTCAGCGGGTTGTCGTTGAAGTGCTGCTTGATCACCAGGTTGCAGCCTTCTGCCTGCTGCACCTCGATGATGGTGTCATGCAGGGTGTCGTTCCACGCCTGTTCGGTGGTGACGCTGAAACCGTCGGCCAGCAGGCCGGACTTCAGCACACTCAACATTGAGGCGTGATCATGCTTCTTGTCGCAGATCAGCAAATGCAGATGGGCCCGGGTGACCCCGGCAATCAGCTTGGCGCGCTTGAGGGCCAGGCTTTCGTCGGGCGAGGGCTCAATCACCACCAGAATGCTGCGGACGTCTTGCATGGTCGGGATCTCCACTGGATGAACATAGGGTCGTTTCACAACTATAGATGCTGGTCGCAAGCGCGGGTCTTGACGCATATCAAGGCCGGTGACTGGTGGTCTGCCGGCAGCCCGGTATAATCGCGCCCTCGCTTTCCACCTATTGCCCCGTGAGCCCCATGCTGCCTAGCCCTGAATGCGTCGCCGTGCTGCCCAATGCGCCTGTTGAACTGTCGGACGTGAGCCAATGATCCTGCCCGAGATCCACGAGTTCCTCGGTTGCCGTACCCCGGACGGCTGGATTCAGGCGGCGCTGGCCGACCAGGAAACCCTGCTGATCGACCACAAGAACTGCGAATTCAAGGCCGCCAGCACCGCGTTGAGCCTGATCGCCAAGTATCACTCCCATGTCGATCTGATCAACATGATGTCGCGTCTGGCCCGGGAAGAACTGGTGCATCACGAACAGGTCATGCGTTTGATGAAGAAGCGCAAGATTGATCTGCGCCAGTTGTCCGCCGGTCGTTATGCTTCGGGACTGCGCAAGGTGGTGCGCAGCCACGAGCCGGTGAAACTGGTGGATACCCTGGTGGTCGGGGCCTTTATCGAGGCGCGCAGTTGCGAGCGTTTCGAAGCGCTGGTGCCCCATCTCGACGAAGAGCTCGGCAAGTTTTACTTCGGCCTGCTGAAAAGCGAGGCCCGGCATTTCCAGGGTTACCTGAAGCTGGCCTATCAGTATGGCGATGCCAAGGACATTGCCCAGGTGATCGAGCGTGTACGTGCCGCCGAGCAGGAACTGATCGAGGCGCCGGACGTTGAGTTCCGCTTCCACAGCGGTGTTCCGGCTGCGGCCTGAGGCGCGTCGGGTAACGTGTTAAAAACTCTTAAGAGTATGAAAGATCACCAAAAACCGGCTCCTGCAGCCGGTTTTTGTTGTCTGCCATCTGCGTCCCGCCAGAAATTGGCGGCATAATGCCGGCCCTTCCACTCAAGGCTGGGCAGACGGTCGTTATGGATAACCTGGGTTTTGGCAAAGTGCTGCTGGTGGAGGACGACGAAAAGCTTTCCGGGCTGATCGCGCAATTCCTCACTCGGCACGGTTTTGAGGTGCGCCAGGTGCTGCGCGGCGATCTGGCGCTGGCGGCATTCCTCGAATTCCAGCCGAAAATCGTCGTGCTCGACCTGATGCTGCCCGGCCAGAGCGGCCTGCAGGTGTGCCGGGAAATTCGCGCGCTGGCCGACACCCCGATCGTCATCCTGACGGCCAAGGAAGACGACCTCGACCATATCCTCGGCCTTGAGTCTGGAGCCGACGACTACGTGATCAAGCCGATCAAGCCGCCGGTGCTGTTAGCGCGCCTGCGAGCTTTGCAGCGTCGCCAGGCACCGGAAAGTCCTGTGCGTGGCGCGTTGGAGTTCGGCACTCTGCAGATCGACCGCAGTTGCCGCGAAGTGCGCCTGGCCGGCGAGTTGGTCGAACTGACCACGATGGAGTTCGAGTTGCTCTGGTTGCTGGCCAGTGCCGCCGGCAAGACCCTGTCCCGGGACGATATCCTCAGTCGAATGCGCGGCATTGCCTTCGACGGCCTCAATCGCAGCGTCGATGTGTACATCAGCAAGCTGCGTGGCAAGCTCAACGACAACCCGCGCGAGCCGATGTGCATCAAGACCGTGTGGGGCAAGGGTTACCTGTTCAATCCATTCGCCTGGGAGCTCTAGATGCTACGGTTATTCCTGGGGTTGTTCCTGGTGCTGGCAATTGGTCTGGTGGCGGCCCTCGAGGTGGTGGACCGGACCTTCACTGCGGTCCTGGACGACACGCTGAAAACCTACAACCGCGAGGCTGTGCGCGGCCAGGCCTATTCCCTGGTGGAACAGTTGCGCGCGCTGGATGGCCCGGGGCGTGAAGCGCAGTTGCTGGCGCTGCGACCGCACTACGGCTTGCGCCTGCAATTGCTGCAGTCGGCCGACCTGGACCTCAGCACCAGCGAAAAGGCCGAGCTGGCGAACAACCTGATGGTGGTCCGCGAGAAGTACACCCAGTTCATTTCGCGGATCGACGAGGGTGAGCAACTGTTGAGCATCCAGATGCCGGAGGAACCGAGCTGGACGAACATCTACATCATCCTCGCCTACACCATGCTCGGCGTGCTGCTGGGCATCGTCCTGTATTTCTGGGTTCGTCCGCACTGGCGCGACCTGGAAAAACTGCGCCTGGCCGCCCAGCGTTTTGGCGACAACGACCTGGCTGTGCGCATCCAGCTGTCGAAGCGCTCGAACATCCGCGACCTGGCCGAGCACTTCAACCAGATGGCGGCGCGTATCGAGGGTCTGATCGCCAACCAGCGCGAGCTGACCAACGCGGTATCCCACGAACTGCGCACGCCGATTGCCCGGCTGTCATTCGAGCTGGACCAGCTCAAGCAGCAACTCGACCCCGACGCTGACAAAGCGCTGATCGCCGACATGTACGCCGACCTTGGCGAACTGGAAGAAATGGTTTCTGAGCTGCTGACCTACGCCAGCCTCGAGCGCGGCGCCACGGTGATCACCCGGGAAAACATCCAGGCCAGTCACTGGCTCGACAGCGTGGTCGGCAGCGTGGCGCTGGAAGCCGAGGCGGCCGGTGTGCAATTGCTGATCGTCGACTGTCAGCTTGAGCAGGTGCGCATCGAACCACGCTTCATGGCCCGCGCCGTGATCAACCTGCTGCGCAACGCCATTCGCTACGCCGAACAGCGGGTCGAGGTGTCGTTGGTGCGCAACGGCGATCATTACGAAGTGCGGGTCAACGACGATGGCCCCGGCGTGCCCGTCGAAGGCCGGGAGAAAATCTTCGAACCCTTCTCCCGCCTCGACGCCAGCCGCGACCGCCGCACCGGCGGCTTCGGCCTCGGCCTGGCGCTGGTCAGACGGGTTTCCCAGTCCCATGGCGGGCAGGTGGAAGTCGCGGAATCACCGTGGGGCGGGGCGTCGTTTCGGATGACGTGGGCGCATTTGGAGTGAAGGCGGGCAGGGCGGTGTGTCAGGCCTGCCGCCTTCGCTGGCAAGCCAGCTCCTACAGGGGGTGTTGCCATAGCACATCTCACACGGGAACAAGTATCCCGTCACCGGTTGCCACCAGCTTCAACTGATCGCCACTCTGCGCATACAACTCCGCCCTCGCGAACACTTGCTTTTTCCCCGCCTTGATCACCTTGCCCCGGGCGATAAACACCTCGCCAACCGCCGGCGCCAGGCAGTTCACCGAGAAGTGCGAGGCCAGGACGTTGCCGGCCACGGTACCGGCGGCAAAGCCGCAGGCGGTGTCGAGCAGGGCGGCGATCAGGCCGGCGTGGAGGAAGCCTGAGTACTGCGCCATGTCGGCCTCGCGAAAGGCCATGCTCAGTTCGGCCTCGCCGCTTTCGGCGCGGGTGACTTCGAAGCCGGCCCAGCGGTTGAAGGCCGAGGTCGAGTTGATCTGCTTGAGTGCGTTGAGCATGGTCTTTGTCCCTCCACTGGAAAAGCCGACCATGCGCCTGTCCACCCGCCGCGTCACCGTTGATAAGTAGCGGTGATACAACCCAGGCGAACGGATGAATAACCCGCGCCCGGGGTTATCACGATTTATTTAACTTTCCGTGAGGATTTGGCGATCAGCACGCCTGCATAGTTCTTCGCACACCCCCTGCGAGGAGCCGATCATGTCAGCCGTGCCTGCCGTACCCCGCGCTTCCCGCGCATCCCGGCGCAGCCATCCACGCTGGCTGCGCCTGACCCATTGGCTGAATGCCCTGGCCGTGCTGCTGATGATTGGCAGCGGCTGGCGCATCTATAACGCCTCGCCCCTGTACGACTTCAGCTTCCCCAAGGCGATCACCCTCGGTGGCTGGTTGGGCGGGGCGTTGCAATGGCACTTCGCAGCGATGTGGCTGCTGGGTCTCAACGGCCTGCTGTACCTGCTGCTCAATGTCGCCAGCGGTCGCCTGTTCCGGCGTTTTTTTCCGGTCTCGCCCAGCGGCGTCGCCCGTGACCTGTGGGCGGCCCTGCGCGGACGCCTCGGCCACGCCAACCTGAGCGTCTACAACCAGGTGCAACGCGTCGCCTACCTGTTCGTCATGCTCGACGTGGCGCTGCTGGTGATCTCCGGACTGGTCCTGTGGAAGTCGGTGCAGTTTCCCATCCTGCGGGAATTGCTCGGCGGTTACGACAGCGCGCGGCATGTGCACTTCATTGCCATGAGCCTGTTGACCGGCTTCATCGCAGTGCATCTGTTGATGGTGGCGCTGGTTCCGAAAACCCTGTGGGCGATGCTCGTGGGCCGCAAGGAGTCCGTATGAACAAGCGCAATCCCGTAACCGGCCTGGACGAGCAATCGATCCTCACCGATGCCCGGAAAATCCTCGCCCCACAGATGCAGATAGAAGACCGTTCGCGGCGCTCGTTTCTGCTCAGGGGGCTGACCCTGGGTGGCGTGGCGATGCTTTCCGGATGCAGCCTGAGTGACAGCGACAGCGTCGAAACCGCGTTGTCGAGCATGTCGCGGTTCAACGATCGGGTGCAAGGCTGGTTGTTCAATCCGAATGCCATGGCGCCCACCTATCCGGCGTCGATGATTACCCGGCCATTTCCGTTCAACGCCTTCTACGGCATCGAGGACGCCCCGGTGGTGGTCGAGGCCGACTACCAACTGGAGGTCACCGGGCTGGTGGCCGACAAGCGCAGCTGGCGCCTGGACGAGTTACGGGCAATGGCCCAGGAAGAACAGATCACCCGGCACATCTGCGTCGAAGGCTGGAGTGCGATCGGCCGCTGGGGCGGAGTACGTTTCAGCGACTTCCTGCGGCGCATCGGCGCCGATACCGACGCTAAATACGTTGGTTTCAAATGCGCCGACGACTACTACACCAGCATCGACATGGCCACCGCCCTGCATGCGCAAACCCTGCTGGCCCTGACCTACGACGGTGCGGTTTTGCCGCGCGAATACGGCTTCCCGATGAAGCTGCGCATGCCGACCAAGCTCGGCTACAAGAACCCCAAGCATATTCAGGCGATTTTCGTCAGCAACACCTACAGCGGTGGCTACTGGGAAGACCAGGGCTACAACTGGTTCGGTGGCAGTTGACGACTGCTGCACTACAACACCGCGCAGCGTCCGCTGCGTTCATTCGATGAAGGAGTTCCACCATGAAAAAGTTCACTACTGCTGCTCTGTCTTTGTGCCTGGTTCTGGGCGTCGCCAGCGTGTACGCCGCCGATACCATGAGCAATGACAGCATGAGCAAAGATGCAATGAGTAAGGACGCGATGAAGAAGGATTCGATGTCCAAGGAGTCGATGAGTAAGGATGGGATGAAAAAGGACGCGATGTCCAAGGATTCCATGAGCAAGGACGGGATGAAGAAAGACGCGATGTCCAAGGACGGGATGAAGAAGGATGCGATGTCGCAATAACTCTTTCGGTTGCACTGGAGTGCTGTTCCTGTGGGAGCGAGCCTGCTCGCGAAGGGCGTCAACGATAATGCGGACATCCTGAATGCACGCGGTGTCCTTGGATCCTTCGCGAGCAGGCTCGCTCCCACAGGTGCTAACAACATCAACTAGTCATCGATCGCTCATACGCCTGCGTCATCACCCCCCACGTCTGCCCATCCGCCGGAATCAGATGTTCGATGCGCAGCGAGGTCAGGGTGATGTCCTGAGGCATGCCGAAGGTGGTGAAGGTCGAGAGGAAATTCAGCTCGCCCTGTGGCGAATCCAGCCGGGTCAACATCAGCGGTGGTAGTTCGCTGGTGAGGGGCGTGTGACTGTTGGGCGGCGGCAGGTTCTGCAGCAATTCGGCCAACTCCGGATTACCCAAGGCTTCGCGGCTTGCACGCTGCCAGGCCACGCTACGAATCTCATCGGCATTGAGCAAGTGATCGCCAAGACCACCCGGCTTGAGCAGCGTCTCCAGCAAATTTAGACCCTGAGTCGCCTCCACCGGCAACCCCAACACATCGAACAGCACCGCAGTACTAGCGTTGGCGCCGAGTACCTGCCACTGACTGCCCAGCACAATCGCCGGTGCCGGGTTGTTGGCGTGCAGCACGTGGGCCAGGGCGTCACGCACCACGTCCATCGCCGGAGAAGTCAGCGGCGTGGTTTCATAGCGCGGCGCATAGCCGGCGGCTAGGAACACTTGGTTGCACTGCACCAGCGGCGCCTCCAGGGCTGTCAGCAGATTATGCAGCGTGCCAGGGCTGGGCGTGGCGCGACCGGTTTCGATGCAACTCAAGTGCCGCTGGGAAATCCCGCTGATCAACGCCAGGTCGAGCTGGCTGAGGCTGGCCTGGCGGCGCAACTGGCGCAGTTGCATGCCGGTGCTGGTCGAGGGTGTGGTGCGGGGGAAGGGGCGGCTGCTCATGCGTCGACTCTGACAGGGCGAAAGGGAGGCGTCCATGACCTCACAGGTCATTGCTGGCGTCGCGACCATAGCACTAACGTGGCCGGGTCAGTCACACCTGTCGCTGTCCAAGGAGGACCGCATGCACCGACCCTACCTGGCCCTTGCCGCGCTGCTGGGCTTTTCCCTGTACACCGCCTGGTCCCTGTTGATCGCCGAGCAATCGCTGCTCGCGTTCGGCCTCGATCTGCTGTCCCGTCCGGACACCGCCCAAGTGGTCATCGACCTCTATCTACTCGCCGCCATGGCTGCGGTCTGGATGTATCGCGATGCGCGCCGCAAAGGCCGCTCGACCCTCAGTGTGCTGCCGTACCTGCTGCTTACTGCGATCTTCGTCTCCATCGGCCCACTGCTGTACATCGTGGTCAACGGCTTCAGCACAGACAGCAGGGGCCGGGCATGAGCAGCACCTTGTCGATCTACGCCCTGTGCGTACTGGTGCTGTGTCTGAAAATGCTGGCGATCTCCTGTTATCAGGGTTTCCACCGCTTGCGCCACCTGGCTTTCAGCAACCCCGAGGACGCCGGCTTTTTCCGCCGTGCCGCCAACGCCGAGGAACTGCCGGTCGTGCGCCGCGCTGCCAGGGCCTGGAGTAATGATCTGGAAAATATTCCGCTGTTCTTCGTACTCGGCGGCTTGTGTGTGGCCTTGCACACTGCCTGGCTGCCGACCGTGACGGGCTTCTGCCTGTTCACCGTGGCGCGGGTGCTGCACACGCTGATGTACCTTAGCGCCCGGCAACCGTGGCGGACCCTGACCTATGCCGTGGGACTGGCCAGTCTGTTACAGCTGGCGGTGCTGATTGCCCTGCAACTCACCGAAACATCAGCTTGATCTATAGACTCGCCGAGACTACATTTGATTCTATAGATTCAAGTAGAGCCGTCGATCATGAGCCTCGCGCAACCTTTACCCGCCTTCAGCAAACAGCAGTGTGTGACCGGTTTGCGCGCTGCGGTGGCGATCCTCGATAAGTGGGAAGCCAGCAGCGAGCAGGCCTGTCGCATCCTGCGCATTTCCCGCAGCACCTACACCCGCGCCCGGCAGCGCGATCCGGCCTGGACCGTCGCCCTGGATGCCGACCAGATGCAGCGCATCAGTTTTGTCCTGAACATCCACGCCGCCCTGCGCCTGGTGTTCGACAACCCGCAGAACGTCTACGGTTTCGTCGCGTTGGCCAACCACAACGAGTTCTTCAACGGCCGCAGTCCGCTGGAGATCATGGCCCAGGGCGACATGATTTCCCTCTACGAAACCTACCGGCGTATCGATGTGCTGCGGGGCGGGTTGTGGTGAGTCCCCAGCGTCTGCCGACGCTCAAAGGCGAATCGCTGCAGGCCTATCGGCTGGTCAATTCGAAGTTTCCGCCGATCGCTTTGTTCGATGACGTGGCCGACGCCGATGAGTTCGAACTGCTCTATCAGATCCAGGCGCTGACCAATCCACGGCTGCAAAACGAAGTTGGCCAACTTGAATTGATTCGCCGCAGCGAGATCCCCTTCGGCATCCCCGGTTGTTCTTACGCCATCGCGCCCTTTACCCATGTCAATCCGGCGGGCTCGCGCTTCAGCGATGGGCGTTTCGGGGTGCTGTACCTGGCCGATTCGATGCCGACTGCGCTGGCCGAGGTGCGCTATCACCAGAACCAGTATTGGTCGAAAGTGCCGGGCCTGGGCTTCGAGCGCTTTGTTTTTCGTGGGCTGTCCTGCAGCTTCAGCCAGGCGCAGATGCAGGACGCGACGCCGCTGCCGCTGACCGATCCGATCTACGCACCGGACGACTACAGCCAGGCTCAAATCTTCGGCAAGGCGGCCAGGGACGCGGCCAGCCCCGGTTTTCGCTACCACTCGGTACGCCTGCCGGGCAGCCACTGCTGGGCGCTGTTGACGCCAAAACCGGTGACCTCGATGGTGCAGACCGAGCATTACGAGATGATCTGGAACGGCCAGATCACCAGCGTCAACCGCTTCACCCAAACCCCCACGTTCAAGGAATGAATATGCCGCTGACTGCCGAAGGCCTGATCGAACTGGCTATGGAAAACCCGCTGAATGAGCAGGTCTTTTCGCGCTTGCCGGCATTGGGTTTGAACCAATGCATGCTGACTGCGGGTTGCCTGTTCCAGGCGGTGTGGAACCATCAGGCGCAACAGCCGCCAGCGTGGGGCGTGAAGGATTACGATGTTTTCTACTTCGATGAGGACACGTCCTGGGAAGCCGAAAATGCAGTGATCGAAACCGCCGGCAAGCTGTTCCACGACCTCGACGCGAAGATCGATTTCAAGAACCAGGCGCGGGTTCATCTCTGGTACAAACAGCGCTTCAATCATTCGTACCCGCAACTGCAATCAACCCGCGACGGCGTCGATCGCTACCTGATCGCCGGCACCTGCATAGGTTTGGATGTGAGCAGCGGCGAGGTCTATGCGCCCTTTGGCCTGGAAGACACCGAGCTGGGTCTGTTGCGCATCAATCCGATCAATCCCGAACCGAAGCTGTTCCAGCAAAAGGCCGCCAGTTACCAGGCGCGCTGGCCTTGGCTGAAGATCATCGAACCTTAAATCCACGGTGTCAGCAGCATCACCGCCACGGGCAGGGCGATCGCCGCGAGCAAGGTTTGACTGGCAATGATCCCGGCCATCAAGGGCGCATCGCCGCCCAATTGACGGGCCATGATGTACGAAGACGAGGCGGTGGGCAGGGCCTGAAACAGCAGGGCGGTGATGGCGGCCGGGCCTTGCAGTCCGGCGAGGTGGCAGGCGAGCAGCGTCACCGTCGGCATGATCAGGAACTTGCACACCGACGACCAGGCCAGCGGCCGCATCCAACTGCGCACCGAACCCAGTTCCAGTGCCGCGCCGACACACAGCAGACCCAACGGCAGCGAAGCCTGACCCAGCGCCTTGATCATCGGTTCGAGACCCACCGGTAAACCCAGGCCCAGCGCCTGCAACAAGATCCCGCCAAAACAGGCCAGCACCAAAGGGTTGAGGGCTACTTGCCGGGCCACCTGACGCGCCGGCATCCGTCCACCGGCGCCGTAGCGGGCGAACACCAACACGCAGAGGATATTCACGGTCGGCACGATGGCCGCGTTGGCCACCGCCGCCAAGGCAATACCCTGGGCGCCGAACAGGCCGGCCGCCGCCGAGACGCCGACGTAGTTGTTGAAGCGCACACCGCCCTGGAACACTGAGGTAAATGCCGGATCGTTGCCTTTGAGCAAGGGACGGACGCCCACCAGCAGCGCGGCGACTGTCACCGTCGAAAACACCAGCACACCGATCATGCCTTGCACCGGCACGTCTTGCAGTTTGGCCGTGGCCAGGCTGTGCAGGAACAGCGCGGGCAGCAGCACGTAATAGCCCAGGCGCTCGGCCTGGGCCCAGAACGAGTCGGCGAGAAACGCGCTGTGCTTGAGCCAGGCGCCAAGCCCGATCAGCAGGGCGATGGGCACCAGGGCGAGCAGCAACTGGGCGGTCATCGATGCAGCTCGATCAAGGGTTGATGAGCAGGGAGGATTGAGCAGGGCATGGCGCCTTCCAACAAGGTGGGGATGGGCCTTACGATAAGAACTGTGAATGCAAAAGAAAAACGATTAAAAATTCACTGACCAACAAGTTTTTCTCATCGATCGTCAGTCTGCACCTGCTCCTGGATCACCTGCGCCAGGGCGGCCGCCAGTCTGGCGTGCGGGCGGTCTTCGCGCTCCAGCAGGACCACGCGGCGCAGGCGTTGCGGTGAGCCGAAGGGCTGCAATGCCAGCTCGCCGAGCTGTTCGAGATTGCGCCTGGATAACGGCAGTACCGCCACCCCAAGGCCCTGGGTGACCATCTGGATGATCGCCTCCTGGCTGTCCAGTTCCATGCTGGTCTGCACCCGCAGGTGCAGCCGGCGCAGTTCGCGCTCGATGGTGCGCCCGGCCCAGGCGCGGCGATCGAAGCGAATGAACGGCTGCTGCTCCAGCAGTTGCCGGGCATCCTGTCCGGCAAAGGCGGCGGGCGCGACGATCCAGAAGCCTTCTTCGTACAGCGGGGTGCTGACCAGGCCATAGGGATGGGGTTTGACCGGTTCGGTGGTGACGGCTACATCCAGTTCGCCGGCCTCGACCCGGGTCGCCAGTTCCGCCGACATGCCCGAGTTGATAGTGATGCGCAGGTGCGGATGCCGGGTGCCCAAGGCAACCAGCGCCGGGGGCAGCACGCTGGCCAGTGCGGTCTGGATGACGCCAATCTTCAGCCGGCCGCGCAGTTCATTGTCGCCGCCAATCTCCACCGCGATGCCGTCGTACAGCGCGAGGATTTCCCGCGCCCGCTCCACCGCCACATGGCCGGCGTCGGTCAGCACCGGCAGGCGCCGCGAGCGATCGAAGAGTGCGGCGTTGAAGGTTTCTTCGAGGGTCTTGATCTGCAGGCTGACCGCCGACTGGGTCAGGTGCACGCTCTGCGCCGCCTGGGCGAACGAGCCGTGTTGAGCGATGGCCAGCAAGGTACGAAGGGCGCGAATCGACATAGGGGCACGGCTGCTCAGTGAGGGGTAGGGCCGATAGTGCCAGACCCCGGCATTTGAAACCTACAGACGTGGGTAAAATCCATTACATTACGCCGCTTGTTTCGGGCTTTCGGTGGGTGTGATGGAGAAAAACGTGGATCGTCACCATATCAGTACAAAACTCACGATGCTGGGGCGCAATCCCGAAGAGCAGGCCGGGTTCGTCAACGCCCCGGTCTATCGCGGCTCGACCATCGTCTACGGTTCGCTCGATGACCTGGAACATCGCCGGGCGCGCTTTTCCTACGGCACCGCCGGTTCGCCGACCATCGAAAACCTCGAAAACGCCTGGACCCAACTGACCGGTGCGGCGGGAACGGTGATGTCGCCGTCCGGGTTGGGAGCGATTGCCCTGGCGTTGTTCGCCACCACCCGTGCCGGTGATCACGTGCTGGTGACCGACAGCGTCTACCGACCGGCGCGCAACTTCTGCGACAACCTGCTGGCGCGCTATGGCGTGGAAGTCAGCTATTACGATCCGATGATCGGCGTCGGTATCGAGTCGCTGATCAAGGCCAATACCCGGGTGATCTTCATGGAAGCGCCGGGCTCGCAAAGCTTCGAAGTGCAGGACGTGCCGGCCATCGTCGCCGTGGCGCGTCGGCACCAGATCAAGACCATCCTCGACAACACCTGGGCCACGCCGTTGTTCTTTCAGGCCCATGCCCATGGCGTGGATATTTCCGTAGAAGCAGGCACCAAGTACCTTGGCGGCCATTCCGATCTGCTACTGGGCATGGTCTCGGCCAACGCTGAAAACTGGCCGGCCTTGCGCCGTACCTACGATGCCATGGCCATGCTGCCCGGCGCCGAAGACTGCTTCCTCGCCTTGCGCGGCTTGCGCACCCTGCACCTGCGTTTGAAAGAAGCCGAAGCCCGTGCGCTGCAGATTGCCCAATGGCTGGCGGCGCGACCGGAGGTGGACCGGGTGCTGCACCCGGCATTCGCCGACTGCCCCGGTCATGAATTCTGGAAGCGCGATTTCACCGGCTCTTCGGGGCTGTTTTCCATCGTGCTCAACGCGCATTACACAAGAGCGGACGTGGCGCGGATGCTCGATCACATGGCGATTTTCGGCATGGGCTTTTCCTGGGGCGGCTTTGAAAGCCTGATCATCCCGTTCAACTGTGCCGACTACCGCACCGCGACCCAATGGCAACCGGGTGTCTACAGCCTGCGCCTGCAAATCGGCCTGGAAGATGTGCAGGACCTGATTGTCGACCTGGAAAACGGCTTTGCCCGATTGAATCTGGCGTCTTGCTCCCTGTAGGCCTGGCTTGCCCGCGAAGGCGGCCTGGCAGACAACTCATGTCGACTGTTCGGGCTTCTTCGCTGGCGTCTTGCTCCTACACGTTTGTGGTTGATCACAAGAACAGCATCCACCGCAAAACTGTGGAGCGAGCTGGTCGGGAAAAACCTCAACGATAACGCTCGCTTGCTGAATAGACACGGCACTCACCGCGCTCTCGAAATCACCTCACTCATGTACTGATTCAAATCCCGAAAATCCTTAACACTCCAGGCATGTGGCGCGATCTTCATGCCATTCTCTTGCAAGGTTTTCGGAATTAGGTTTCCGTTCGGTCTGAGAATGACCGACGAAACAATAACCCCTGGATACTCATTGAGCCGTTTCTTGAAGGCAGGTGTTGTCAGGTCGGGTGTAGGAGGGGTGCTTTTCCTGGCCAGTGGGCCTGTTGCCTTGATATCGGCTCCATGGCACATGGCGCATCTTTGCGTGAACAGGTTTTTCCCGTTGATGTTTTCGGCCAAGGACAGGCTTGATTGAGTGATGAGTGTCAGGCCGGTTAAAGCCAGCAACGATGTTTTTAGTAATGTGCGCAGTGGCTTTGAGGAAAAGATAATCGATGGAGACGGGGTTGAAGCTGGGTTGTTAATCATGCCAATCCATTGAGCATTTTAGTTATTGAATTCCATGAGTGCGGTTGCACCCAGGGTCGCAATTTCACATCTGATTCTGGATGTGTCAATTGCCAGGGGTTCATTCAATTAGGGGACTATTGCCGCCCCCCCGAAAAGCTCTCCGCAACCCTTCAATAACCTCCCCAATCGAAGGCCCTTCCACCGCCGGTGGCGTCGGACTCTCACCAAACTCGCGCCAGATAAACAACGTCAACTCCGCCCCATCAGTCAGCGGCTGGCCATCGGCGATCGAGCCGAAAGTCTGCAGCGTGCGATAACGCTGGTCCTTCCAGAACAGCGCCTCGACCCAGGCATAAACCGGAATGAAATGAAAATGAATCGCAAACCCCGGCTCATGACCAAAACGACTGATATACAGCCACTTCGGCTTCAGCTGGCTTTCCAGGATGTTCTGGGTCCGGGCCAGCAGACCACCCAGCTCAGCCAGGGCGTCGGCGGGCAGGTCGCTGAGTGACTGGACAGGGACTTTTGAACCAAGCATCAGATAACCAGGCAACGCGGACCCCATATGATGATTGAGGATCCAGTGAGCGGTCTCATGAATGATGAAGCGAGGCGGGATATCCATTCATTCGATCCCCTGTGTAACCAGATCAAGGCGATAATCGAGCAGGCTGCCGTCTTCGCGATCGAGCGCTTCACGCGTGAACCCGCAGCGTTCCAACACTTTCGCCGAGCCAAGGTTGCTGGCGTACACGCTGGCCACCAGTTCGCGCAATTTCCATTGGGTCTGCGCAACCCGTATCAGGTGCTCCAGCGCCCGTGTCGCCAGACCTTGGCCGCAGGCCTCCTCGGCGATCCGGTAGCCGACTTCGGCACGAAATCCGGCGCGGTCGATGTCCTTAAGATTGGCCCGGCCGATGATCCGGCCCTGCGGGTCTTCGATGACAAAGGGGTGCCAGTTGCCGGTGGCAAAGCCATTCAGAAAGGCGCTGATGTGCGTGGTGATGCCCTGCACCGAGTAGAACGCCGAGTCACGGGAGTCGATGTGGCGCTCGAACCAATCACGGTTTTCCAGCTCGAACGCCAGCAGCGCCTCGACGTCATCAGCTTGCAGCGTGCGAATGTTGATGGCCTTCATGAGCTGAGCACCACGCCGGCGGGCAGGGCACGCAGGAACCCGGCAATCTCGTCGCGGTTGCGCAAGTGGACCACCGGAACCTGCGGCGCGACCGCCAGTCGCACCGCGTCGATACCGGGACGAGTCACGCGATCGAAGTGCCAGACGTAGTGCAGGAACTTGAGGAACTCACGGTCGAGTTTTTCGCTGCAACCGTCCGGCTTATCCGCCCGTGGCCGGTTCAACACGCTGCGCAGGATGACCCGGCGCATGCAGGCGTGGCGCGGGGTGTCGAGCCAGATGATCAGGTCGGCGGCGGGCAGGCGCAGGTCGAAAGTCTTGCGCGAGTAGTTGCCTTCACAGACCCAGGCGTCGCCGGCCACGGCCTCGCGCACGCGCTGGCGAAACAGTGTGGTGTTGGCTTCGACCCAGTCGGGTTCCCAGAACAGTCGATCCAGATGCACCACCGGCACGCCCAGGCGCTGGCCGAGGGCGCGGGCCAATGTGGACTTGCCGCTGCCAGAGTTGCCCAGTATCACGATGCGTTGCATAAGCAGATCCCTTGCTCAAAACCGGCGAGTCTAAAGCATCTGCCCGACGGCCTGCGACTTGGGTCGTAGTGCGTTTGGCCCAAGCCCATTTTCTTTGGTCGCGAATCCTTGGTTAACGTTGGACGCCGGTTCACCCGGCTGCAATGCTTCGGACTCGCCCACGGAAAAGGAGTTCAGCCATGCTCGGTGTTTACGCTCAGTACAGCCAGCACTACATCACCACCCTGATGATCGTCACCACGCTGTTTTTTGCCTTGCCGATCTTTCTCGCGCCGATTGCCTGGGCGCGGATGATGGGCTGGACCATTCCCGAGCACCAGCACCTGGCAATCTACTTTGGCCGCTGCCTGGGGGCGTTCATTCTGGTGGTGGAAGTCACCATGCTGCGCTCGTCCACCACCGGCACCAGTTTCAGCTACGCCTTCGACATCCTTTTCGTGGTGTTCAGCCTGATGTTCGTGGTGCACGTCTACGGCGCGCTTAAACGTATCCAGCCGCTCAGCGAAACCCTGGAGATCGGCTTCTGGGCCGTGCTTTTGGTGCTGAATGTGCTGTTTTATCCCGCCACGACCATCACCCTCTAGGGCACCGGGTACAGGGTCTAGAATGAACGGGTCATTCCTTGATTGAGGAGCTTTGATATGGCCCGTAAAAACACGATCTGCCTGTGGTACGACAGCAACGCCCTGGAAGCCGCGACCTTCTACGCCAAGACCTTTGCCGACAGTGAAGTGCTCGCGGTGCACCGGGCGCCGGGGGATTACCCCTCGGGCAAACAGGGCGATGTGCTGACCGTCGAATTCACCGTGATGGGCATCCCCTGTCTGGGCCTGAACGGCGGGCCGGCGTTCAAGCACAGCGAGGCGTTTTCGTTCCAGGTGGCGACCGACGACCAGGCCGAGACGGACCGCCTGTGGCACGCGATCATCGACAACGGCGGGGCGCCCAGCGAGTGTGGCTGGTGCAAGGACAAGTGGGGGCTGTCGTGGCAGATCACCCCGCGGATGCTGATGGCGGCGATCAGCGATCCCGACCCGGCGGCGGCCCAGCGGGCCTTCAACGCGATGATGACCATGAGCAAGATCGACATCGCCACCATCGAGGCCGCGCTCAAGGGCGCAGTTGCACGCGAGGACTATACTTAATCAGTGTTGCCAGCGCTGTGGCGCGTACTCCACAGCTCTTTGACTCTCAGTACGCCAGGTCGAGCGACGGAGGGTTTTGTCATGAAGAACCACACCTTGCAGCATTTGTCCCAGGACCTGGGCATGGCGGTCCACGATACCTGGACCACCACCCGGGTGAAGTCGGCGCTGGCCATGGCCGATAAGGCGCTGAGCCTGCAGATCCACGTCAAGACCCACGCCGGCACGGTCACCTTGAGCGGCCGGGTCATGACCCATCGCCAATGCGAACGGGCCATCGAACTGGCCCGTAGCGTCCCTGGCGTCATGGCAGTCGATGCCCGGGACCTGCTGACCCACGTGTTCCATCCCGGCGACCTGCCCCAGGCGCCCGATGCCGAGGAAGCCAGCGAGTATCGCTCGCCGTTGTCGGGCAAGCAGGATGATCACTGACCGGCTGACCACCCCGAGCGGCGACGCGGCGATGTGCCACGCTCAGGATTTCGCGGTCTTCTTCAACCGATAAGCCAGCGCCGGCCGGGTCAAACCTAACAGGCGCGCGGCTTCTGAAACGTTCTGCTGGCTGCGTTGCATCGCGGCCTGGATCAGTGCGTCTTCCACCGAATCGAGGCTGATGCCGCTGCCGACGATCTGCTCGATCCAGCCGTTGGCGCTGCCTGGCAGGGATTCCACCAGGCGGCCGTCACTGGTCACGCTGATGCTTTCGAGCAATTCCGGGGAGTGGGGGAAGAGGGCGTCGACGGCGATACTCTGGTTTTCGTCGGTGATGATCACCCCGCGTTCCATCAGGTTTTCCAGTTCGCGGATGTTGCCCGGCCAGGGATAGTTCAGACAGACCTCCAACGCCCGGTCGGAGAGGCCGAGGGTTTTTTTGTTGTAGCTGGCGTGGAGCTTTTCCAGGAAGTGTTCGATCAGCAGCGGGATGTCCTCGCGGCGCTCGCGCAGGGCCGGGATGCGCACTGGAAAGACGTTCAGGCGATAGAACAGGTCCGCGCGGAAACGTCCCTCGCGCACGGCTGTTTCCAGGTCTTCATGGGTGGCGGCAATCACCCGCACGTTGACCTGGCGGGTCTGCGAATCGCCGACCCGTTCCAGCTCCTGTTCCTGTAGAACTCGCAGCAGGGAGGCCTGGGCGCGTGGGGTTAGTTCGATGATTTCATCGAGGAACAGAGTGCCGCCGTTGGCCCGTTCGAAGCGGCCCATGCGCGACTGTTGGGCGCCGGTGTAGGCACCTTTTTCCACGCCGAACAGCTCGGCCTCGATCAGGTCGGCGGGGATCGCCGCGCAGTTCAGGGCGATGAACGGGCCGCCGGCGCGTTCGCTGCGCAAGTGCAGGCTGCGGGCGATGACTTCCTTGCCGACCCCGGTCTCGCCCAGCAGCAACACCGAAGCTTTGCCGGCAGCCACCTTGTCGATCAGGCCGCAGGTCTTGCGGTAGATCGCCGACTGGCCGATGCCGTAGAACTTGCCGGCCTCGAGCTGCAGGCGCTGGCGCATGTTCGCCACCTGCACCTGCAGCGCCTGCAACTCATCGATGATCGGGTCGCTCTGGAAGTAGCGCATGATCTCGTCGGCGTCCTCCCACTGTTCCGCCGGCTTGCCGATGATCCGGCACTGCGCGTCGCCGCAGCCACGGCAACTGACTTCCTTGTAGATGATCTGCCGGCCGAGGAAAAACGAGCTGTAGCTGATGGCATAGCCGAGCAACATCCAGCACACCGGCTGCTCGGAATGCAGGTTTTCACTGTGGCAGTTCTCCACTTCGAAGGAGTCCTGCCATTCGATGTCGGCATAGAACTGGCCGTTTTCCAGGTCGATGTCGATGGCTTGCGGACGCACATTGACCATGCCCTTGAGCGAGTGCAATTGCGGGCCGGTGAAGAACATCTCGACGTCACTGCCGTGGGGCCGCAGCTTGCGCGCCAGCTCGGCGTCCTTGAGCCCGGACTGGTAGCCGAGGCGCAGGAAAAAGCCCTTGGCGCGTTCGACGCCGAGCATCTCGATCAGCTCGCGGCGACACGAAGCCATCATCGAGACCTGAACCAGCAACATGCGCTGCTCGTCGAGCCAGATCTTGCCCTCTGTCCCTAGAAAGCGAACCTGGTCGGTCAGGTCCTTGAGCGCGGGCGGGCGCTGCGAGGCCTTGTAAGTGGTGATCATGCAGGTGCGCCCCTGATTGTAGTTATGTGGGGTTTGACGCGTTCCGCCCAGGCGGTGGCGGAGTTTTTTTATCAGTCACCGCGAGCGGTTTTTTACAGCAAGGCGCGCTCGGGTTTCCTTTTTCTAAGGCGCCTGAAAGCGCGCCGAAAGTCAATCTCGGCGTCATTGCTCATTTGCTCAATCGACCGGTCGCGGGTTGAGCAAATGATCAAATCCAGCGGGACGGTGGCCGGTCTGTCAGACGTCAAGGAAGTCGAAGGTTTCAGTTAACTATCTGTTTCTAAACAATTAATTTAAAAAAATAAGACCTTGGCACCCTTGTTGCTCTAGCCCCTGGTACCTCACCTGGGAGTTTTCGAGCATGACTGACACCGGCACCCCCTTCGACCAACTGCCGCGCTACGTCCGGGTACGCAGCGAGCCGGACGCGACCTTTGTCGAATTCGATTTCGCCATCGGCTACCCGGAGTTGTTCGTCGAGCTCGTGCTGCCCCGGCAGGCCTTCGAGCAGTTTTGCCAACACAACCACGTTCGGCACATGGATGCCGCCATGGCCCAGGCCGTGGACGACGACATGCACAAGTGGCGTTACGGCGACAGCCAATAACAACAACAGGACGCAAGCGATGAACATCGAAATCAAGACCACCAGCGTCGAGCCGATCCGGCACACGTTCAGCCACACCCGTCGGCGCTTCGGCGACAAACCGGCGAGCCGTTACCAGGAAGCCAGTTTCGACCTCGAATCGGCGCGCAATTTTCACTACCGCCCGCTGTGGCAGCCGGACAAGTTGCTCAACGATCCGAGCCGTACCGCCGTGGTCATGGCCGACTGGTATACGGTCAGCGACCCGCGCCAGTTCTACTACGGCCCCTATGTGCAGACCCGGGCGAAGATGCAGGAGAACGCCGAACACGACTTCGTATTCTGCGAGAAACGCAACCTGCTGGCTGGCCTCGACCCGCACAGCCGCGAGCAGATCGCCCGCCTGCTGTTGCCGCTGCGCCACGCCGAGATGGGCGCCAACATGAACAACAGCGGGATCGCCGCTGATGGCTTCGGCACCAGCGTGACCCAGATGCACATGTTCCACGCCATGGACCGCCTGGCGATCGCCCAGCACCTGTCGCGCATCGGCCTGATGCTGGAAGACGACGGCTTGGCGCTGCTGGCCCAGGCCAAACAGCAATGGCTCGAAGACCCGGCCTGGCAGGGCGTGCGCCGTTACGTTGAAGACAGCCTGGTGATCAAGGACTGGTTTGAACTGACCCTGGCGCAGAACCTGGTCAGCGACGGCCTCTTGTACCCGCTGCTGTTCGGCAAATTCGACGAACAACTGAGCGCCGCCGGCCACGGCCAGGTCGGCATGCTCACCGAGTTCATGCGCCTGTGGTTCGGCGAAACCCAGCGTTGGGTCGACGCCCTGGTCAAGACCGTGGCGGCAGAAAGCCCGGCCAACCGCGAGTTGCTCGAACGCTGGATCGCCACCTGGCGCGGCCGCGCCCTTGAAGCCTTGGCGCCGCTGGCAGCCATCGGTCCGGGTCACGAGGCCCTGCAAGCCGTGGACAACGAGTTCGGCTCCCGCCTGAAAAAGCTCGGCCTGACAGGAGCAGCAGCATGACCTCCCTCGTCTACATCGCCTTCCAGGACAACGACAACGCGCGCTACATCGTCGAAGCCATCACCGAGGACAACCCCCATGCCGAGGTCCAGTACCAGCCGGCGATGATCCGCGTGCAGGCCGAGCAACGCCTTGAAATCCAGCGCGCCACGGTCGAGGAAAAAATCGGCCGGACCTGGGACGTGCAGGAAATGCTGATCGACGTCATCACCCTGGGCGGCAACGTCGAGGAAGACGAGGACAGCTTCACCCTGCACTGGAACTGACTCTACAACGACAAGAATAGGAGTGCCGCCACCATGGCCGCGAAACGCCTGAACCAGAAAGAAAAATACCGCTGCATGACCCGCGACCTGGGCTGGGAGCCGAGCTACCAGAGCAAGGAAGACATCTTCCCCTACGAGCGCTTCGAGGGGATCAAGATCACCGACTGGGATAAGTGGGAAGACCCGTTCCGCCTGACCATGGATGCCTACTGGAAGTACCAGGCTGAGAAGGAGAAAAAGCTCTACGCGATCCTCGACGCCTTCTCGCAGAACAATGGCCACACCAACATCTCCGATGCCCGTTATGTCAACGCGCTGAAGCTGTTCCTCTCCGGCGTCACACCATTGGAATATCAGGCCTACCAGGGGTTTGCCCGGGTCGGCCGGCACTTCGGCGGCGCCGGCGCGCGGGTGGCGTGCCAGATGCAGGCGATCGACGAACTGCGCCATGTGCAGACCCAGATCCACGCCATGAGTCATTACAACAAGCACTTCAACGGCCTGCACGACTTCGCCCACATGCACGACCGCGTGTGGTTTCTTTCGGTGCCCAAGTCGTTCTTCGAGGACGCCCGCAGTGCCGGGCCGTTTGAATTTCTCACGGCAATTTCGTTCTCGTTCGAGTACGTGCTGACCAACCTGCTGTTCGTACCGTTCATGTCCGGCGCCGCGTTCAACGGCGACATGGCCACGGTCACCTTCGGTTTCTCGGCGCAGTCCGATGAGGCCCGGCACATGACCCTCGGCCTGGAAGTGATCAAGTTCATGCTCGAACAGCATGAGGACAACGTGCCGATCATCCAGCGCTGGATCGACAAGTGGTTCTGGCGCGGCTACCGCCTGCTGACCCTGGTCGGGATGATGATGGACTACATGCTGCCGAACAAAGTCATGTCCTGGGCCGAGGCCTGGAAAGTCTATTTCGAAGACGCCGGCGGCGCGCTGTTCAAGGACCTGGAACGTTATGGCATCCGTCCGCCGAAGTACGTCGAGCAGGCGCAGATCGGCAAGGATCACATCAGCCACCAGGCCTGGTCGATCTTCTACCAGTACAGCCAGGCCACCAACTTCCACACCTGGATGCCCACCGACGAAGAGCTGGACTGGCTGTCGGCCAAGTACCCGGACACCTTCGACGCGGTCTATCGGCCGCGCTACGAACACTGGCGTGCCTTGCAGGAGAAGGGCGAGCGTTTCTACAACCCGAGCCTGCCGATGCTGTGCCAGATCTGCCAGATCCCGCTGGCGTTCACCGAGCCGGATGACCCGACCACCCTCAGCCATCGCAGCCATGAGCATGAGGGCGAGCGCTACCACTTCTGCTCCGACGGCTGCTGCGAGATTTTCCAGTACGAGCCCATGAAGTACATCCAGGCCTGGCTGCCGGTGCACCAGATCCTCCAGGGCAACTGCGGCGGTGCCGACGTCGAGGCGGTGGTGCGCGACTACTACAACATCAACCCCGGGCAGGACAATTTCGAATACCAGGACTCGCCCGAGCATCAGCGCTGGCAAGCCTGGCACCCGCAGACCAAGGCCCCGGCCTGACGGAACGCCGCCTGCGTGGCGGCTTCCCCTCCACCGACAATAACAAGGAAAATTCATCATGCCCGTGACTGCCATTGGCGCGTACAGCGCCCAACCGCTGGACAGCCAGCAACACTTCAACGGCGCGCAACTGGTGTACCTGGGCTGGGACCGGCACCTGATGTTCTGCGCACCCTTTACCTTCCCGTTGCCGCCGGACATGGCCTTCGCCGACTTCCTCGAGCAGGTGGTCAAGCCAGCCATCGCCCCGCACCCGGACGCCCGTCAGGTGAACTTCGCCGAGGCCCGCTGGCGCCTCGACGGCCAGCCGTTCACCCCCGAGCTGCAGCTGAACCTGATCGCCAACGGCATTGCTCACAAGAGCCTGCTCAACCTGGTCACCCCCGGCCTGAATGGGCTGGCCGGCAGCAGCAACTGAGGACAGGATCATGAGCTATCTGGTAACCATCGAACCCACCGGCGAGCAGATTGAAGTGTCGCCGGGCCAGACCATTCTCCAGGCTGCGTTGCGCCAGGGCGTGTGGCTGCCGTTTGCCTGCGGCCACGGCACCTGCGCCACCTGCAAGGTCCAGGTGCTGGAAGGCGAGGTCGATATCGGCGCCGCCTCGACCTTTGCCCTGATGGACATGGAGCGCGAGGAGGGCAAGATCCTCGCCTGCTGCGCCATGCCCACCAGCGATCTGGTGATCGAGGCCGACATCGACGTCGATCCGGATTTCCAGGCTTTTCCGGTGGAGGACTATCGCGCGGTGGTCAGCCAACTGGTCGACCTGTCGCCAACCATCAAGGGCGTGCACCTCAAGCTGGATCGGCCCATGGCGTTCCAGGCCGGGCAATACATCAACCTGCAATTGCCGGGCATCGAGGGCACCCGGGCGTTCTCCCTGGCCAATCCGCCGAGCCGGGCCGACGAGCTGGAGTTGCATGTGCGGCTGGTGGAGGGCGGGTTGGTCACCGGGCATATCCATCAGGCGCTCAAGGTCGGCGACGGGCTGGAATTGTCGGGGCCGTATGGGCAGTTCTTCGTGCGCGGCTCGCAACCGGGCGGGTTGATTTTCATCGCTGGCGGTTCGGGGCTGTCCAGCCCGCAGTCGATGATTGTCGATTTGCTGGAGCAGGGCGATGAGCGGCCGATGGTGCTGTTCCAGGGCGCGCGCAATCGCGCCGAACTGTACAACCACGGATTGTTCGAGGAACTCGCGCTGCGCCACAGCAACTTCCGCTATGTGCCGGCCCTGAGCCAGGCCGCGGATGACGAGGCTTGGCAGGGCTTTCGCGGCTACGTGCACGATGCGGCGAAACAGCACTTCGACGCCCGCTTCAGCGCCAACAAGGCCTACCTGTGCGGGCCGCCGCCAATGATCGACGCGGCGATCACCTGCCTGATGCAGGGCCGGCTGTTCGAGCGCGACATCTTCATGGAGCGCTTCTACAGCGCCGCCGATGGCGCCGCTGATGGACAACGTTCGGCCCTGTTCAAACGCATCTGACTAGTCGTTACCACCGATAACAACAATAAAGGTTGAACCATGATTCGCAGACCGCAAAACACTCTTCTCAGCGCTGTCGCCTTGATCGGCCTCGGCGCGAGCCTGCCCGGTGTGAGCCAGGCCACCGAAGGCGGCGGCACCTCCTACCCGTTGGGCGCGGAGAACTACCTGTCCGGGGCCATGCCGCCACCGGGCGTCTATGGGCAGTTGTTCGTCAATCACTACGAGGCCGACAACGTGCGCGGCAACGATGGCGACAAGCTGCCGGTGGATTTTCGCGTGCGCGCCAACGCGATCACCCCACGGCTGATCTGGGTCAGCGACTACAGCCTGTTCGGCGCCAGCGTCGCGCTGCATGCCATCGTGCCGCTGGTGGACCTCAAGGTCGAACTCAATGGCCAGTCGCAAAGCAAGCAGGGCCTGGGGGATATCATCTTCGGCCCGGCGTTGGGTTTTCATCACAGCGAGAAATTCCACAGCACCCTCGCCTTGGACATGATCGCCCCCAGTGGTCGCTACGACCGCGATGACCTGGCCAATACCGGGCGCAATTACTGGGTGATCGAGCCGGTCTATGCCATGTCCTATATCGATCCGAACGGGCTGAACCTCGACGCCAAGTTGATGTACGACTTCAATCGCGAAAACCCGGCGACCGACTACCGCTCCGGGCAGGAGTTCCATGTCGACTACGCCCTGGGTTGGGGGCTGGGCAATGGCTGGGTGCTGGGCATCGGCGGTTATTACTACCGCCAGACCACCGACGACCGCCAGGATGGCGAACGGATTGCCGACAACAAAGGCAGGGCGCTGGCCATCGGCCCTTCGGTCAAATACAGCGGCACCAACGGCTGGTTCGTCACCGCCAAGTGGGAGCAGGAAACCCAGGTGCGCAACCGGGCGCAGGGGGATGCGTATTGGGTGAAGCTGACGGTGCCGTTCTAGGCGTGACAACCATTGCCGACAACCTGTAGGAGCGAGCCTGCTCGCGATGACGGCGGCACATCCATAACTCCTGAGACTGACACACCGCTATCGCGAGCAGGCTCGCTCCTACAAGGGGTGAGGGGGATTACAAGATTCGGCCACAAGTGGACGTCCCCGCCGCGCCTGTGGCATGGTCGCGTGATAAAAATATCTAACAGCGGTCGAGGTTGCGGCAATGGCGGTGGGTGAGGCGGGTGCGGCGCAGATATCGATGGCAACGCTTGCGGCGTTCAATCGCTGTCTTTTGCAGTTGGCGCGGGTGGCTCGTGAGCGAGGCGGGTCGCATTTCATCGCCGAGGGCTTGCAGGAATTTCGCCAGTTGGTGCCGTTCGCCTCTGCCTGGTGGGGCGAAATGTCGGCCTCGGACGCCAGCGCGCCGCCACTGAACTGGATGCACGGGCGCATTGATCTGCCGGACTCCTTTGTCAGCGAATGGCGCGAGGTGGCGGGGCTCGACTGTTTCGCCCATGACAGCTTTACCCGTCTGGGCGAGGTCATGCGCGACAGCGAGTTCACCGACCCCAACGAACCGGTCAACGTATTCGCCCGACGCCATGACCTTTACCACCTGATGAACATCACCTTCGAACTGCCGGAAAGCGGTTTGTATTTCTTCGTCTGCCTGTACCGGGGCGTCGACGGCGCGTTGTTCTGCGACCAGGACGCCGCCTTGTTCTCGGCGTTTTGCGAGCACTTGCTGCAACTCTGGCGCTTCCAGGTACAGGACATGATCCGCCTCGACACCGGCGACGGCGCCAGCGATTTCGGCGTGGCACGCCAGGACGGCAGCCTGCTGTATGTGGGCGCGCGGCTGTGCGCGGCGATCGAACGGGAAGTGCCGGGCTGGAATGGCTCGCTGCTGCCGCCGGAAGTGATCGCGCAACTGCCCGCAGTGCCCTGCGTGATGCGCCTGGGACGTGTGGCCCTGACCCTGAGCCCGAATGCCGAGCACGTCATTCTGTCCCTCGAAGCACCCCCGCCCGGCGTGGTCCTGGCGCCCCGGGAACGCACGGCGGCGATGCTGTTTGCAGCCGGGCACTCGTACAAGGAAATCGCCAAAATCCTCACCCTGAGTCCGGCGACGGTGCGCACTTATTTGCGCAATTGCTATGTGCAGTTGGGGGTCAAGAGCAAGGTTGAGCTGGGCTCGGCGCTGCGCGGGAATTCCTGAAAACCGTACCCCCCCCCCTGTAGGAGCAGCCCGGGCGGCGCTCCTACAGTTCAGGTCTGTGTTGATCATCGATTTACCCCAGACCCTCCTCATCTGCAGAGGTCCGCTTTGCCCTCATGTTCGCTAGGGTGTGCCTGCCTGGGTAAGCGGCATTGGCCGAACGCCCGATAACAACAAGAGAGCGCAGCGATGCAACGATTCATTCCCAACCTGATGGCGGCCGCACTGGCGTTGGCCGCCGTTCCGGCGATGGCCGCCGCCGACCTGGTGCTGTTCAACGGCAAGGTCTACACCGCCGAACCCGGCCAGGCGCTGGTGCAGGCCGTGGCCGTGCAGGACGGCAAGATCCTCAAGGTCGGCAGCGATGCGCAAATCACCGCCCTGGCGGATGCCAAGACCCAACGCATCGACCTCGCCGGCAAGGTGCTGATGCCCGGCCTGATCGACACCCACAGCCATCCGGTGGTTGCCGCCTACGACAGCATGGGCGCCAATTTGCAGGACGAAGTCATGCCGGTGGCCGAACTGGAGAAGTGGATCATTGAGCAGGATAAGGCCGGACGCGCCAGGGCAGGGGAGGTGATCAGCATCGCCGGGACCAGTTCAGCCTACTGGGAAAAGTCCCGCGAACTGGGCCAGCGCTTCAATCAGGGCCGTTGGGCCGATGAGCCCATCGTACTCAGCGGCATTGACGGCCACACCGGCTGGGCCAACAACGCCATGCTCAAGCGCCTGAAGATCGACGCTGCGCTGGTCAAGGGGCTGTCGGAGCAGGACCGCAGCTTTGTCGGGCATGAAGCGGACTTCACTCCCACCGGCTACTTTGCCGAGTCGCGCTGGGACATCGTGCGCGGCGCAATTCCCGCCCCGAGCAAGGAAACCATGCTGCAAGCCGCCCGCGAAGCGGTCCGGGTCAACAACCAATATGGCGTGACCGCCTGGATGGATGCCGCGGCGAACGCCGGCAGCGAAGATTCGCTGTTCGACTTCAGGGCTGGTCCGGACAGCGTCGGCGTGTTGCCGCTCTATCAGGCGCTGGCGCAGAAAGGCGAGCTTAACGCCCACGTCGCCGCCTTGCTGCTGACCAATCCGAAGAGCCAACCCAAGGACCTGGACGTCGTGGCCAAGGTCATGCAGCAGTTCCAGGGCGTGCCCAACCTGACCTTCCCCGGGATCAAGATCTTTGCCGACGGCATCCTCGAATTCCCCGGCCAGACCGCAGCGGTCATCGTACCGTTCAAGAACAGCAACAAGAACGGCCAGTTGCTGATCGACCCGGCGCACTTCGGCGAGTTGGTGGTGGCGGCGGAAAAACGCGGCTGGATCGTCCACACTCACGCGGTCGGCGACCGTGCGGTGCGCGAGGTGCTGAACGGCGTCGAATACGCGCGCAAACTCAGCCCGACCCCCGTGCCCCACAGCATCGCCCACTTGCAACTGGTCAACCCCAAGGAGTTCCCGCGCTTCAAGCAACTGGGGGTCATCGCTTCGATGCAACTGCTGTGGGCCACTGGCGAAAGCTACACCGTCGAACTGGTCAAGCCGTACATCAGCGCGTTCGCCTATGGCTACCAGTACCCGGCCCGGTCGCTGCATGACGCCGGTGCGACCATCGCCGGCGGCAGCGACTGGCCGGTGTCGAGTCCTAACCCGTTCAATGCAATCGCCCAGGCCAGCACCCGCAAGGGCCCACTCGGTGTGTTGAATGCCCAGGAAAGCCTCGATCGCCAGAGCATGTTCCAGGCCTACACCCTCAACGCCGCCAAGACCTTGCGCCTGGAACAGCAGATCGGTTCGCTGGCACCGGGCAAACAGGCTGACCTGATCATCCTCGACCGCGACGTGTTCAAGGTCAGCGACGACGAACTGTTCGAAACCCAGGTGCTCAAGACCTTCTTCGCCGGCAAGCAGGTCTACGCCCCAGCCTCCTGATCACGCCATCGCTGCATCTCGTCCGGGCCCCGTGCAACACGCGGGGGCCGGCAACGCCGTGCCCGCAATTACCCGCACACACATAACAACAAGGGTTCCCCATGAAAGCATTCTCGGTCCTGACCTTGGTCGGTTGCGTTCTCGCGCCCCTGACTTCTCAAGCGGTGACGCTCAACGACGATTTCAACCTCGACATGATCGTCACCGCCACCAGTGACTATCGCTCCCGTGGCATCTCGCAAAGCCTCGGCGATCCGGCGGCGCAATTCGGCGCGACCCTGACCCACAGCAGCGGCCTGTATGTCGGCGCCTGGACCTCCAGCGTGGACTTCGGCGATGACTTCAAGACCCGCCAGGAACTGGAGTACTACGCCGGCTATTTCTGGCAGGCCACGGACGCCATCAGCCTGGACCTGGGCTACATCAAGTACGACTATCCCAAGGAAGCCCAATTCAACCTCAGCGAGGTCTACGCGATTCTCGATCTGTACGGCGTGAAGCTCGGCACCTATTACTCCAGCGACACGCCCAATGTGTTTGGCGAGGACCAGGACACCTTCTACGCCTACCTCGGCTACACCCTGTCCTTGCCCGCCGAGTTTGGCCTCGACCTGCGGGTCGGCCGCAATGACGTCAAAGACGAAGCTTTCGTCTCGCCCAACGGCGACAGTCGTTCCACCTACTACGAGTGGGAAGCCAAGCTCACTCGGGACTTTCTCGGGGTCAACTGGGGGCTGAGCTACATCGACACCAACCTGAAAAAAAGCGAATGTGCCAACTGGTACGGCTTCGACGACCTGTGCTCGGCGACCGTCGTGGTCAGCGCCAGCAAGGCGTTTTAACGCCGCCTGCGGTCCACCAAAACAATAAATCCAGGAAATACCGTTCATGACCAAGGTCATCGATAACCCCAAGCGTCACTCACTGATCGAGTCGCGCTCGATCGATTTTATTCCCGAGGCCGAGCGTCATGGCAGCCTCTGGAGCCAATTCACCCTGTGGCTGGGAGCCAACCTGCAAATCACTGCCATCGTCACCGGCGCCCTGGCTGTAGTGCTGGGGGGCGACGTGTTCTGGTCGCTGATCGGACTGTTGCTTGGCCAGGTGCTGGGCGGCGCGGTGGTCGCGCTGCACGCCGCGCAAGGGCCGAAGCTCGGCTTGCCGCAGATGATTTCCAGCCGCGTGCAGTTCGGGGTCTATGGCGCGGCGATCCCGATCGTCCTGGTGTGCCTGATGTACCTCGGGTTCAGCGCTACGGGCGCAGTGCTTTCCGGGCAGGCGATTGCCCAGTTGATCGACGTCAGCGACAGCACCGGGATCCTGATCTTCGCCGCCAGCATCGCCTTCCTGACGATCTTCGGTTATCGGGTGATTCACATTGTCGGGCGAGTCGCCAGCGTGTTGGGGATCATCGCCTTTGCCTACCTGTTCACTCGCTTGCTGACGCTTAACGATATCGGCCTGTTGCTCGACAATCGCCACTTCAACTGGAGCACCTTCCTGCTGGCGGTGTCGCTGTCGGCTTCCTGGCAGATCGCCTTTGGCCCGTACGTGGCCGATTACTCGCGCTACTTGCCGAGCAACACGTCATCCTGGAAAACCTTCGCCGCCGTTGGCCTGGGCACGGTGCTCGGGGCGCAGGCGTCGATGGTCCTCGGGGTGTTCGCTGCTGCCTTGGCCGGGGCGAATTTCCGTGGCCATGAAGTGGCGACCATCGTTGGCCTGGGCAGCACTGGAGTGATGGCGTCGCTGTTGTACCTGAGCGTGGTCTTCGGCAAGGTCACGGTCTCGACCCTCAACGCCTACGGCAGCTTCATGTGCATCGCCACCATCATCAGCGGCTGGCGCCGGCGCCTGGAAATAAGCGCCGGGCAACGCATGGTCTTCGTCCTGCTGATCGTCGCCGCGTCCACCACCCTGGCGCTGCTGGGGCAGTACTCGTTCCTCAACTCGTTCAAGTACTTCATCCTGTTCCTGCTGACTTTCTTCACGCCGTGGAGCGCGATCAACCTGGTGGATTATTACTTCATCAACAAGGAACGCTACGACATCCCGGCCCTGTCCGACCCGGCGGGGCGCTATGGCGGCTGGAATGTGCTGGGCATCAGCGTGTACGTGATCGGCGTGCTGATCCAGTTGCCGTTTGTCGATACTCACTTTTATTCCGGAGCGATGGTCGCGCAGTTGGGTGGTGTGGACATTTCCTGGATCGTCGGGCTGGTGGTGCCGGGGGTGATGTACTACTGCCTGGCTCGGCCTGCGGGTGTGGCGGCGGGTCTGACACACCGAGGTGTCTGAATCAGAAGTTCACCGACGCGCTCAGGCGTGCGGTCAGCGGTGCACCCTGGAACAGGTAGTTGTCGCCCATGTATTCCCCGGCATCGCGCCAGTAACGCTTGTCGAACAGGTTGTCGACGCTCAGGCGAAACACCGTTTCATAACCGTCGATGCGCGTGCTGTAGCGGCTGCCAAGGTTGAATACGGCATAGGCTCCGGCTTGTGCCTCGCCTTGCTGGCTGGCGTATTTGCTGCCGCTGTATTGCACGCCACCCAGCAACGCCAGGCCATCGATCCAGGGCAGTGCGTAGTCGCCGTAGAGGCTGGCGCGCAGGGTCGGTACGTTGATCGTCTGGTGCCCTTCATAGGCGGGCGTGTCGCTGCCGCTGACCCGTGAACGGATCGCTGCGACAGTTGCGGAAATCTGCAGGCGCTGGCTTGCCCAACCATTGGCCGACAGCTCCAGGCCGGTGTTTTTCTGGTCACCCTGCTCGACGAAGGTGAAGCTGCCGTCGGCATTCGGCCGCGAATACTGGTAGGCCTGGCGGATCTCGAACAGCGCGGCGCCGAGGCTGATGCGCTGCCAGTCGTACTTGATCCCGGCCTCGATCTGCCGCGACACGCTGGGCGCGAGAATTTCGAAGGCGTTGCTGGCAAACCACGGCGCTTCGCTGCCCAAGGACAAGCCCTTGCTGTAACGGGTGTACAGCGCCAGCTCCGGCAGCGGTTTGTAGATCAATGCGGCCTGGGGCAGGAACTCATAGCGCTGGGTATGGCGCGTGGTGTCACCCTGGCTGTCGAAGGTTTCTTCGTCGAGGCGCACTTCGCGGGCGCCGAGTACGGTCTGCCACTGCTCGTTGAAACTGATCCTGTCGTTGAAAAACAGCCCGTACTGGCGGCTGTCGAGGTGGCGGTAGGCGTCGTTGAGCGGTCCCTGGTAGCGCGGGAAATCCTCGGGTTCGCTGTCGATGTTGGCGCTGCCGATCATCTGGTTGATCGGCTCGCGCTTGTCAACGATGCGCCGAAAGGCACTGCTGCCAACGGTGAGCTGATGACCGAGGCCTGCCGTGTCGAAGCGGCCGCTGAGGGTGGCCTGCACTTCGTCGTTGCGCCGGGTGTCGTCGGGGCTGCGGAAGTCGTAGAGGTCGTAATCGCCTTCGGCGCTGAAGTGATTGGGCACGGCCACATCGCTGCAACTGGCCGCCCCATAGCAGCCCCAGGCGAACGAGCTGTAGTCATCGATCACCACGCGACTGCGCGAGGCGCTGAGGTTGGCTTTCCAGGTGTCGCTGAAGCGGTATTCGAAATTGCCGTTGAGGTTCAGCGCGTCAGTGGTCACCTGATTGGCGCCGCTCTGGTGGGCGAGTAGCTTTTTGGGCGAGGCGTGGTGCGGCAACTCGGTGCCGCCGAGCAACTGATAGCCCGGCGCCGAACGCTGCTGACGGTTCTGGTATTCGACGTCGAGTTGCAGCAGGGCCGCGTCGCTGATGGTCCAGTCCAGGGCCAGCGCGGCAAAGTCGCGTTGGCCGTTGGTGTGCTCGACGTAAGAGTGGATGTCCTCGTGTGCGAGGTTGGCGCGCAGGCCGATCTGTTGTTCGCTGCCGAAGAACCCGCCGACGTCGGTGGCCAGGTAACCGCTGCCGCGATCATCGGTGGAGACCGTGACCGAGCGCACATCGGTCGGTCGCTTGGTCACGTAATTGACCAGCCCGCCGGGCTCGCTGACCCCGCTCTCAAGCCCCGCGAGGCCCTTGAGCAGTTCCACCTGCTGTTTGTTTTCCAGACCGACGTTCTGCTCGCCGGCGATGGTCCGGCCATTGATCTTGTAGCTGCTGGCCGCGTTCAGCGAGAAACCACGAACCACGAAGTTTTCGTAGTAGCCGATCGGCGCATAGCTCTGGCCCACCGAGGCATCGTTTTTCAATACGTCGCTGAGCAGGCGGGCCTGCTGGTCCTTGATCAGGGCATCGTTAATCACCGTGATCGAGGCCGGCGTGTCGAGCAACGGCGCTGCTTCGAAACCGCTGACAGAGGCCTCACTGGCCTGGTAACCGGACGGCTCCTCGGCGTTCACAGTGACCGCCGGCAGCAGGGTTTCAGCGGCCTGCGAGGGCAGGGCGCTGGACAGCAGCAGGCTGAAAGTCAGCGGGGAAGTCCGGTAAAGCCAATCCATGTAAAGCTCCTTGATGACTGAAATCCCTGGCCACGCGACCTCCGGGCACAGGTCAGCCACTGCGCGATGCGGCTGATTTTTTACGCGGCGCATCATACAAGACGATGATCATTGATGTGGGAGCGGGCTTGTCCGCGAAGGCGATCTGTTTGTGTACATCGCTTGCAAGCTCCCACAAAAAAACCACTCCAGTATTAGACCGTTTATTTCTCTGGGTTATTTGGATAGACACAAGACGCATATCCACGACACCAAAAACGCTGCCGCAGTCACCAATTTATCCGTTATCACATCCACCCTGCAGCGAAAGCATCCACTCCTGCGCAAGTCATCGCATTAACGCGGTTGGCGCAGTGTTTTCCGCTGCTGGATGGGCCTCTTGTCGTACGTTCGCCAGTCCCTAGAATCGGCGCCATCTACTTCACCTTGCCTTTCCAATCCTTCAGGGAGCTACACCATGATGAACGCCATGCAGATGCCAATGTCGATGCCGATGAACAGCCAAATGCCGATGATGGGCATGCCAATGATAATGGCGACCATGAGCTGCGAAATGATGGACGACGGCATGCTGTGCATCATGATGCCGGCCTCTGGCATGGACATGGGGATGTTCCGCAACAGCGCGCAAATGATGCAGATGATGATGAACTGCGGCATGCCGATGATGATGCACTGCGCCAACATGAGCATGATGTGCATGTCGGCATCGAGCATGAGCATGCCGATGATGGGCGCCATGATGCCGGTGATGGGCATGCCCATGCCTTCGATGAAATGCGTGATGGAGTGCAGTGTTCAAGACGACCGCATGCTGTGCAAGATCATGCCGATGGCGGGCATGAACATGGACATGATGAAGAACTGCTGCGCGCTGATGATGAAAATGATGAACGACTGCGGCATGCCAATGATGATGAGCTGCAACGGCATGCCGATGATGTGCTGCACCTGCTGATCAACGTGTTTGGCAGCGGCTGGGTTTTAATCCAGCCGCTCCGGATAGGTCACCACCAGGTAGGCCACGGCCTCGCTGTCGGCGGGGTTGCGGTAGCGGTGGGGCTGGTCGGCGTAGAACAGAATCGAGTCGCCCGTCGATAGCAGGTAGCGTTCATCATTGACGCTGATTTCCAACACGCCCTGCGCCACCACCAGGTTCTCCTGGACCCCCGGACCATGGCCTTCGCTGTGGTCCTCTCCCAAGGCGCTCAGGCGCAACTCATAGAATTCCGATTGGCGTGCCACGTCATACGGGAACAGCGCGCGGCTGACGAAGCTGCCACTGGCACTGACCAGACGTTTGCTCTGACTCGCGGACAGCACCGCGACACCTTCGAATGCGCGGTGCTCAAGAAAAGCCGCGACCGAGACTTTCAGGCCCTTGGCAATTTTGCACAGCACCTTGATCGACGGCACGCTGCGTCCGGATTCGATTTGCGCCAGCATCGCCCGGCTGACGCCACACTGGCGGGCAAGGGCGTCCAGCGACAGGTGCCGCTTGGCCCTTAGCCGCTGCAGGTTCTGCGCGACCCGATCGCAGATTGGCTCCTCTTGCGCAGTTTGCAGATTGTTCAGGTCCTCCAGCGGTTCATCGGCGCTGGCAAGAAAGCGCAGGGGGCCGAAGGCATTCATGCGTGATGGGTCCGAATGAGGGACGTGGGCGCCCAGCTGAAGGCGGGCCCGGTGGCCTGAAGTGCGTACATATCCCACATGGCCCGTGCCCGCTGCTGGGCCAGTTTGCGTGTGCGGTAGCGGGCGAAATCGATGAGTTGGGCTGTCGGCTTCATGGGGCACTTCACTGTGATGATGAATGACGGGATGGGCTGAGCCTACTCGCGATCTGTTATATCGATAAATACTGATTATCTATTTGTTAATTCCTTTCGGTTATTTAAAGCACTCCCATTCAGTACTGGCCATCGACCTAAGCTAATTCCAAAAAAGTATTTATTTCAGATTTTTAAGATCGATTAGCTTTATGTCGTCAGGGTGTACTGCGCCTGGGACGCCATGCTGTTTTGGCGTCAGGCGTGCCCGCTCCAAGCTTTTCCTTTCCTATCGGGCGATGACTCTTGTGACCATTCTTCAAACCCCTCCCGCCCGTGGCTCGATCGACACCCTGGCTGCGCGTGACGCCGACGTGGTACTTGAGCTGCGCAATGTAACCAAGGCCTATGGGCCATTGCAGTCGAAGGCCCCGGCCGTGAGCAATGTCAGCCTCAAGGTGCGGCGCGGTGAAGTGCTGTGCCTGATGGGCACCTCCGGCAGCGGCAAGTCGACCTTGCTGCGGCATATCAATCGGCTGATCGAACCGTCCAGTGGCGAGGTGTTGATCGAAGGACAGGCCATTAGTGCCTTAAACAGCAAGGCATTACGTGAATTGCGTTCGCGGCGTATCGGCATGGTGTTCCAGCATTTCGGCCTGCTGCCCCATCGCACGGTGCTGGACAACGTGGCCTTGCCCTTGGAGTTGCGCGGCGAATCGGAAGCGCTCCGGCATGCAGCCGCCGCCCAGCAACTGCAGGCGGTGGGGTTGCAAGGCTGGGGTGAGCATTATCCCCACGAGTTGTCTGGCGGCATGCGCCAACGTGTCGGGCTGGCCCGGGCGCTGGTGACCGAGCCGGACATCCTGCTGATGGACGAACCGTTCAGCGCCCTCGACCCGACCATCCGCCGTGACTTGCAGGAGCATTTCCTCAGCCTGGCCCGCGAGCGCGGGATCAGTACCTTGCTGGTCACCCATGACCCGGCCGAAGCCTTGCGCCTGGCCGACCGGATCGCCGTGCTGCGCCAGGGTCAACTGGTGCAACTGGGCACGCCGCAGCAACTGCTGGAGCAACCCGCCGACGCCGAAGTGGCGGATTTCTTTCGTGATTGCCTGCCGGGCGCCAGTGCGCAGCAGGCAGCCAAGCCGACCAAGGTCGCCGATCAACCTCAGAGCCACAGCCTCAGCCCAGGTCTGCCCGCGTGGCAAGCGCTGTTGCTGGGGCCGGCGGCGCTCGCGTCGCGGGGCAAGGGTGGGCTGTTCTGGCTGGGCTTTGCCAGCGAACTCGCGGCATTGGCGACGCTGGCCCAAGGGCTGGTCGCCGGGTCCTGGTTGCCGGTGCTGATCGGCGCATTGCTGCTGCTCGCCAGTCGCTGGACCGCGCTGTCGCTGAGTGCCCAGCCGTTGCGCGCCCGTCCGAGCAATTGGCTGTTGCCATTAACGGTGCTGCTGGTCAGCCAGGCGTTGGTGGTCTGGCGGGTGATCACCCCGGATACCAGTGGCGCCTTACTTCAGTTCCCGGCCAACCGCCAGCTACTGCTGCTGACGGCGCAGAGCATCGATCAATTCATCAGTTGGTCCCAGGTGACGTTCGAGGGCGCGTTTGTCGGGGTCATCGTCGCGGTGCGCACGGTGATCGAAGGCATCGAAAATGTCCTCGGCTGGCTGCCGTGGCCGGTCGCGGCGCTGGCCCTGGTGTTCCTCGCCTGGCGCTCGGCGGGCCTGGCACTGGCGCTGACCAGCAGTCTCGCGCTGCTTTATATCGGCCTGTTCGGCTTCTGGGACAGGACTATCGCGACACTGGCGCTGGTCGGTTCTTCGGTGCTGATTGCCCTGGTGCTCGGCGTGCCCACCGGCATCCTGCTGGCGAAACGCGCGTTGGCACGCCGGCTGATTACGCCGTTGCTGGACGTGATGCAGACGCTGCCGACCTTCGTGTACCTGATCCCGGCCGTGGCGTTCTTCTCGGTCGGCAAGACCCCGGCGGTGATCGCCACGGTGATCTTCGCCCTGGCGCCGATGATTCGCCTGACCTCACTGGGCATTCAGGAAGTCCCCAAGGATGCCGTCGAGGCGGCGGTCGCCCACGGCGCCAGCCCCTGGCAAACCCTGATCAAGGTGCAACTGCCGCTGGCGCGTCGCTCGTTGTTGCTGGGCATCAACCAGACCCTGGTGATGAGCCTGTCGATGGTGGTGGTCGCCGCCCTGATCGGTGCCGGTGGCCTGGGCTACGACGTGATGACCGCGTTGCGCAACATCAAGGGCGGCGAGGGCATGCTCGCCGGCGCAGCGATTGTCCTGTGCGCGCTGATCCCGGATCGAATCATTCAATCGAGCTTGCGCAAGCAAGCCCCGACCTACTCCTGAACGTGAGGCTTATCGTGAACAAACCCTTATCACGCACCCTGGGTGCCGTCGCATTACTGGCCGCCCTGGTGGCTCCACAGACGTTGCTGGCCAAGGAAAAAATCGTCATTGGCGAGCAGAACTGGACCGGTGCCATCGCGATCCAGAACATCCTCGGCGAGGTCATCAGCAGCCGTCTCGATGGCGATGTCTCGTACGTGGCCGGCGACGTCGCGGTGCTGTTGAGCGCAGCGGCCAAGGGCGATGGTTCGGTGGATGTGCTGACCGACATCTGGTTGCCCAACCAGTCGGCAGCCTGGGCCAAATACGTCACTGGCGCCAAGCCAACGCTGGTGCCCAACGTCCATCCTTATGCGGGCGAGCAGGGCTTCTACATCCCGGGCTACTTGCAGGACAAGTACGGGGTCAAGTCAGTGTATGACCTGAAGAAGCCCGAAGTGGCGAAATTCTTCGAGCCGCTGGGCGGTGGCAAGGCGCAGTTGCTGGTGGGCCCAGCCGGTTGGGAGTCGACCTACATCGGGCAGATCAAGGCCAAGGATTATGGTTTTGCCGACAAGTTTGAGGCGGTCTCCACGGAAGCCTCGGTGACTTACTCGAAACTGGCCAGCGCCTACAAGGCCGAACGCGGTGTGGTGTTCTATGCCTACACCCCGGACTGGATCTTCTCCGCGTACGACCTGCGTCGCCTCGAAGAGCCGGCGTTCGACGGTTACGCCCAGGACAACAAGAAGGGCGACCCACTGTACAAGGCTGACGGTTGCTGGAAATTCATCAGCCCGACGGTCGATCCTGATTGGCTGAACAAGAGTCAGATCACCTGCGCCTTCCCGGATGCTCGGGTCCACGTGCTGGCTTCCGCCGCCCTGCAACAGCGGGCGCCGAAAATTGCCGAGTTCCTGCGTAATGTCGCCATCGACCCGGCCCAGCTCAACGAGCTGATCCTCAAGATCGAAAAAGAGCAGCAGCCGGCGGATGTGGTGGCCAAGGCGTGGGTCCAGGACCATGCCAGTACCGTGGATCAATGGTTGTCGGGCGCGGCGCCGAAAGTGAGTGCGATCCCATGAGCCAGCCTTCCTTGCGGTTACTCGACGGTGGCATGGGCCGGGAACTGGCGCGCATCGGCGCCCCGTTCCGCCAGCCGGAATGGTCGGCGCTGGCCTTGATCGAGGCGCCGCAGTACGTGCTCCAGGCGCACCAGGCGTTTATCCGTGCCGGAGCGCGGATCATCACCAGCAACAGTTACGCGGTGGTGCCCTTTCATATCGGCGAGCAGCGTTTCGCCGAACATGGCCTGGCGTTGGCCGAGCGGGCGGGGCGCCTGGCGCGGCAGGCGGCGACCCAGAGTGGCGAGGTGGTCAGTGTCGCCGGTTCGCTACCGCCGGCCCTCGGTTCCTATCGCCCGGACTTGTTCGATCACCGGCAATCGGTGGCGATCCATCGCCAGTTGATCGCCGGCCTACGGGCCTATGTCGACGTCTGGCTGGCGGAAACCCAGAGCTCCATCGCCGAGGTCGAGGCGGTGGCCGAAGCTCTGTCCGAGGACAGCAAGCCATTGTGGCTGTCGTTCACCTTGAGCGATGACCTCGGCGAACCGCCGCGCCTGCGTTCCGGCGAGCCGGTGGCCGAGGCGGTGCGGGTGGCGGCGGGGTTGGGGGCTGCGGCGGTGCTCTTCAATTGCAGCCAGCCGGAAGTCATGGGCGCGGCACTGGCCGAGGCCGGCAAGGTGGTCAAGGCGCTGGGCCTGGACATCGAGCTTGGGGTCTACGCCAATGCCTTCCCGGCCGTGGCTGAAGACGCCAAGGCCAATAGCACCTTGCTGGAGATCCGCGCCGACCTGGGCCCGGAACCTTACCTGCAGTGGTCGCGGACCTGGGTCGCGGCGGGGGCCAGTATCGTTGGCGGCTGCTGCGGCATCGGGCCGGAGCATATCGAACAGTTGCATCGGCATTTGCAGGGAGCTTTTTCTGGTGATGTGCCGGATTGATGTACGACCCTGTAGGAGCTTGCCAGCGAAGGCGGTGGGTCTGACACCCCCAGGTGTCTGAATCGCTAGCAGGCTCCCATTAGATTCTAGGTCGATCCTAAGATCTGTGGTCACCGCAAAATCCCCTACGGATGCACTGTTATAAAGCCGCCCCCCTCATCCGTGCACTAAGCCAAGCCACGCCGCAGGGTCAGCGCCGGGATTGGCAACTCGCTTCGCGCACCCGCCAATTCCCCGGAAAGGCCGCTCTACGGGCTTCGCAGCCAGTTCGAAAGCACTCGCTCATAAAACTGGCACAAACGCTGCAACACCTCCCGCAGGCCCACCGCGAACACAGTCGAGTGGGCAGCCCCCTCGGTCAACGACGATCGATTGGCCGCAGAGGTCGTGGGCAACAGCGACAAGCCGGGCACAGCAGTCCGGCGGCATCGCAGACGAACAGGCAAAGACGCCTGGAACCGCAAGGTTTCAGGCGTTTTTTTTTGGCTTTTGAACAGTGACCTGGTGCTACCTATGAACCCCAATGTTGCCCCGTTGAACTCCTCGCAAACGCTGATCGTGATCGGCAATGGCATGGTCGGTCACCACTGTGTCGAACAGTTGATCGAGCGCGGTGCCCTTGAGCACTATCAATTGCACGTCTTCAGTGAAGAGCCGATGCGCGCTTACGACCGCGTGCACCTGTCCGAGTATTTCACCGGGCGCGATGCCGAGTCGCTGGCGCTGTCCGCGGCGGCGCTGTACCAGACGCCGGGGGTGACCCTGCACCTGGGCGTGCCGGTGCTGGAGATCGACCGCGCCGCCCGCCAGGTGCTCACCGCGCAAGGGGCCACCGCCTACGACAAGCTGATCATCGCCACCGGCTCCTTTCCCTTCGTGCCGCCAGTCGAAGGTGCTGCCGGTGACTCGCGCCTGGTCTATCGCACCTTGGCCGACCTCGACGCGATCCGCGCCGCCGCCCGTAACGCCCGCCGTGGCGTGGTGGTTGGCGGTGGGCTGCTCGGCCTGGAGGCGGCCAACGCCCTCAAGAGCCTGGGCCTGGAAGCCCATGTGGTGGAGTTCGCGCCGCGCCTGATGCCGGTGCAACTGGATGAACTCGGTGGCCAGGCGCTCAAAGCGCAGATCGAACGGCTCGGCGTTGGCGTGCACCTGTCTTGCGCCACCCAGTCGATCACTGCCGGCGAGCAGTACCGCTACCGGATGAATTTTGCCAACGAGCAGCACCTGGAAGCCGACCTGATCGTGTTCTCCGCCGGGATTCGTCCGCAGGACAATCTGGCCCGTCAGTGCGCGCTGGAAATCGGCCCGCGCGGTGGGGTGGTGATCGACGACCAGTGCCTGAGCAGCGACCCGGACATCTACGCGATAGGCGAATGCGCCGCCTGGAACGGCAGCCTGTTCGGCCTGGTCGCCCCCGGCTACCAAATGGCCCGCAACGTTGCCGCGCAGTTGTGCGAGCAGCCGGCCGAGCCGTTCCTCGGCGCGGACATGTCGACCAAGCTGAAATTGCTCGGCGTCGACGTCGGTTCCATCGGCGACGCCCATGCCCACACCCCGGGCGCGCGCAGCTACCAGTTCATCGACGAGGCCAGCGCCAGCTACCGGCGGCTGGTGGTCGACGCCAGCGGCAAGCACGTCCTCGGCGCGGTGCTGGTGGGCGACAACAGCTACTACGATACCTTGTTGCAATACGCGCAGAACGGCATCGCCTTGCCCGCCGAACCGGCCAGCCTGATCCTGCCGTCCTCGGCCGGCGCACCGACCCTCGGCCCCGGCGCCTTACCCGATGCGGCGATGGTCTGTTCCTGCCACAACGTCAGCAAGGGCGCTATCTGCTCGGCCATCGATGGCGGTTGCAGCGACCTCGGCCAACTCAAGGCACAGACCAAGGCCTGCACCGGTTGTGGTGGTTGCGCCGGGCTGCTCAAACAGGTTTTCGAACACGAACTGATCGCCCGTGGCGTCAGTGTCGACAAGAGCCTGTGCGAGCATTTCGCCTATACCCGCCAGGAGCTTTATGGGCTGGTGCGGGTCGAGGGCCTGTTGAGTTTCGAAGAAGTGCTGGCGCGTCACGGCCGTGGTCACACCGGCTGCACAGTGTGCAAGCCGGCGGTGGGTTCGATCCTCGCGTCGTGCTGGAACCAGCCGATCATGGACGCCTCGCTGGTGCCGTTGCAGGACACCAACGACACCTTCATGGCCAACATGCAGAAGAACGGCACCTACTCGGTGGTGCCGCGGATTGCTGGCGGCGAAATCACCGCCGACAAGCTGATCGTGATCGGTCAAGTCGCAAAAAAATACGACCTCTACACCAAAATCACCGGCGGCCAGCGCATCGACTTGTTCGGCGCCCAGTTGCATCAGTTGCCGCAAATCTGGAGTGAGCTGATCGAGGCCGGTTTCGAGACCGGCCACGCCTACGGTAAATCGACCCGCACGGTGAAGTCCTGCGTCGGCAGCACCTGGTGCCGCTACGGCGTGCAGGACAGCGTGGCCATGGCCTTGTTGATCGAGGATCGCTACAAGGGCCTGCGCTCGCCGCACAAACTCAAGTTCGCGGTCTCGGGCTGCACTCGCGAGTGCGCCGAAGCGCAGAGCAAGGACGTCGGAGTGATCGCCACCGAGAAGGGCTGGAACCTGTACATCTGCGGCAACGGCGGCATGCGCCCACGTCATGCCGAGCTGTTCGCCACCGATCTGGATGACGCCAGCCTGATTCGCTACATCGACCGCTTCCTGATGTTCTACATCCGCACCGCCGACAAATTGCAGCGCACCTCGGTCTGGCGCGAGAGCCTGGAAGGTGGTCTCGACTACCTCAAGCAGGTGATCCTCGACGACAGCCTCGGCCTGGGCGACGAGCTCGAGTCGCAGATGCAACTGGTGGTCGACCGCTACGAATGCGAGTGGGCCAACGCCCTCAAGGACCCGGAAAAACTCAAGCGTTTCCGCACCTTCGTCAACGACGACCGCGCCGACCCGGCCATCCATTTTGTCGAGGAGCGTGGGCAGCGTCGGCCGATCATGGCTGCTGAACTCAACCTTATCCCTGTCACCGAGGAGTCTGTCTGATGAGCCTGTCCACTTCCCAGCGTGTCGAAACCCTAGCTGTGATCGAACCGTCCACCGCTTGGCAGGCGGTGTGCCGCGAGCAGGATCTGGTGAGCAATTCCGGGGTCGTGGTGTGGCTCGATGGCGACCAGGTGGCGCTGTTCTACCTGCCCGATGCCGAGGGTCGCACCCTGTACGCCATCGACAACCACGACCCGCAGTCGGGGGCCAACGTCATCGGCCGCGGCCTGATCGCCAACCTTAAGGGCGACCTGGTGGTCGCCTCGCCGCTGTACAAACAGCACTTTCGCCTGGAAGACGGCCACTGCCTGGAACACCCGCAGCAGCGTTTGCGTGTGTGGCCGGTACGGTTGCAGGATGGGGTGGTGCAGGTTGGGGCAGTGCGAAGCTGACACTGCTCAGTGCTTTCTGCTTTCTGTGGGAGCTGCCCGGGCGGCTCCTACAGATTTTCGGGGACACACGAGCTGTGCGGGCGCTGCACCCCCTGTAGGAGCGAGCCTGCTCGCGATGAACCAGAGAGCGCCGCGAACATCCAGAATGCCCGCATCATCGCCCTAAAAACACGGGAGTCAGGTATGAAAACAGCCGCACAACTGCTCAAGCTCAAGGCCGCACAGAACCGCCAGGTGCACAGCATTACCCCCGAGGCGATGGTGCTCGATGCGCTGAAAATCATGGCCGAGAAAAACGTCGGGGCCTTGCCGGTGATCGAGGCGGGGCAGGTGGTCGGGGTCATCAGCGAACGCGACTATGCGCGCAAGGTGGTGTTGCAGGGGCGTTCGTCAGTGGGCACGCCGGTGCGCGCAATCATGAGTTCGCCGGTGGTCACCGCCGACAGCCAGCAGAGCATCGAGCGCTGCATGGCGGTCATGACCGACAGCCACCTGCGTCATCTACCGGTGCTGGAAGCCGGACAACTGATCGGCCTGCTGTCGATTGGCGACCTGGTCAAGGAAGCCAGCGTTGAACAGGCCAGGCTGATCCAGCAGCTGGAGCATTACATTCGCGGCGATTGATCGACACCGCGATCAAAACATCCCACTCAACGGATACTCGACCGCCAAACGAATCTGATCGGTGTCGAGTTCCGCCTGGGCAGTGTTGCCGCGGTGCAAGTTATGCCGCAGCGACAGGGTCAGGTCCTTGGCCGGGCCGCTCTGCACCACGTAACGTGCTTCCAGATCACGCTCCCAGTGCTTGCCGCCCTGGCCGTAACCGAGGTAGGCGTAGCCGCCGGCCGGGTCGACGTGACGCCCATCGATCCCACTGCCGCGCACATAAGCGGCACTGAGCACCAGCCCCGGCCAACCAAAAGCCTGCATGGCGAGGTCGTAGCGGGCCTGCCAGGACTGCTCGTTCGGCGCGTTGAAGTCCGACAGTTGCAAGGCATTGGTGATAAAAATCGCCCCACGGGTCACATAGTCGAAAGGGCTGTCGCCATCGACCTTCTGGTAGCCAAGGCTGAAGGTGTGGGCGCCGTTACGGTAGCTGGAAAGCAAACTCCAGGTGGTGTTGTCGATAGTGCCCGACCAGGCCCGGCCGGTGTCCTGGGTGCGGTACAGATTCAAATCGACTGACAGCGACTGGTCGCCTCCCAGGCTGTAGCTGTAACTGCTACCCAGGTAATGCTGGCGCCAGTTGTCGGCATAGCGCGAGGTGTAGAGGCTGGTGGACAGGCCATCGATACCGTCGTAGACCACCCCAGCGAGATCGAAGTCATTGCCCTGTCGGCCATTGGAATAATTGACCACGAACCCCTGGTCGTGACTCGAGGCATTGCGGTCGGTGCTTTCGGTGAAGTGTCCGCCGACCATTTTCAGCCCGCTGATTTCCTGACTGTTGATGAAAATCCCGGTGGCGGTCTCCGGCAGCAGGCGGCTGTCGGACGAACTGAAGACCGGGGTTTTCACCCGTTGTTCGCCGTAGCTCAGGGTGGTCTTCGATGCACGCAACTTCAATGCTGCGCCGCCTCGGGCGAACTGGTCCTTGGGATAACCCTCGTTGTCGACCCCCAGCAAGCGCGCCTTGCCAGCACGGCCGCCGCCACTGTCGAGTTGGCGGGCGTAGTAGGTATGGGCGTCGAGGCCTACGCCGATCAGGCCCTGGGTGAAGCCCGACTGCAGGCTGCCCATCAATCCGTAACCCCATTCCTCGGCATAACCGTTACGTTCGCTGCGCGGTTTGTAGGTATTGCGTGCGGCGTTATTGCGCGCGCCGTTGCGGTATTCGCGGTGGTCGTAGACGGTGCGATTGAGCAGGCTCCAGGTGCTGTCCTCGATGAAGCCCTGGCTCTGTTCCTGGGAGGGTGCCGCAGACAGCGAAGTGGTTTGAGCAGCCAGGGCGAGTGGCAGGGCGAAGCGGTTGATTCTGGGCACAACGAGATTCCTTGCAGACCCCGCCGGCAGTCTCTGAATCGCCATGGGGCAGGGGCTAGAGCCTCCGGTTGGCGATCGACGGGGTTTCGAATAGGTTGCGTAATGTAATACTATTACGTAAATTTGCAAGCTTTATGGCCTGCAGGCCACTTCCTTCACCTTCTGCGTTGTGAAATGCCCATGACCTCTGCTGTCCTTCGCCCCATTGCCGCCACCCGGCTGCTGTCCATCGATGCCCTGAGGGGATTGGTGATTCTGTTCATGCTGCTCGACCACGTGCGCGAAACGTTTTTCCTGCATCGCCAGGTCAGCGACCCGATGGACATCACCAGCACCGAACCCGAACTGTTCCTCAGCCGCACCCTGGCGCATTTGTGCGCGCCGGTGTTCGTCCTGCTCACCGGTTTGTCGGCTTACCTGTATGGCGAGAAATACGCCGGCAAGGCCGATGTCAGTACCTTCCTGTTCAAGCGCGGACTGTTCCTGGTGCTGCTGGAAATCACCCTGGTCAACTTCGCCTGGACCTTCCAGTTCCCGCCGAGCGTGATCTACCTGCAAGTGATCTGGGCCATCGGCCTGAGCATGCTCGCCTTGTCGGCGATGGTCTGGCTGCCGCGCGCGGTGTTGCTGGTGCTCAGCCTGCTGATCATCGCCGGGCACAACCTGTTGGACGGTCTGCACTTCGGTCTTGAGTCGGCGATGCACGTACCGTGGGCGGTGCTGCATGATCGCGGCTGGATCGAGTTGGGCGACGGTTTGCGCTTGCGCACGTCCTATCCGCTGCTGCCGTGGATCGGGGTGATTGGTTTGGGCTATGCCCTCGGTCCGTGGTTTGCCCAGGGTGTCGATGCCTCGCGGCGTCAGCGCGCCTTGCTGGTGGCTGGATTGGGCGGGTTGGCGGGTTTTGTCGGTTTGCGCCTGCTCAATGGGTATGGCGAGAAGCCGTGGGTGTCGGCGGATGCTGTGGGGCAGACGCTGATGAGTTTTTTCAACATCACCAAGTATCCGCCGTCGCTGCTGTTTCTCACCTTGACCTTGAGTCTTGGGCTGCTGTTGTTGCTATGGTTCGAGCGCCGCCAGAACAGCCGCTGGATCCTCGCCCTGACGGTGTTCGGCTCGGCGCCGATGTTTTTCTACCTGCTGCATTTGTATGTGCTGAAGTTTGCCTATCTGGCAGCGGTGGCGGGGTTTGGGTTGAATCAGGGGAGTTACTTTGGCTTTGATTCGATGGGGTGGGTTTGGCTGGTGGCGGTGGGGTTGGCGGTGGGGTTGTACCTGCCGGTGCGGTGGTTTTCGCGGTTGAAGGGGCGGCGCAGGGATTTGCGGTGGTTGAAGTATTTTTGAGAGGGTAGGGTTTTCCGGTGTACATCCCGTTTATGTACATATCCATTCCTGGGGTAACGGCCGCTTATGGTTGCGCCCTTACGGCGCCTCACTTTTTTTGGGACTGTCAGATTTTTTGTGTGCGGGCCCAGCAAAAAAATAAGCAAAAAAGGCTTGCCCCAGCGTCCGGCCGCTCGCTAAGGCTCGGGGTCCCTTCGCTCCGGCATCCATCCGTGGGTCATCGCCGCCGGTTGGCTTCGCTGGCACCTCCTCTCGATGACTGCGGCTGCGCCGCAGCGCGCTACGCGCTTCCCCCGGATGAATACCTGCGCTCAGCCTTCCGAAAGGGGCGGGTGGATCAAGATCAAGATCAAGATCAAAAGCCAAAGCCAAAGCCAAAGCCTTCTTGTGCCTGATGATATTCAATGTGCTCCTCATCAAGCAGGACATTGATTGCTGTATGAGCGCGAAATTCGGAGTGATGGACAGCAGAGGTGGAGGCAACGAAGCGCGCTTTTAGCGCAAATTGAAGACGATGCCGTGATCCTGTGACATCCATTAAAGAGCCATCCTACACACCAAACCGAATCGTCTGATACCCACAGTTATCCCCTTCGTGAAAGCCTTCCAGCGCTTTATCGGGGGTGGGAAACGTCCTTCCCGAGCACTCTAAACCAGTCCAGGGAAGTACGAATTGTGTCCAGCAGTCCGCGTGTATTTTACAACCACAGCCGCCACACCCTCGAAATCAACAATCTTCAGGCCCCCATCGACGTCCTCACTTTCGACGGCGTCGAAGGCCTGAGCCAGCCCTTCCTCTACACCATCGAATTCACCAGCACCGAGCAGGACATCAGCGTCGAGCAGGTGCTCAATCAGCGTGCCTGGTTCAGCTTGCACGCGCCACCGGTGAAGAATCTCGTGTTCTTTCAAACCCCGGTGTCCACGCTTTTGCGCACCTTTTATGGGGTGATCACCGGCTTTCAGCGCCTATCCGCCAGCCGCGACGAGGCGCGCTATTCGGTCACCCTGCAACCGCG
>NZ_JALJRO010000120.1:0-303 GCF_024519635.1 Pseudomonas sp. Pse1
GAACCCAGCCGCCTTGGCGCCACTGCTCCTGAAGATCGAGCGCGACTTTGAGGATGTCGTCGAGCAACAGCGGCTCGATTTGCGGGGACATGCGGACGCTACCGACTGAGCCAGCGCTGGTAAACGTGACTGCAAGATAACGTGCCACGGGCGTCACAAACCCATACCGCGGGTCTGTGAAGCGCAACCGGGCGTCCGAGTCAGGCGAGCGTCCCCAAAAACTCCCGGCAATTGCGGGGCCGATGCTCGCACTGGATCGTTGACGCATATCCTCCCAAGGCTCACCAATCACCAGCGCGATTT
>NZ_JALJRO010000121.1:0-290 GCF_024519635.1 Pseudomonas sp. Pse1
GGTCCTGTGTTCGAAAACGCCAATCCAACTTTCACCATCACCCTCAACCAGACGTTGAAGGACGATCTGACCGTCAAGCTGAGCAACGGCGGCACCGTCACCGTTAAAGCCGGTGATACCAGCGCGATCTACACCGCACCGATCCAAGGCGACGACGTCTACAAAGACGGCGGCCCGCTGAGCCTGACCGTCACCGATGCTTCTGTGCCAGGCAAGGCCTTCGAAGACCTGCAACTGAGCAAAGAGCCAGGCGTGGTGCAAATCAACGACACCACCGACACCGTGACCGT
>NZ_JALJRO010000122.1:0-289 GCF_024519635.1 Pseudomonas sp. Pse1
GTATGCGCTGTCCAATGGGTTTGGCTTTGGCGGGGTGAATGCGAGTGTTTTGTTCAGGCGGTGGATTTAGCCCATAACGAAAAATGCCCTGGGCCAATAAGCACAGGGCATTTAATTACTTCACACCTTCACGACCCAAACTAACTCAGCGTGAGTAATTTTACTCAGTAAGCCTTGCCAGTCTTATAGAAGTGCTCAAAGCAGAAGTTGGTCGCATCGATGTAACCTTCCGCGCCACCGCAGTCGAAACGCTGGCCCTTGAACTTGTAGGCAATCACGCAACCGTCCT
>NZ_JALJRO010000123.1:0-279 GCF_024519635.1 Pseudomonas sp. Pse1
TCAGGCCGGTGGCGTCCAGCGAGTCGCTGATGGTTGTGACGGCTGGGGTAGTGCTCGGCACCAGGTTCTCAAAGTTACCGCCGGTGGTGCCGGTAATCGTCGTACTGACGGTGGAGCCATTGACGTATACGTCGTTGGCCGGGGTATCGACGACGACAGTGCCGGTAGTTTTACCGGCCTCAATCACAATGACCGAGCCATTGCTCAAGGTCACGGTCATCGCGGTGCCGGCTGGATTGGTCAGCGTGGCGGTGTAGGTGATCGAGCCGCCTTCGGTAA
>NZ_JALJRO010000124.1:0-271 GCF_024519635.1 Pseudomonas sp. Pse1
TTCGCGAGCAGGCTCGCTCCTACAGTGGATCTGCGGTGCATGCAGATTTTGCGATCGGCCACGGAAATTGTGGGAGCGAGCCTGCTCGCGATGGACGTCAACGACAACGCGTGCATTCAGAATGCACGCAGCGGTCTCAGGTTCTTCGCGAGCAGGCTCGCTCCTACAGTGGATCTGCGGTGCACGCAGATTTTGCGATCGACCACGAACATTGTAGGAGCGAGCCTGCTCGCGATGGACGTCAACGACAACGCGTGCATTCAGAATGCAC
>NZ_JALJRO010000125.1:0-249 GCF_024519635.1 Pseudomonas sp. Pse1
TGATGGTGACGGCTGGGGTAGTGCTTGGGACCAGGTTCTCGAAATTACCGCCGGTAGTGCCGGTAATCGTCGTGCTGACGGTGGAGCCATTGACGTATACGTCGTTGGCCGGGGTATCGACGACGACGGTGCCGGAAGTCTTGCCCGCTTCAATCACAATGACCGAGCCATTGCTCAAGGTCACGGTCATCGCCGTGCCGGCTGGATTGGTCAGGGTCGCGGTGTAGGTGATCGAGCCGCCTTCGGTAA
>NZ_JALJRO010000126.1:0-248 GCF_024519635.1 Pseudomonas sp. Pse1
GTATCACCGGCTTTGACGGTGACGGTGCCACCGTTGCTGAGTTTGACGGTGAGGTCATCCTTCAACGCCTGGTTGATGCTGACAGTGAAGGTTGGGTTGGCGTTTTCGAATACGTCGCCGTTACCGGCGATGCTGACGGTCACAGTGTCGGTGGTGTCATTGATCTGTACGACACCTGGCTCTTTGCTCAACTGCAGATCTTCGAAGGCCTGATCCTTCACGGTTGCGCTGTCGATGGTAACGCTCAG
>NZ_JALJRO010000127.1:0-246 GCF_024519635.1 Pseudomonas sp. Pse1
ACAGCACCTTTGTGGGCGAAACCGTGTTGCAGACCACCGAGACCCTGACCGGTTTTGACCATGGCGTGGGCGGTATACACACCCGCAAGATTGTCAACAGCGAAGATTCATTGTTACACGGCCAGCCCTTGCTGACCCGCGACGACAATGGCGTGCAGATCCGCTACACCTATGATCGCTTGCACCGGGTTCTGAGCGAAACCGTGGCCCCTGGCGATGCCCTGTATGAAGGCGCCCGCAACTACC
>NZ_JALJRO010000128.1:0-240 GCF_024519635.1 Pseudomonas sp. Pse1
TAAAATCCAGGTCGCTTTCGTCGTACTGCATCACCTGATCGCGGCGCGGGTACTCACGCACCAGATGGAACGGGCAGTCGAAATGCTCCATGTCGTGACGGCCGAGGAGGATGCTTTTGACAATTTCCGGCACCGACTGCTGTTGGTAAATCCGGCTCTGCTTACCGCGTCCGGCCAGGGCCAGGCGCGGTTGCAGGGTGACCGAATAGCGCGCCTCGTCGCGGCTGGCGGATAGGCGCT
>NZ_JALJRO010000129.1:0-240 GCF_024519635.1 Pseudomonas sp. Pse1
TAAAATCCAGGTCGCTTTCGTCGTACTGCATCACCTGATCGCGGCGCGGGTACTCGCGCACCAGATGGAACGGGCAGTCGAAATGCTCCATGTCGTGACGGCCGAGCAGGATGCTTTTGACGATTTCCGGCACCGACTGCTGTTGGTAAATCCGGCTCTGCTTACCGCGCCCGGCCAGGGCCAGACGCGGTTGCAGGGTGACCGAATAGCGCGCCTCATCGCGGCTGGCGGATAGGCGCT
>NZ_JALJRO010000012.1:0-192522 GCF_024519635.1 Pseudomonas sp. Pse1
GACCCAGCACCAGGCCGGTCTGGGCGGTGGTACGGCCGCGCACCATGTGCTGGTCGGAACCACAGATATTGGTGGACACCACACGCAGGATCACACCGTGCTCGATCTTCCTGCCACGTGGATCCTGCATTTTCGGATAGTCGATTTTCTGTACTTCGACCTTGCCCGCGCCGAGATACACCACACCACGATTGCCAGACATGCTTTCACCTCGCTGTTGTTTTTATGGAACCGCGTTGCCCAAAAGGGGCAGCGCGTTAAGTGCTCGGGTACAGATGCTGTTTCTTGGGTTGCCTGTCAGGGCCCTTTCGCGGGCAAGCCGCAAGCGATAGCAATTTAGAGAACGACCGTACGATTGGCGTTCAAGAACACCCGCCGCTCAATGTGATACCCAACGGCTCGCGCCAATGTTAGGCCCTCGATATCCCGCCCCTTTGCGATCAAATCCTCGGGGTAGTGACTGTGGTCAACCACCTCGACACCCTGGGCGATGATCGGCCCTTCATCCAGATCGTTGTTGATGTAGTGCGCCGTCGCGCCGACCAGTTTCACGCCCTTGTTGTAAGCCTGGTGATACGGCTTGGCGCCCTTGAAGCCGGGCAGCAGCGAGTGGTGGATGTTGATCGCCCGGCCGTCGAGCTTGCGGCACAGTTCCGGCGACAGCACTTGCATGTAGCGCGCAAGGACTACCAGTTCGGCACCGGACTCCTCGATCACCTGCAACACCTGGCGCTCCTGCGCCGGCTTGTCGTTGGGGTCGAGGGGGAAATGGTAGTAGGGAATCTGGTGCCAGTCGGCCAGCGGCTTGAGGTCCGGGTGGTTGGAGACCACGGCGGCGACGTCCATCGACAACTGGCCGATGCGCTGGCGGTAGAGCAAGTCGTTGAGGCAGTGATCGGCCTTGGAGACCATAATCACCACTTTCGGCCGGTAATGCGGCGGGGTCAGTTCGAAGATCATGCCGAAGCTGGCCCCGCGCTCGGCCAGGCCGGCACGGAATGATTGCTCGTCGAAGCCATCGGGCTGGCGGAATTCCACACGAATGAAAAAGCGCCCTGAAAGGCGGTCATCGAAGGAGTGGTGTTCGGTGACGTAGCAGCCCTGTTCGAACAGAAAGCGCGTCACCGCGTCCACCGTGCCGAGCACGCTGGGGCAGTCGGCGGTGAGGATCCATGTGTCTGGGGCGCGGCTCATAGTGCGGTGACTCCTGTTCGTTTATTGGCAATCAACCTGTAGGAGCGAGCCTGCTCGCGATGGACTTGAAAACGACGCGTTGAATCAGGATGCACGCGTTATCGTTGACGTCCATCGCGAGCAGGCTCGCTCCTACAGGGGTTCAGGCCTGCACGCTCAAGCCGTATTCAGCCGACGCATCCTGCAGCCACAACCACCAGTAATCCGAGAAGCTGCGGCGGATCAGCAGTTCCCAGGTGTCTTCGGCAGTGTGGCGAATCATCAGTTGCGACTTGGCGAACACCGTGCCCACCGCCTTGCCCACCGGGAAGTTGTTGGGATGTACATCGTAGCTGGTGGATTTCATCAGCACCTGGCGCACGTTCGGGCCGCTCAGTTCGAGGATCTGCTGGCCGCCGCTGACGTTGACGATCTGGATGTGCCACTCGCCCAGCGCCTCGCGCAGTTTTTGCTCGGCGGCGAATTCTTCACCGCTGGGCACGATCAGCAGCCACTCATCCGGGCCCATCCATTGCAGGCTGGTATCGCCCTTGACGATGACGCTCAGGGCGCCGGGCAATTCGATGCCCAGGGCCTTGTGCACGCCGGCGGCGAAAGCCGCGTCGTGGCCATCGCCGCGGATAGTCAGGTGGCCGAGGAGTTTTTTCTCACGCACGATCACGCCGGCGTTCTTGCGGCCCTTGCCGACCAGGCTGGCGAGGTCGGCATGGTGCAGCGACGACTCGGCCTTGGCCCCGGTGGTTGGGCGTTGTTGGTACACATTGGCTACGGTCATAAAGCACCTTTCCTGAATTCTGTTGGTTCCTGTGGTGGCTGCACTGCCGCCATCGCGAGCAGGCTCGCTCCTACAAGGATTACGCGGTCACCTGTAGGAGTGAGCCTGCTCGCGATGAATTCACCACGGTGCAGTTGCACCCCACAGGATCCGAACCATCACACGTTCTGGCGCTCACCCTTCGGATCGAAGAACACCGAAGAAACGATTTCCGCTTCGATCACGCTGCCGTCTGCCAGCGGCGCGAATACCCGCTCGCCGATGCGCTTCAAGCCGCCTTTGACCACGCCCATGGCAAACGAATAGCCCAGGGAGTTGTGCAGGTAACTGGAGGTCACGTGACCGACCATGCTCATCGGGATCGCCTGTTTGGTGTTGAACACCAGCTGCGCACCTTCCGGCAGCCACTTGGTCGGGTCGATCGGCTTGAGCCCGACCAACTGTTTGCGCTGGTCACGCACGCAGTCTTCACGGTTCATGCCGCGCCAGCCGATCCACGAGAACGGTTTGGTGCGACCGACGCACCAGCCCATGTTCAGATCGTCCGGGGTCATCGAGCTGTCGGTGTCCTGGCCAACGATGATGAAGCCCTTCTCGGCCCGCAGTACGTGCATGGTCTCGGTGCCGTACGGGGTCAGGTTGTACTTCTTGCCCGCCTCGACGATTTTCTCCAGCACGCCCATCGCATAGTCGGCCTGCACGTTGACTTCGTACGACAGCTCGCCGGTGAACGAAATCCGGAACACCCGCGCCGGCACACCGCCGACCAGGCCTTCTTTCCAGGTCATGAACGGGAAGCCGTCCTTGTCCAGGTCGATATCGGTGACTTCGCTGAGCAGCTTGCGGCTGTTCGGCCCGGACAGGGTCATGGTGGCCCAGTGGTCCGTCACGGAAGTGAAGTACACCTTCAGGTCCGGCCATTCGGTCTGGTGGTAGATCTCCAGCCACTGCAGTACGCGTGCTGCGCCGCCGGTGGTGGTGGTCATGACGAAGTGGTTGTCGGCCAGGCACGCCGTCACACCGTCGTCGAAGACCATGCCGTCTTCCTTGCACATCAGGCCGTAGCGCGCCTTGCCCACGTCGAGCTTGGTCCAGGCGTTGGTGTAGACGCGGTTGAGGAACTCGCGAGCGTCCGGGCCTTGAATGTCGATTTTGCCGAGGGTCGAGGCGTCCAGCAGGCCTACGCTTTCGCGCACCGCCAGGCATTCACGCTTGACCGCCGCATGCAGGTCTTCGCCGTTGCGCGGGAAGTACCACGGACGTTTCCACTGACCGACGTCTTCGAATTCGGCGCCGTTTTTCAGGTGCCATTGATGCAGCGCGGTATAGCGCACCGGCTCGAAGATGTGCCCACAGTGCCGACCGGCTACCGCACCGAAGGTCACCGGGGTGTAGTTCGGGCGGAACATGGTGGTGCCCATCTGCGGGATGGTCACGTTCAGCGAACGGGCCGCGATGGCCAGGCCGTTGACGTTACCCAGCTTGCCCTGGTCGGTGCCGAAGCCCAGCGCGGTATAGCGCTTGACGTGCTCGACCGATTCAAAGCCTTCACGGGTCGCCAGTTCGATGGCCGCCGCGGTGACGTCGTTCTGCAGGTCGACGAATTGCTTCGGCGCCCGTGCGGTGTTCTTTTCATGGGGCACCTGGAACAGCGCCAGAGTCGGCTCTTCGTGACGGCTCAGGGCTTTTGGCAACACCCCTTCAACCGACTGGAAGCCAGCTTCGGACGCCGCTCGAACGCCGCCTTCGAAGCCATCGGCCAGCGAATCGCCGAGGCCGTAGACACCGTTGATGCCACCGACGCACACGCGTTTCTGCGGCGCTTCACCCGGCACGAAACCGAGAATGTCTTCACGCCAGATCGGCTTGCCACCGAGGTGCGAAGCCAGGTGCACCACCGGGCTGTAGCCGCCGGAGCTGGCAACCAGGTCGCATTCCAGCCACTCGCCCGGGCTGGTCACGGTGTGGGCCTTGACGTCGATCGCGGCGACGCGGGCAGCGGTCACGTGCTTGCTGCCACGGGCCTCGATCACGGCGCTGCCGGTGAGGATGCGGATGCCTTTGGCACGTGCTTCTTCCACCAGCGCTCCACGAGGATTGCTGCGGGCGTCGGCGATTGCCACCACTTGCAGGCTGGCGTCGAGCCAATCCAGGGCAACGCGGTAGGCGTGGTCGTTGTTGGTCGACAGCACCAGCTTTTTCCCTGGCGCCACGCCGTAACGGCGCACGTAAGTCGAGACGGCACCGGCGAGCATGTTGCCCGGCACATCGTTGTTCCCGTACACCAGCGGACGTTCGTGCGCACCGGTGGCCAGGACCACGCGCTTGGCGCGAACCCGGTGGATGCGCTGGCGCACCTGGCCAATCGGCGCACGGTCACCGAGGTGGTCGGTGAGGCGCTCGTGAATGGTCAGGAAGTTGTGGTCGTGGTAACCGTTGACCGTGGCGCGCGGCAACAGCAGCACGTCAGGGGTGTCTTTCAATTCGGCGATGACACTGGCGACCCAGTCGATGGCCGGCTTGCCGTCGAGGCTTTCGCGCGAATCCAGCAGGCTGCCGCCGAACTCTTCCTGTTCATCGGCGAGGATCACCCGCGCACCGCTGCGTGCGGCGGCCAGGGCTGCGGCCAGGCCGGCCGGACCGGCACCGACAATCAGTACGTCGCAGTGCTGGTTCATGTAGTCGTAGGTGTCCGGATCGTTCTCGGTCGGCGAGCGACCCAGGCCTGCGGCCTTGCGGATGTACTTCTCGTAAGTCATCCAGAACGATTGCGGGTACATGAAGGTTTTGTAGTAGAAACCCGGCGGCATCAGCTTGCCGCCGACCTTGCCGAGAATCCCCATCATGTCGTTGTTGACGCTCGGCCAGCCATTGGTGCTGGTGGCGACCAGGCCCTGGTACAGCGCCTGTTGCGTGGCACGCACGTTAGGAATCTGGGTGGCTTCGGTGGCGCCGATCTGCAGCACTGCGTTCGGCTCTTCGGAGCCGGCGGCGAAGATCCCGCGTGGACGGGAATACTTGAAGCTGCGACCGATGATGTCGACGCCGTTGGCCAGCAGGGCAGCGGCCAGCGAGTCGCCTTCAAAGCCTTTGTAGCTCTGGCCATTGAAGGTGAAGCTCAACACTTTGTTGCGGTCGATCCGTCCACCGTTGGACAGGCGATTGATCTGGCTCATACCTTCGCTCCCAGAGCCTGCGCGGCCGCTTTCGGACTTTCAGTCTTGTCGGTGAACTGCGGCTTGCTGCCGATCTTGTAGGTTTCGAGAATCTCGTAGGTCACGGTATCGCGGGTGACGTTGAAATACTGACGGCAGCCGGCAACGTGATCCCACAACTCGTGGTGCAGACCACGGGGGTTATCACGGAAGAACAGGTAGTCGCCCCACTCCTCGTCGGTGCAGTTGGTCGGATCCAGTGGGCGCGGAATGTGCGCCTGGCCAGATGCGTGGAATTCCTCTTCGGAGCGCAGTTCGCCGCAGTGAGGACAGAAGATATGCAACATGGGGATTTCTCCTGTTAGTGGGCAACCGCAGCAGCGCCGTGTTCGTCGATCAACGCACCGTTGTGGAAACGGTCGATGGAGAAAGGTGCGGCCAATGGGTGCATGTCACCCTTGGCCAGACTGGCGGCAAACACGTTGCCCGAGCCCGGCGTGGCCTTGAAGCCACCGGTGCCCCAACCGCAGTTGAAGAACATGTTCGGCACCGGAGTCTTCGAGATGATCGGGCAGGCGTCCGGCGTGGTGTCGACGATGCCGCCCCACTGGCGGTTCATGCGCACCCGCGAGAGCACCGGGAACATCTCGACGATGGCCTGGATGGTGTGCTCGATCACCGGGTACGAACCACGTTGGCCGTAGCCGTTATAGCCGTCGATGCCGGCGCCGATCACCAGGTCGCCCTTGTCGGACTGGCTGATGTAACCGTGCACGGCGTTGGACATGATCACGCTGTCGATGATCGGTTTGATCGGCTCGGACACCAGCGCTTGCAGCGGGTGAGATTCGATCGGCAGACGGAAACCGGCGAGCTTGGCCATGTGCCCGGAGTTACCGGCCGTGACCACGCCGACACGCTTGGCGCCGATGAAGCCCTTGTTGGTTTCGACGCCAATGCACACGCCGTTTTCCTTGCGGAAACCGATCACTTCGGTCTGCTGGATCAGGTCCACGCCGAGGGCGTCAGCGGCCCGGGCAAAGCCCCAGGCCACGGCATCGTGACGGGCCACGCCGCCGCGCCGCTGGACGGTGGCGCCCATCACCGGGTAGCGGGTGTTTTTCGAGCAGTCGAGGTACGGAATCTCGTCAGCCACTTGCTGGGCGTTGAGCAGTTCGCCGTCGACGCCGTTGAGGCGGTTGGCGCTGACCCGACGCTCGGAGTCGCGGATGTCCTGCAGGGTGTGGCACAGGTTATAGACGCCACGCTGGGAGAACATCACGTTGTAGTTGAGGTCCTGGGACAGGCCTTCCCACAGTTTCATCGCGTGTTCGTACAGGTGCGCCGACTCGTCCCACAGGTAGTTGGAGCGAACGATGGTGGTGTTGCGCGCAGTGTTACCGCCGCCCAGCCAGCCTTTCTCGACCACGGCCACATTGGTGATGCCGTGCTCTTTGGCCAGGTAGTAGGCGGTCGCCAGACCGTGCCCGCCGCCGCCGACGATGACCACGTCGTAGACTTTTTTCGGGGTCGGCGTGCGCCACATGCGCTGCCAGTTTTCGTGGTGGCTGAGTGAGTGTTTGAAGAGGCCGAAGCCCGAGTAGCGTTGCATAGTCATTTACTCCAAGACCGACTCAGCGATAAACCGGGAAGTCTGCACACAGGGCTGCGACATGCTTGGCGACGTTAGCCTCGACATCGGCATCGCCGAGGTTGTCGAGGATGTCGCAAATCCAGCCGGCCAGTTCCGTGCACTGCGCCACTTTGAAGCCACGGGTGGTCACCGCCGGGGTGCCGATGCGCAGGCCCGAGGTGACGAATGGCGACTGTGGGTCGTTCGGTACGGCGTTCTTGTTCACAGTGATGTGAGCGCGACCCAGTGCGGCGTCCGCTTCCTTGCCGGTGAGGCCCTGCCGAATCAGGCTGACCAGGAACAGGTGGTTATCGGTGCCGCCGGACACTACATCGTAGCCACGTTTGATGAAGACGCTCGCCATCGCCTGGGCGTTGTCGATCACTTGCTGCTGGTAGGCCTTGAAGCCAGGTTCCAGCGCTTCCTTGAAGCACACCGCCTTGCCGGCGATCACGTGCATCAGCGGGCCGCCCTGGGCACCGGGGAACACTGCAGCGTTGAGCTTTTTCTCGATTTCTTCGTTGGCCTTGGCCAAGATCAGCCCGCCACGCGGACCGCGCAGAGTCTTGTGGGTGGTGGTGGTGACCACGTCGGCAAACGGAATCGGGTTCGGGTACAGGCCAGCAGCGACCAGGCCGGCAACGTGGGCCATGTCGACGAACAACAGTGCTCCTACTTTGTCGGCGATCTGCCGGAAACGCGGGAAGTCGAGGGTCTTGGAATACGCGGAGAAGCCGGCCACGATCATTTTCGGTTGGCACTCGACGGCCAGGCGCTCGACTTCGTCGTAATCGATCAGACCAGTGTCGGTGTTGATGCCGTACTGCACGGCGTTGTACAGCTTGCCCGACGACGATACTTTGGCGCCGTGGGTCAGGTGGCCGCCGTGGGCCAGGCTCATGCCGAGGATGGTGTCGCCGGCTTGCAGCAGGGCCAGATAGACGGCGCTATTGGCCGACGAACCGGAGTGCGGCTGGACGTTGGCGTAGTCGGCACCGAACAGTTGCTTGGCGCGCTCGATCGCCAGGGCTTCGACCTTGTCGACGTGCTCGCAACCGCCGTAGTAGCGCTTGCCCGGGTAGCCTTCGGCGTATTTGTTGGTCAGGCCGCTGCCTTGCGCTTGCATGACGCGCTTGCTGGTGTAGTTCTCTGACGCGATCAGCTCGATGTGATCTTCCTGGCGTTGCTCCTCGGCATTCATCGCCGCCAGCAGTGCATCGTCGTAACCCTGGATCTGGTCTTGCTTGCTGAACATCGCGTCTCTCCCAGCGGCGGCGGTGCGCCATTCGTCTCGATAAGGCACGCGCCTTTCGGTGCTGCCCTTTGAGAGCGATGGTATGACCGGCCAAGGGAGGTCAAATGCCTATGGGCGCCACGCAAAGGTGCGTTTACGACATGGGCTGAAAACGACGGACAAACACCCTCATCAATCTTGTGCAAAACCCTGTGGGAGCAAGCCTGCTCGCTCCCACAGGGTTATGTGAGGATCTGTCGTATCGCGTAGAGAATCAAAAAATGTCCGGGATAAAGCCCATACGCCCATCTGCGCATCGGTGGTGGTTTTACGTCCTTTACCTGTCGCAAAAGGAACATCCCCAACCCGGGCGCAATCAGGCAACTGACAACCGCCGCCATCGCCACGTGATTGCCCAGGCGAATCGAGTAATACAGCACCTGCCATTGATTGGCCGCCAGGCAGATCACCCCTGGCACCAGGGCTAAGTACCAGGGCCGGCGCAACACCAGTAGCGTCGCCAGCGGCAGCAACACACCGAAGAGGCCGAACATCAACTGCGCCGAAAACACCGCCGCCAGCATCAGCGCACCGAGCGCCAGCCCACGCGTCTGCAGTGTCGGTGCCTGCCAACCGCGCGCCACCAGCAGGCCCAGGACCAGGGTCGGCATCACGTTCAGCGTGTCGGGATCGGCAATAAACAGCCGATAGGGAATTTCACTGAGGGCGCTGAACAGCATCAACCAACCCAGGTAGCGCCACGGCTGGCCGCTCGTCGTGGCCTGCCCGCGCGCCAGGTTGGCCGCCATCGCCAGACAGAACCAGGGGAACGCCAGGCGGCCTGGGACGTACAGCCAGTCGATGGAATAACCGATGTAGCGCAGGTGATCGAGCACCATGCACAACAGCGCCAGCCATTTCAGCAGATCGAGTGCACCATCACGTTGCGTCGCGTGCATAATCACCCTTCGACAGTGGATCTTTCTGACAGACACGTCGCACGCGCCCCCGGATGATCTTCGGCCAGCGCAACTCTCATTGACCACGAGCGCTTTACCCCAAGCGCCTCGAACACGGAAGCCGGCCATGACCGATAAGAGCCAACAATTCGCCAGCGACAACTATTCCGGCATTTGCCCTGAAGCCTGGGCCGCCATGGAACAGGCCAACCACGGCCACCAGCGCGCTTACGGCGATGATGAATGGACCGCCCGCGCCTCGGATCATTTCCGCAAACTGTTCGAAACCGACTGCGAAGTGTTCTTTGCCTTCAACGGCACCGCCGCCAACTCCCTGGCGCTGTCGTCCCTGTGCCAGAGTTACCACAGCGTGATCTGCTCGGAAACCGCCCACGTCGAAACCGACGAATGCGGCGCGCCGGAGTTCTTCTCCAACGGCTCCAAGCTGCTGATCGCCGGCACCGAAAACGGCAAGCTGACCCCGGCGTCGATCCGCGAAATAGCCCTCAAGCGCCAGGACATCCACTACCCCAAACCACGGGTGGTGACCCTGACCCAGGCCACTGAAGTCGGCAGCGTCTACACCCCGGATGAAATCCGCGCCATCAGCGCCACCTGCAAAGAGCTGGGCCTGAACCTGCACATGGACGGCGCGCGCTTCTCCAACGCCTGCGCGTTCCTCGGCTGCTCGCCGGCCGACCTGACCTGGAAAGCCGGGGTCGACGTGCTGTGCTTCGGCGGCACGAAAAACGGCATGGCGGTGGGCGAAGCCATTCTGTTCTTCAACCAGAAACTGGCCGAAGACTTCGACTACCGCTGCAAACAGGCCGGGCAGTTAGCCTCGAAAATGCGTTTTCTCTCGGCGCCCTGGGTCGGCATTCTGGAAAACGACGCCTGGCTCAAATACGCCCGCCACGCCAACCATTGCGCGCAGCTGCTGGCGGAGCTGGTCAGCGACATTCCCGGCGTCGAACTGATGTTCCCGGTCCAGGCCAACGGCGTGTTCCTGCAACTCTCGGAACCGGCGATTGCCGCGCTGACCGCCAAGGGATGGCGCTTCTACACCTTCATCGGCAAAGGCGGCGCACGCTTCATGTGCTCCTGGGACACCGAGGAAGCGCGGGTGCGGGAATTGGCGGCGGATATTCGCGAGGTGATGGGGCAGTAAGCCCAGATCCCTACCATCACTAAAATCACTGCAAATCCCTGTGGAGCGAGCCTGCTCGCGAAGGCGGTAGTTCAGCCAACATTGATGTTGAATTTGACTCCGCCATCGCGAGCAGGCTCGCTCCCACAGTTTTTATGCATCCGCCCTCGCAGCACACACACCTGAAGACATCGTCTACATTGTCTGTCGAGCCTCGGCTCACATAACAATAATCAGGAGCGTGCGAATGTCACTTCAAGGCAAAACCCTGTTCATCACCGGTGCCAGCCGTGGCATTGGCCGCGAGATTGCCCTGCGCGCGGCGCGGGACGGGGCCAATATCGTGATCGCAGCCAAGAGCGCAGAACCCCACGCGAAACTGCCCGGGACCATTTTCAGTGTCGCCGAGGAAGTCGAAGCGGCCGGGGGCAAGGCGCTGGCGCTGCAGGTGGATGTGCGTGACGAGGTGGCGGTGCATGCGGCGCTGGCAAAGGCCAACGAACACTTCGGCAGCATTGATGCGCTGATCAACAACGCTGGGGCGATCAAGCTCACCGGGGTCCAGCACATCGAACTCAAGCGCTTCGACCTGATGCACCAGATCAACACCCGCGCCGTGCTGCTGTGCAGCCAGGCCGCCCTGCCCTATCTGAAAAAATCCTCTGGGCACATCCTCAACCTGTCGCCACCGCTGAATCTGGCCACCCAGTGGTTCGCCCAATACAGCCCCTACACCGTGACCAAATACGGCATGAGCATGCTGACCCTGGGCATGAGTGAGGAATTCAAGAACTACGGGATAAGCGTCAACTCGCTATGGCCGCAAACCATGATCGCCACGGCAGCCATCGAGTTTCAGCTGGGCTCGCGGGAGTCGTTCAAGCATGCGCGCCTGCCGGCGATCATGGCCGATGCCGCACATGTCATCTTGAGCAGCAGCGGGCGCAGCCTGACTGGGCGTTTGTTGATTGATGAAGAGATTTTGCGCGAAAACGGTGTGAGCGAGTTTGAGCACTATCGGTTTGAGCCGGGGAGCGATGCGAAGCTGATGCCGGATTTGTTTGTTGATTAACTGTAGGAGCAGCCCGGGCTGCTCCTACAGGGGGTATCGATTACTTCAATAATCAATCCGCACATCACCCTTCGGCACGCTGCAGCAGGACAGGATGAAGCCTTCCGCTTCGTCTTCCTCGGTGATCCCGCCGTTGTGTTCCATCTCCACCTCGCCGCCCAGCTTGAGCACTTTGCAGGTGCCGCAGATGCCCATGCCACAGGCCTTGGGGATGAGCAGCCCGACCTTGGCCGCCGCCGCATGAACCGTCTCGCCGGGTGCCACACGAATGCTCTTGCCGGAAGTGGTGAACTCCACCTCATGCAGATCCGCCGCATCCACTTCGGGCGCGTCGGCCGCTTGCTCGGCCTGCTCCACCGCATCGGCGCGCGCCTCGGGCGGGGTCGCGCCGAAGGATTCTTCGTGATAACGCTTCATGTCGAAGCCGGCATTTTCCAGCAGGCGCTTGACCGCGTTCATGTACGGCGTCGGGCCGCAGCAGAACACTTCGCGCTCGAGGAAGTCCGGGACCATCAATTCGAGCATCTTGTGGTTCAGGTACCCGCGATACCCGGCCCACGGCTCACCCAGGCCGTGTTTCTCGCAGATCAGGTGCAGGCTGAAGTTATCGATCCGCGACGCCATGTGTTCCAGTTCGCGGTGATAAATGATGTCTTTCGGCGAGCGGGCGCTGTGGATAAACGTCATATCGACATTGGCGTTGGTGTCGTAGAACCAGCGCGCCATCGACATGCACGGGGTGATGCCGACGCCGCCACTGAGGTACAGCACTTTCGGGCTGGGGAAATCGATGGCGTTGAACAGCCCCACCGGCCCGTGCACCGCCAGCTCCTGACCTTCGTGCAGGGTGTCGTGCAGCCAGTTGGAAACCTTGCCGCCCGGTACGCGCTTGATGGTCACCGAGAAGCTGTAAGGCACCGACGGCGAGCTGGAAATAGTGTACGAACGCATGATCGGCTGACCTTCGATCTCCAGCTCCAGGGTGACGAACTGCCCCGGCTTGAAGAAGAACATGATCGGCTGGTCGGCCATAAAGCAGAAGGTGCGCACGTCCCAGGTTTCCTGGATGACTTTGACGCAACGGACAATGTGTCGGCCATTGGCCCAGGTCTGGGTGGTTACCGGGTTCAGGAAGCTGTTGGACATGCTGATCTCCACGGCCGACTGTCGGCCTCATGTTGGCGATTCTGCGTATAGCGCGAACCGCCCGTTTACCTATCTGCGACATTCACATGCTTATCGCGACCAGCCCCCAACCACCGGGGCTTGCGCGTCGGGAACAGATTGCACCATGTCGCCCATGGATAAGGTTCTGGCCTGCGCCGGCCCCACACTCGCCCCATACCAAGACACCACCCTTACACCTTGCGTAGCATTCCACAGCAGTACACCTGATTAGCCACTTTCGCCGGCCACACAGAATGGCCTTGAGGATCACATCGATGGACGTCACCGCAAAAATCAGCCTGGGCGATCCGCTGGAACCCGCACGCAAGGCCACCGCGCAGATGCTTCAGGAACGCGAGCGCACCTTCTCGCTGCCGCAGCCGTTCTACAGTGACGAGCGCCTGTTCGATATCGACATGCAGGAGATCTTCCAGAAAGAGTGGTTGATCGCCGGCATGACCTGCGAGATCCCAACCAAGGGCAACTACCTGACCCTGCAGATCGGCAAGAACCCGATCATCGTGATTCGCGGCGCCGAGGGTGTGGTGCATGCCTTCCACAACGTCTGCCGTCACCGTGGTTCGCGCCTGTGTACCAGTGAGAAGGGCAAGGTTGCCAAGCTGGTCTGCCACTACCACCAATGGACCTACGAACTCGACGGTCGCCTGCTGTTCGCCGGCACCGAGATGGGCGACGACTTCGACATGAAGCAGTACGGCCTCAAGCCGGTGAATGTGAAAACCGCCGGCGGCTACATCTTCGTCAGCCTGGCGGAAAACCCGCCGGCCATCGATGATTTCCTGTCGACGCTGAATCACTACATGGAACCCTACGACATGGAGAACACCAAGGTGGCGATTACCACCACCTTGATGGAGAAGGCCAACTGGAAGCTGGTGCTGGAAAACAACCGCGAGTGCTACCACTGCAACGCTTCGCACCCTGAGCTGTTGAAAACCCTGCTGGAATGGGACGACGTCACCGACCCACGCGCCGACCAGGCGTTCAAAGACCACGTGGCCGCCTCAGCTGCCGCCTGGGACGCCGAGAAGATCCCGTACGCCCATGCCAGCTTCGGCCTGCGCAACCGCATCGTGCGCATGCCGCTGCTCAAGGGCACCGTCTCGATGACCATGGACGGCAAGCAAGGCTGCGCCAAACTCATGGGCCGCATCAAGAACCCCGACCTCGGCTCGATGCGCATCCTGCACCTGCCGCACTCGTGGAACCACTGCATGGGCGACCACATCATCGTCTTCACCGTGTGGCCGATCAGCGCCCAGGAAACCATGGTCACCACCAAGTGGATCGTCCACAAGGACGCCGTCGAAGGCGTGGACTACGACGTCGAACGTATGCGAAAAGTCTGGGACGCCACCAACGACCAGGACCGTCGCCTGGCCGAGGAGAACCAGCGCGGCATCAACTCCACCGCCTACCAGCCAGGCCCGTACTCCAAGACTTATGAGTTTGGCGTGGTGAACTTTGTCGATTGGTACAGCGGCCGCATGTTGCACAACCTGGGGGCAGAGCCTGCGCCGTATCTGAAGGGTATTGCGGTCAGCAGCTAACGACTGGCCTGAACTGTACAAATTTCGATCTATCACCTGTCCGGCCATGCCGGACAGGGCTTGCAACGATCCGCAAACAAGTTATCCACACCTCAGCCCACAGCAAATGTGGGCAACTGTGGATCTGCCTCCAACTATTTCCACACAATGCCAATAAAAACCGTGACTTATTCGAATTCACGGTTTTTACGCGCAGCTGTCTGTTTTTTGATCAACCCTCTTAAAGCCACGTTTTTAAAGGCCTACAGAGGATCGCGAACACCTTATCCACAGAACCGCCAACAGAGTTTGGGGGCAACTTGTGCATCGCGGCGTATCGTTGTGGAAAACCCCGTCCAGCCCGCATATTTCGGGGGATTCAGCGGGAGAATAGAGAGTAAATGGCGCATTTGACCATTAAATGATCAAACTCTTGGAGGCCTTGTTTTATAAGGCTTGCAGGCGACAGCAAACAACTTGTCCACAGAAGCGCCAACAGAGATTGGGGGCAAGTATCGGCCTACTGAGTCTCCAGCCCCCCAAAAAAACCTTCAAAAAACAACCACTCACGTTGATTGTTTTTCGTACAAAGGCGTACTGGGCTTGCTGCGTAAGGGGTGTAGCGAGGGGTGAACATGTTATCCACAGATGCGCTCACAGGGATTGTGGGTAACACCCGTACCCGAGAACGAATGGTCACATATGTCTGATTGATTGGGGCGGTTGGCGGATGTCTTGACCCGCATTTGTAGGAGTGGCACTCGATAAAGAACTTCTCTCGAGCACTGAAATTTCGTCCATCTCGATCACAACATGCGCTCCATTGACCTTTGGCACAGAGGCCAGCGGCGGAACAGGCGGGACCTCAAATGCCTTTCCCTTGATCAAATGCTTGATGTTGTTTTTTATCGTAGTCGTCAAGGTGCCAGCTCGGGCGCCATTAACAATGGCTGGCACATAACGAACCATCGTAGCCCCAGCAGAAACCAAAGTCGCCCCGTTCGAGATATAGACGGCAGAGGCGAACCCTGCCAATTGTCCAACTGATCCCGCAATCGCAGTCGTGGAAGCAACCGTGCTTAAACGTGCGGCGTATAGCATCCAGCCTTTGGCAGTAGCTCCCACCAGATTGGTCGTGACTATTCCGGCATGCAGCGCAGTGGTTGCCGATAGTTGAATGAGTCGGGCAACGGCCTGACCGTATTGACCCGAAGGGTCTACCCAGTTGAGCGGGTCACCCGTGCAATACGCATAGGCATTAATCCCCCCCTTGCCAAACGGACTCAACCGATCCGGGCTATGAAACCTCATCAGCACCGGGTTGTAGACGCGATGACCATTGCCCAGGTGATACCAGCCGGTAGGACGCTCGCGGAGTTGTCCATTGAAGCCAAGGTGGCTGCCAGGTGGATGCTGACTGATGGGCACGCCATAGGCGCTGTAGGCACGCCGATTGGGCCCGGCGTGGTCGAGTTCAGCGAGGATGGATTGCTGCAGGTCGGTGGCCAGCAGCAGGGTGCGCGAGGCAGCCGGAGGGGTGACGGGGGAACGTGGGTGATTCGCAGAAAAGTCCATCATCTGGCCTCGCATCGATCAAGGCGCCCCACAGGGCACCTCGGATGCAGACCACGCTAGCAAACAGCGGCTGAAAGCAACACTAGCAGTTCTGCTAGTGTTGCCCTCCCCGCTAGCGCACCACGCCTTCTTCGATCAGCAGTTTGAGGATCGCTTGGGCGCCCTCTTCTGCAGTCACGCCCTTGAGCACCTGCCCCCCGCCGCCGCTGGCCTTGGCCGTCGCGGCTTTCATACGGTCGGCACCGCTTTTGGCCTTGATCACCTTCAAGCGTTTGGGCCGTGGCTTGGCCGGTTGCAGGGTAGCGCTGGCGAGCAGTTCGTCGTCCAGCACTTCGACTTCATGGGCTTGTAGTACGCCACGACGCGCCGGGCCGTAGGCGCTCTGACGAGGTTTGGGTGCGGCGTTATCCACCGTGGCGAGGAATGGCAGACGCACTTTCAGACGGCGTCGCTGGCCCCGTGGCAAAGCTTGCAGCACCAGGGCCGAGGTGCCGTCGATGGATTCGACCTCGGCCAGCCCCACCACCAGCGGCCAGCCGAGGCTTTCGGCCAGCAGGAACGGCAACATGCCCGAGCCTTCGCCGGTTTCCGCCTGGCTACCGGTGAGCACCACCTGGGCGCCGGCGCCACGCAAATAGTCGGTCAACGACGGCAAGGCATCGGCGCCCGTTGGTTGCTCCAGTACATGCAATTGCTCCAGCCCCATGCCCAGGTAGGCGCGCAGGGCCGGTTCGGCGATGTCGCCGGCATGCAGCACTTGCAGGTTGTCGCCGGCCAGTTGCAGGCCGAGTTCGACCGCTCGCGCATCCTGATCGGCACGACGTGGCCGGCCGGAGGTCGGGTGGGCGCCGATGGAAACCAGGCTGATGACTTTAGTGCTCATGACCCATTCCTTTCCTTAAGCCGCATCGCGCTTGGTGTCGTTGCGGTAAGCCGCCACCGCCGCGATCAAGGCGTGGAATATTTCGCTACTCTCGCCGATCACCGACAGGTCGGCGCGCTTGATCATGTCGCACCCGGGATCCAGGTTGATCGCCACCACCTTGTCGCAGGCACCGATGCCCTGCAGGTGCTGGATCGCCCCGGAAATCCCCACGGCCACATAGACCCGCGCAGTAACCCAGGTGCCGGACGCGCCGACCTGCCGATCGCGGGCCATGAAACCGTCGTCCACCGCCACCCGCGAGGCGCCTTCGGTAGCACCCAGGGCAGCAGCCGTCTGATGGAACAAGTCCCAGTCCTTGACGCCGTTGCCGCCAGAGAAGATGAACTCGGCCTCGGCCATCGGAATCGCGCCCGGGTCCACCGCCACCGCACCCAAATCTTCGATCCGCGACAGGCTGCGGGCGACGCTTGTGGATAACTCCACCGGCAAGGCTTCGTGACGGGTTTCGCTGACCGGTTCGGCACATTCGACGGCGCCGAGGATCAAGCGCGCCAGTGGCCGCGCCAGGTCCTGCAAGCCAGCGCCGGCGCGGCCGATACAAGCCTCATCCTTGACCTGCCAAACCCTCGTGGCCGGGCGTTCACCGAGGGCGGCGGCAAATCGCCGACCCAGTTCGCCACCGCCGCTGCGGCTGTCAGGCAGCAGCCAGTGACGCGGGCTGAACTGGTTATCCACAGCCCGCAAGCCCTGGACCCGTTGTTCCGGTGCATAACCGCTGAACTGCTCGCCTTCGAGCACTAGCAAGCGATCAACGCCAGCCGTGGCGAAAGCGCTCTCTTTGTGTTCGCCGAAGACCACGGCCAGGACCGCGCCGTCCTTGCCGGCCAATTGATGCGCCAGGCCGAGCAAATCGCGGTCATGGCTGCTCAAGCGGCCGCCGACCATGTCCGGCACCACGCTGATGTAGAACGCCGGGGCTGGCACCTGATGCAGCGGCAATTGCACCTCGGCCGCCGCCGTGCGCTTGACCGTGCCGCCTTGCTGGGCGCCGCTGCGGTCGATGCGCTTGAGGCCGTTGGGGCCGATGAAACCGACGCCATGAGGGTTCTTGCGAATCACCCCGTTCGGCCCCATCCAGCTGTGTTGCGCCGGCTGCATGGCCGCGTGCAGCGGGTGCAGGCGGTTGCGGGCAATCCATTCGGCTCGCGGATCGCGACGGATAATCTCGCTCATCAATGCACCTCCGCAGGTTCGCGTTTGGTCGGTGCCTTGGCGGGCGCGGCGTCTTCGAGCAACGCATCGGCCACCAACTCGGCAATGTCCTTGATCACTGGGCGCGGTTCGACCACCCCTTCGAGCATCGCCGTGCACTGCGGACAACCTACCGCCACCAGTTCGGCACCGGTCTCGCGGATGTCTTCCATGCGCATGTCAGGGATCCGTTGTTTGCCCGGAATGTCGGTGATCGGCGCGCCGCCGCCACCGCCGCAGCAGCGTGAGCGGAAACCGGAGCGTTGCATTTCCTTGACCTCGATCCCAAGGGCGCGCAGTACCTGGCGCGGCGCCTCGTATTCGCCGTTGTAGCGACCGAGATAGCACGGATCGTGGTAGGTCACGCTGTCGCCTTTGTGCTGGCCGAGATTGAGTGCGCCAGCGTCGATGATTTCCGCCATGTAGGTGCTGTGGTGCTGCACCAGGTAGTTGCCGTCGAAGGCGCCGTACTCATTTTTCAGCACATGGAAACTGTGCGGATCACAGGTGACGATGCGGTTGAAACGGTATTTGGCCAGGGTCTGGATATTGCGCTTGGCGAGCATCTGGAAGGTCGCCTCATCGCCCAGGCGTCGGGCCACGTCACCGCTGTCGCGCTCTTCGAGACCGAGCACGGCGAAGTCAATTTTCGCTGCTTTCAGCACTTTGACGAAGGCGCGCAAGGTGCGCTGGTTGCGCATGTCGAAGGCGCCGTCGCCAACCCAGAACAGCACGTCGGTGGCTTTCTTTTCGCTCATGAGATTGAGGTTCAAGTCCGCCGCCCAGTTCATTCGACCGCCCGGCGCAAAGCCGCCCGGGTTGTCGGTGGCGATCAGATTTTCCAGGACTTCGGCGCCCTTGTTCGGCGTCGCGCCTTTTTCCAATGTCAGATGGCGGCGCATGTCGACGATGGCATCGACGTGCTCGATCATCATCGGGCATTCCTCGACACAGGCGCGGCAGGTGGTGCACGACCACAGCGTCTCGGCGTCCACCAGGCCGTTGACGATTGGCTGGTGCGGATTTCCGGCGTGTTCGCCGATGGCTTTACCAGGATACGGGCTACCGGCGAACTTGGCGTCGGTGCCACCGGCCAGGCCGACCACCATGTCCTGAATCAGTTTTTTGGGGTTCAGCGGCTGGCCAGCGGCGAATGCCGGGCACGCCGCTTCGCATTTACCGCATTGCACGCAGGCGTCGAAGCCGAGCAGTTGGTTCCAGGTAAAATCCTTGGGCTTTTCCACGCCCAAGGGGGCTTGAGGGTCGTTCAGGTCAAGCGGTTTAAGACCCGTTGAACGACCACCGCCAAAACGTTCGGCGCGACGGTGCCAGGCCAAGTGCAGGGCACCGGCGAAGGCGTGCTTCATCGGCCCGCCCCAAGTCATGCCGAAGAACAACTCGGACACGCCCCACAGCACACCCACACCGAGAATTGCCGCCAGCAGCCAGCCGCCGAAGTGCTCCGGAAGAATCCCGGCCACCGGCAAGGTCAGCACGAAGAACGACGCAGAGAACGCCAGCAGGCTTTTCGGCAGGCGCATCCACGGGCCTTTCGACAGGCGCGCAGGCGGATTGCGCCGACGCAGGTAGACGAAGATTGCGCCGACAAACATGACCACTGTCATCAGCAACAGGGCGTAGCCGAGCCAGCGATTATGCAGGCCAAAGCCATGGACGATGATCGCCAGGACGATCGACGCCACCGCGCCACCGGCTGTGGCGACGTGGGTGTTGGCGATGTATTTGTCGCGGGCGACCACGTGGTGCAGGTCGACCATGTAGCGCTTGGGCATGGCCAGCAGGCCGCCGAGCAGGTCGACCTTCGAGGCTCGGCCACGGCGCCACATGTTCACCCGGCGCAGCGCGCCCAGGACACCAAGGCCCAGGGCTGCGAACAACAGGATTGGAAGAAGGGTGTTCAACATGGTGAAGCTCCCACCAGTACATCTTGGAGAAACACGGTCGGCGGTTCTGTGGGAGTGAGCCTGCTCGCGAAGGCGGACTGACATTCAACATCAATGTCGACTGATCCACCGCTTTCGCGAGCAGGCCTGTTCCCACAGGGTCATGTGCAAGCCGTTAGAAATCCTTGCACAGGCGCAGGGCGTCGTAGATGGCGGCGTGAACGTTACGCTGGGCCACGCAGTCGCCGATGCGGAACAGCAAGTAGCCGTCGCCGGCCTCGCTCAGGCAAGGCTGGGGCTTGATCGCGAACAGCGCTTCAACGTCGACCTGGCCCTTGTTGCGCGAGCCTTCCTTGAGCGCGTAGTAGATCTGCTCATCGGGACGCACACCGTTTTCCACCACCACCTGGTCGACCACCCGCTCCTCTTTGGCGCCGGTGTATTCGTTCTCCAGCACCGCCACCAGCTTGTCGCCTTCGCGATAGACCTTTTCCAACATCATGTCGCCGGTCATGATCACTTCTTTCGGATACATGCTGCGGTAGTAGGTCGGGAACGACGTACCGCCGATGGCTACGCCCGGCTTGATGTCGTCGGTGACGATCTCGACCTGGCTGCCCTTGTCGGCCAGGAAGTCGGCCACCGACATCCCAGTGAATTCGCAGATGGTGTCGTAGACCAGCACGTTCTTGCCCGGCGCCACCTTGCCGTCGAGCACGTCCCAGCTGCTGACCACCAGGCCTTCGGCCGAGCCCCAGTGTTCGTTCTGCTCGAGGAAAGGGTGGCCGCCAACGGCAAGCACCACCACATCCGGACGCAGGTCCATGATGGTCGGCGCATCTGCCGCCACACCCAGGCGCAGATCGACTTTCAGGCGCGCCAGTTCCAGCTGATACCAGCGGGTGATACCGGCGATCTGGTCACGTTGTGGCGCTTTCGACGCCGTGGTGATTTGCCCGCCGATGAATTCTTTCTTCTCGAACAGGGTCACGTCGTGGCCACGTTCAGCGGCAACGCGTGCCGCTTCCATCCCGGCAGGACCGGCACCGACCACCACGACCTTGCGTTTCACGCCGGTGGTTTTCTCGATGATGTGCGGCACGCCCATGTACTCACGGGAGGTCGCGGCGTTCTGGATGCACAACACGTCCAGGCCCTGGTACTGACGGTCGATACAATAGTTGGCACCCACGCACTGCTTGATCTGGTCGATCTGGCCCATCTTGATCTTGGCGATCAGGTGCGGGTCGGCAATGTGCGCACGGGTCATGCCGACCATGTCGACGTAGCCGCCCTCGAGAATCCGCGTCGCCTGGTTCGGGTCCTTGATGTTCTGCGCGTGCAGCACCGGCACCTTGACCACTTCCTTGATCCCGGCAGCCAGGTGCAGGAACGGCTCCGGTGGATAACTCATGTTGGGGATAACGTTGGCCAGGGTGTTGTGGGTGTCGCAACCCGAGCCGACCACACCGATGAAATCAAGCATGCCGGTGTCGTCGTAGTACTTGGCGATCTGCTTCATGTCTTCATGGGACAGACCGTCCGGGTGGAACTCGTCACCGCACAGGCGGATGCCCACGCAGAAATCGTCGCCCACTTCTGCACGCACCGCCTTGAGCACTTCGAGGCCGAACTTCATGCGGCCTTCGAAGGTACCGCCCCATTCGTCGGTACGTTTGTTGACCCGCGGGCTCCAGAACTGGTCGATCATGTGCTGGTGCACCGCCGACAGTTCGACGCCGTCCAGGCCACCGGCCTTGGCCCGGCGCGCAGCCTGGGCGTAGTTGCCGATCACCCGCCAGATTTCTTCCGGCTCGATGGTCTTGCAGGTGGCACGGTGCACCGGTTCGCGGATACCCGACGGCGACATCAAAGTCGGCCAGTTGAAACCGTCCCAACGCGAGCGACGGCCCATGTGGGTAATCTGGATCATGATCTTGGCGCCATGCTTGTGCATGGCGTCGGCCAGGTTCTGGAAGTGCGGGATGATGCGGTCGGTGGACAGGTTGACCGAGCTCCACCACTCCTGCGGGCTGTCGATGGCCACCACCGAGGAGCCGCCGCAAATCGCCAGGCCGATCCCGCCCTTGGCTTTCTCTTCGTAGTACTTCACGTAACGGTCGGTGGTCATACCGCCGTCAGTGGCATAGACCTCGGCGTGCGCGGTGCTGAGCACGCGGTTGCGGATGGTCAGTTTGCCAATTTGAATTGGCTGAAACATTGCTTCGAAAGCCATGGCCGGGTCCTCGACTTACAACGGCTTGACGGTGAACAAGCCGTCTTCGTGACCCTCTTCGGAGCCACCGTAGACTTGTTCGGCCACAGTGCGGATCTGGCTGCCGCGCGCTTGCAGGATCTGGTCCATGGCCCCGGCAAACCAGCCGGTGAACATGTAGTCGACCTTGCGCCCGACCTTGCCGTACACGTAGACGAATGCCGAGTGTTCGAGCTTGACACTGGCGGTGCCTTTGTCGAGGTCGATGTCCTGGATCTTGAACAGGCCCCAGCCGCGTTGCGACAGGCGTTTCATGTAGTGCTCGAACACCGCGACGCCTTCCAGGCCGTGGCATTCGGCTTCTTTCTCGCACCAGTGCCAGGCGGATTTGTAGCCGGCCTTGTAGAGGATTTCAGCGTAGGCGTCGGCGCCCAGCACTTCCTCGATGCCCATGTGGTTGTTGACGAAGAAATGCCGTGGCACGTACAGCATCGGCAGGGCGTCGGAGGTCCAGACACCGGTCTCGCTGTCGACTTCGATTGGCAATTGCGGGGCGATCTTGGCCATGGAAACTCAACTCCAGAAAAATTGTGTTGTTGCCCGCTGCGCGGAGGGCAGCGGGAAAGGATTCAGCGGCGTAGTGGCTTATTCGCCCCAAACATCTTTCAAGACGTTCACCCAGTTCTCGCCCATGATCTTGCGCACTACCCGCTCCGGGTGACCGCGCTTAAGCAGGGTTTCAGTGAGGTTGGGGAACTCGCCCACGGTGCGGATGCCCAGCGGATTGATGATCTTGCCGAAGCTGGTCAGGCGGCGGGCGTAGCCCTTGTCGTGAGTCAGGTATTCGAAGAAGTCCTGGCCATGGCCCTGGGTGAAGTCGGTGCCGATGCCGATGGAGTCTTCGCCGACGATGTTCATCACGTACTCGATGGCTTCGGCGTAGTCGTCGATGGTCGAATCGATGCCCTTGGCGAGGAACGGCGCGAACATGGTCACGCCGACGAAACCGCCGTGGTCGGCGATGAACTTCAGCTCTTCATCGGACTTGTTGCGCGGGTGCTCCTTGAGCCCCGACGGCAGGCAGTGGGAGTAGCAGACCGGTTTTTTCGATTCGAGGATGACTTCTTCCGAGGTCTTGGAACCGACGTGGGACAGGTCGCACATGACGCCGACCCGGTTCATCTCGGCGACGATCTCGCGACCGAAACCCGACAGCCCGCCGTCACGCTCGTAGCAGCCGGTGCCTACCAGGTTCTGGGTGTTGTAGCACATCTGGACGATGCCAACGCCGAGCTGCTTGAACACCTCGACATAGCCGATCTGGTCTTCGAAGGCGTGGGCATTCTGGAAGCCGAAGAGGATGCCGGTCTTGCCCTGTTCCTTGGCCTTGCGGATGTCGGCGGTGGTGCGCACCGGCATCACCAGGTCGCTGTTCTCGCGAATCAGTTTCTGGCTGGCTGCGATGTTGTTGACGGTGGCCTGGAACCCTTCCCACACCGACACGGTGCAGTTGGCCGCGGTCAAGCCGCCTTTGCGCATGTCTTCAAACAGCTCTCGGTTCCACTTGGCAATGATCAGCCCGTCGATAACGATGCTGTCGGCGTGCAGTTCGGCTGGGCTCATCAGGCTGTCCCCTTATTGGCGATTCATGCGCCGAATCGTCTGCCGGCGCTTTGGGGCCAGCATATGCCTCGGTGCCGGGGCGCCCGGGTGCAAAAACGACAGGGGGTTTGCCGAAAGCGTCAATCCGCGACAAAGGGTCAGGCTGCGGCGGATTTGCCCGGCTGTTCTTTAGCCGACGCTTGCGCCAGAATCCGCCGCATCACTGGATGTTTCACTGGATGGGGCGGCAGCAATGAAATCGATCTTCTTCGCATTGGCACTGATAGCGACCGGCGTACAGGCGGCTGAAGAGGCTGACAACACGCCGTGCGATGCGGTGGAAAACGACATCCAGACCCTGGAATGCGCGACGTACAACAAAACCACTGCCGAGCAACTGCTCAAGGAAAACTTTCAGGGTTTGCTGGAGCGCGTCCAAAGTCAGGCGGGCAACAAGGCACAGGCGGCGGACGTCACCGCCAAGCTGCAGGCCGCCGAGCAGTTGTGGATCAAGTCTCGCGATGCCGACTGCGCAATTGCGCCCTTCCCGTCCGCTCCGGGCAGCAAGGCCTACACCATCGACCAGAACGATTGCCTGGCGAACAAGAACGACGAACGGTCGGAGTTTCTCGAGTCGATTGCGCAGGAGTGAGGCTTGAGGGTTAAGCTGCAGGTCATAAGCCAGTACAAGGATTCAGCATGAAACTCTGCGGCATTGAAATCAAAGGCAGCGAAGCGATCATCGCCGTGGCCTCCCTCGACGGCTCAACCCTCAGCCACGTCGCCCTCGCCACCAAGAAAATCGCGCTGGCGGATGACGACGACGCAGCCAACGTCAAACTGTTCGCCGCGCAGGTGGCGTCCTTTGTGCGGGAAAACTCCATCGACCGCATCGCGATCAAGAAGCGCAGCAAGAAAGGTGAATTCGCCGGCGGCCCGACCACCTTCAAGATTGAAGGTGTGTTGCAACTGCTCGACGGCTGCGAGGTGACGCTGCTGTCACCGCAGACCATCACCGCACAGGCCAAAAAACAGGGCGGTGAGCTGCCGGCGACGCTGAACAAGTATCAGCATGAGGCGTACAAGACGGCGTGTGCGGCGTTGTTAAAGAAGTAAACAAACTACCTGGCAATACCGATGAACTGTAGGAGCGAGCCTGCTCGCGAATGCGGTATGTCTTTCAACCTCGATGTCGAATGACAAATTGCGATCGCGAGCAGGCTCGCTCCTGCAGGGCTCTGTGGAGCTCAGGCCTGCGCAGTTCGCCGGTCTTCCCGTGGACAGCGGGCAAACCTCGCCCGATAGCTGCGGGTGAAGTACGACGGCGATTCAAACCCGCAGGCGATGCTCACTTCCAGCACGCTCATGTCGGTCTGACGTAGCAGTTGTCGAGCTTTTTCCAGGCGCAGGCGCAGGTAGAAATTGCTCGGGGTGTCGTTGAGGTGCAGGCGAAACAGGCGCTCGAGTTGGCGCCGGGTGACCTTGATCGAATCCGCCAATTGCAACGTGGTCAGCGGCGGCTCGCTGTGCTGCTCCATCTCACCGATTACCTGCACCAGCTTCTTATTGCTGATGCCGTAGCGCGTGGCGACTTGCATGCGCTGGTGGTCCTTGCGCGGGCGAATGCGTCCAAGCACGAATTGTTCGCTGACCTGGATCGCCAGCTCCGGGCCGTGGGCCTGGGCGATCAGGTCGAGCATCAGGTCGATGGAGGCGGTGCCGCCGGCCGAGGTGATACGCCGGCGGTCGATTTCAAACAGTTCCTGGGTCACGCTCAACTGCGGATAGGATTCCTTGAAGGCTTCAATCGCCTCCCAGTGCAACGTCACGCGATGGCCGTCCAGCAAGCCGATCTCGGCGAGCACCACGCTACCGGTGTCGATACCGCCGAGGGTCACCCCGTCGTGATCGAGTCGGCGCAGCCAGTGCGCCAGCGCCGCGTCGAGGAACTTCAGCGGCTCGAAGCCGGCGACCACCAACAGGGTCGCGCCCTTCTTCAAAGGCTCCAGTGCCGCATCGGCGTTGAGCGACATGCCGTTACTGGCCAACACCGGCCCACCGTCAGCGCTCAGCACATGCCAGCGGTACAGCTCGCCGCGAAAGCGGTTGGCCACGCGCAGCGGCTCGATCGCCGAAATGAAGCCGATGGCGGAAAAGCCCGGCATCAGCAGAAAGTAGAAATCCTGAGACATGCAACGCACTCGACTGGCAGGGAGGACGGGTAGCGTGCTGACGGTGATACGCCACTTGCCGGCGACACACAAGAGCAGGGGTCGCTGCAGTGCAAGAGCTGGTCGCCGCAGTGCGTTTTCTGCGAGGGTGAGCTGCGTAACTTTGCATCACCGGCGCAACAGACGCCGGAATCGACAATAACGACCTGCCGAGGATCCCACCATGAAACGACTGATCAGCAGCTGTGTTCTTGCACTCAGCGGTACCGCATTTCTCAGTTCCGGTGCCATGGCCGCCGACCCCGCCGCGTGCCAGAACGTACGCATGGGCGTGGTGAACTGGACCGACGTGATCGCCACCAGTGCCATGACCCAGGTCCTGCTCGACGGCCTCGGCTACAAGACCAAACAAACCAGCGCTTCCCAGCAAATCATCTTCGCCGGCATCCGCGACCAGCGCCTGGACCTGTTCCTCGGCTACTGGAACCCGTTGATGACCCAAACCATCACCCCGTTCGTCGACGCCAAGCAAGTCACGGTCCTCGAAGCGCCAAGCCTCAAGGATGCCCGCGCCACTCTGGCGGTGCCCACCTACCTGGCCGACAAGGGCCTGAAATCCTTCGCCGACATCGCCAAATTCGAGAAAGAGTTGGGTGGCAAGATCTACGGCATCGAGCCCGGCTCCGGCGCCAACACCCAGATCAAGGCGATGATTGCTAAAAACCAGTTCGGCCTCGGCAAGTTCCAACTGGTGGAATCCAGTGAGGCCGGCATGTTGGCCGCCGTGGATCGGGCCGTGCGGCGCAAGGAAGCCGTGGTGTTCTTCGGCTGGGCGCCGCACCCGATGAACGTCAACGTGCAGATGACTTACCTGACCGGCAGCGACGACGCCCTCGGCCCGAATGAAGGCATGGCCACGGTCTGGACGGTCACCGCGCCGACCTACGCCGAGAGGTGCCCGAACATCGGCCGCCTGCTGACCAACCTGACGTTCACCGCCGAAGACGAGAGCCGGATGATGCAACCGCTGCTCGATCACAAGGACGCACTCGAATCAGCCCGCCAGTGGCTCAAGGATCATCCGCAGGACAAAGCGCGCTGGCTCGAAGGGGTGACCACCTTCGACGGCAAGCCAGCGGCCCAGAACCTGCAACTGACCAGCCAGTAACCGCACACCACACAACCGCTTCGCAGCCCGACTCGGGCTGCGAACAGAACCCTCACGCCTGAAGGAAACCGCACTATGAACCACGACGTCATCATCACCTGCGCACTCACCGGTGCTGGCGACACGACCGCCAAGAGCCCCCACGTGCCGGTCACTCCGAAACAGATTGCGGCGGCTGCGGTGGAAGCGGCCAAGGCCGGCGCCACGGTGGTCCACTGCCACGTGCGCAACCCGCAAACCGGCAAGTTCAGCCGCGACGTGGCGCTGTACCGGGAAGTGATGGAGCGCATCCGTGAAGCGGACGTCGACATCATCGTCAACCTCACCGCCGGCATGGGCGGCGACCTGGAAATCGGCGCCGGCGAGAACCCTATGGAATTCGGCCCCAACACCGACCTGGTCGGGCCACTGACCCGCCTGGCCCATGTCGAGGAACTGCTGCCAGAAATCTGCACCCTGGACTGCGGCACCCTGAATTTCGGCGACGGTGACACCATTTACGTGTCGACCCCGGCCCAACTGCGCGCGGGGGCCAAGCGCATCCAGGAACTGGGGGTGAAAGCCGAGCTGGAAATCTTCGACACCGGCCACCTGTGGTTCGCCAAACAGATGATCAAGGAAGGCCTGCTCGACGACCCGCTGTTCCAGCTGTGCCTGGGTATTCCGTGGGGGGCGCCGGCCGACACCACCACCATGAAGGCGATGGTCGACAACTTGCCAGCCAACGCGGTGTGGGCCGGCTTCGGCATCGGCCGCATGCAGATGCCGATGGCCGCGCAAGCAGTGCTGCTGGGCGGCAACGTACGGGTCGGGCTGGAAGACAACATCTGGCTGGACAAGGGCGTGCTGGCGACCAACGGCCAACTGGTCGAGCGCGCCAGCGAAATCCTCAGCCGCCTCGGCGCCCGCGTCCTGACCCCGGCAGAGGGGCGCAAGAAAATGGGGCTGAAACAGCGCGGTTAAGCGATCACCACCCCCCCTGTAGGAGCGAGCCTGCTCGCGATGAGGCAGGTACATCCGGAGCATCATCCGCGACAGGAATACCGCCATCGCGAGCAGGCTCGCTCCTACAGTTTTTTATTGCGGACTCTTCAGGAATCGACCATGAGCTTTATCACCGAAATCAAAACCTTCGCTGCTCTGGGCAGTGGTGTCATCGGCAGCGGCTGGGTCTCCCGCGCCCTCGCCCATGGCCTGGATGTGGTGGCCTGGGACCCGGCGCCCGGAGCCGAGGCGGCGCTGCGCAAACGCGTGGCCAATGCCTGGGGCGCGCTGGAACAACAGGGCCTGGCACCCGGCGCATCGCAGGATCGCCTGCGCTTCGTCGCCACCATCGAAGAGTGCGTGCGCGACGCTGACTTCATCCAGGAAAGCGCGCCGGAACGCCTCGAACTGAAACTCGAACTGCACGGCAAGATCAGCGCGGCAGCCAAGCCCAATGCGCTGATCGGCTCCAGCACCTCGGGCCTGTTGCCCAGCGAGTTCTACGAGAGCGCCACGCACCCCGAACGCTGCGTGGTCGGCCACCCGTTCAACCCGGTGTACCTGTTGCCTCTGGTCGAAGTGGTCGGCGGCAAGAACACCGCACCCGAAGCGGTGCAGGCAGCGATGCAGGTCTATGAATCCCTGGGCATGCGACCGCTGCATGTGCGCAAGGAAGTGCCAGGGTTCATCGCCGACCGCTTGCTCGAAGCGCTGTGGCGCGAGGCGCTGCACCTGGTCAACGACGGCGTGGCGACCACCGGTGAAATCGACGACGCGATTCGTTTTGGCGCCGGGTTGCGCTGGTCGTTCATGGGCACCTTCCTGACCTACACCCTGGCCGGTGGCGATGCCGGCATGCGCCACTTCATGGCCCAGTTCGGCCCCGCCCTGCAACTGCCCTGGACCTATCTGCCGGCACCGGAGTTGACCGAGAAACTGATCGATGATGTGGTGGACGGCACTCGCGAGCAGTTGGGTCAGCACAGCATCTCGGCGCTGGAGCGCTATCGTGATGATTGCCTGTTGGCGGTGCTGGAGGCGGTGAAAACCACCAAGGCCAGGCATGGCATGAGTTTCAGCGAGTAATCGGTCAGCACGACTATCCCTTCGCGAGCAGGCTCGCTCCCACAATGACCGCGCAAAACCTGTGGGAGCGAGCCTGCTCGCGAAAGGGGTAGTCCAGTCACTCTATAAATTGGATCAGAAACCATGCCCACCCTCACCACCTATCAAACCACCATCATCCCCGACTGGGTCGACTACAACGGCCATCTGCGCGACGCCTTTTACCTACTGATTTTCAGCTACGCCACCGACGCCCTGATGGACCGCCTGGGTATGGACAGCAGCAGCCGCGAAGCCACCGGCCACTCGCTGTTCACCCTGGAACTGCACCTCAACTACCTGCACGAAGTAAAGCTCGATACCGAGGTCGAAGTGCACACACAGATCATCGGCCACGACAGCAAACGCCTGCACCTCTACCACAGCCTGCACCGCGTCGTTGACCCCCAGGAACTCGCCGGCAACGAACAAATGCTGCTGCATGTCGACCTCGCCGGGCCGCGCTCCGCACCTTTCACTGCAGCGACTCTTGAACGCCTGCAAGGGATCATCGCCGAGCAGACCGACCTGCCCGTTCCCGCTTATATCGGCCGGGTCATTGCCCTGCCACCTGCCCGATAATTCCACCCATCGCAAGGAGCCGTCATGAACACCGCTGCCGCCGTTGCCGATTTCCGTACTTACCCGTTGATCAGCGCGCTGCACGGCGTGCAGAACCTGGTGGACCGCGTGCTGATCGAGTGGGCCGATCGCCGGATCAGCCCGTTCCACCATGTCTGGCTGCGGGACAATTGCCCGTGCGCGGAATGCGTCTACAGTGTCACTCGCGAGCAACTGTTCGAGATCGTCGACGCTGCACCGGACCTGGCACCCAGCGCTGCCTATATCGATACCGACGGCTGCCTGAGCATCGATTGGCAGGATGGCCATCTCAGCCGTTTCGACGCCGGTTGGCTGCGCGCCCACGCCTACGACGAGCAATCCCGCCGCGAACGTCTGGCGGGCAAACCTCGCGCGCATTTGTGGCACAGCGATCTGCGCCTGCCGGTATTCGACTACGCGGCGCTGATGGACGACGATCAGGCCCTGTTGCACTGGCTGCTGGCGGTGCGCGACACCGGCCTCACCCAGGTGCGTGGAGTGCCTACAGAACCGGGCTCGTTGAAGCTGATCGCCCAGCGCATATCGTTTATCCGCGAGAGCAATTTCGGCGTGCTGTTCAACGTGCAATCCAAAGCCGATGCCGACAGCAATGCCTACACTGCCTTCAACCTGCCGCTGCACACGGACCTGCCGACCCGCGAGCTGCAACCCGGCCTGCAGTTCCTGCACTGTCTGGTGAATGACGCCGAGGGTGGCGAAAGTATTTTCGTCGACGGTTTTGCGATTGCCGATGCGTTGCGCCAGGAGGATCCCGAGGCCTTCCACAGCCTGTGTGAGATCCCCGTGGAGTTTCGCAACAAGGACCGCCATAGCGACTACCGCTGCCTGGCGCCGATCATTGCCCTGGATGCATTGGGACGGGTCGCGGAGATACGCATGGCGAACTTCCTGCGCGGGGCGTTCGACACCTCGGTGGAGCAGATGCCCAAGCTGTATCGGGCCTATCGGCGATTGATCGGCATGACCCGCGAGCCGCGCTTTCGCCTGATCCAGCGACTCAGTCCCGGCGAGTTGTGGTGCTTCGACAACCGCCGCACCCTGCACGCCCGCAACGCCTTCGACCCCGCCACCGGCGCCCGGCATTTCCAGGGATGCTATGTGGATAGAGATGAGTTGTTGTCGCGGATTCTGGTGTTGCAGCGCTAGACCGCGTCATCGTTCATTGCGAGCAGGCTCGCGATGGCGTCCGTCAATACAGAACAAAACTAAAGGAAGGACAGACAAAAAAAGCCCCGATACAAGCCGTGACAGGATCGGGGCACAAGGTACTGTTGAGGAGCCGTTGCGCGAGGGTGACCAAACCTTCGTGAAGCGAGCTGAGGCCAGTGTGCCCACTCCGTCGTACGGCAAGTTAGCCGAAAACGACATGCTCATAGCCAATGTGGACACCCCGACAAAACAACCTTGCCCCCGCCACCCGCGCCTACCAGAATCGAGTCACCCCATTGTTCCCGGAAGAAGGATTTGCGTCATGATGCACGCCGATTTGATTGATCAGGAAGACCTGTTGGGCCAGCTCAAGGCGTTGGGTTTTCAGGTGCCCGTCGGCGCCACGGCCGAGCAGGCCTGCGAATGCGCAGTGAGGGGGCTGGACAATGCCCGGGCGTATGAACTGCGCAAGATGGTCAAGGATATCTACACCAGCAGCGCCACCATCCTCCCGGCCGTGCGCCAGGCGATCGACAAGCAGCTGTTGCCAGCCCTGGCCGAATTCCAGCAAAGCCATACCAGCCGCTAAAAGCTTCGCGAGCAGGCTCGCTCCCACAGGTTATGCATTGTTTGCTCAACTGTAGCAACGATGCAGATCCAATGTGGGAGCGAGCCTGCTCGCGAGAAGGTATACGCGGTTTAGAGCCTTACACTGGCAAACGTCGACTCATTACGCGCCTGGCTCAACGCCGACATCGGCCCCGACAGCGGTGCCAATACCAAGGCTTGTGGAATCGGCATCATCGCCACCTGTTGGGTGGTGTTGGAGCCGACGCGCTCGTCACGCGGTGGAATGCCGAAGTATTCGCGGTAGCACTTGGAGAAGTGCGGCGTGGAGACGAAGCCGCAGACCGACGCCACTTCGATGATCGACATCGGCGTCTGCTTGAGCAATTGCCGGGCGCGGATCAGACGCAGCTTGAGGTAGTAACGCGACGGCGAGCAGTGCAGGTATTTCTGGAATAGCCGCTCCAACTGACGACGGGACACGGCGACATACACCGCCAGCTCATCGAGGTCGATCGGCTCTTCGAGGTTGGCTTCCATCAGCGCAACGATTTCCTGCAGCTTCGGCTGGTTGGTGCCGAGCATATGTTTGAGCGGCACGCGCTGGTGATCCTGTTCGTTGCGAATGCGCTCGTAGACAAACATTTCCGAAATCGCTGCCGACAGTTCGCGGCCGTGATCGCGACTGATCAGGTGCAACATCATGTCCAGGGGCGCGGTGCCGCCGGAGCTGGTGAAGCGGTTACGGTCGAGGGTGAACAAGCGTGTGCTCATCGCCACCCGAGGAAAAGCTTCCTGCATCGCTGCCAGGCATTCCCAGTGCACGCTGCAATCAAAACCGTCGAGCAGACCCGCGCAGGCCAGAGCCCAACTGCCGGTGCAAACTGCGCCGAGACGACGCGACTGGCGCGCCTGGCTTTGCAGCCATGACACGTGTTCACGGGTCACGGTGCGCTGGATGCCGATACCGCCGCAGACAATGATGGTGTCCATCGCCGGCGCTTTGTGCATGGAGGCATCGGGGGTGATCTGCAGACCATCACTGGCCCAGACCTGGCCGCCGTCAACGGTGAGGGTGGTCCAGCGATACAGCTCGCGACCGGACAACTGGTTGGCCATGCGCAGTGGCTCGACTGCTGAGGCCAGGGAAATCAGCGTGAAATTGTCCAGCAGCAGAAAGCCGATGGATTGAGGCGCACGGTTCTGGGGTTGGGCCCCTGAGTTGAACGACGTCATCGCGGTATCTCCTCACACAAAGCGGGTGATGGCCTCAGGCGGAGGCTCTTGTTATGGCCATCGTTCTCGAGTGGGAGACGGGCTTTGTAATGACAGAGCAATTGCCATGCCTAAAATTGAATGGCCAATCAATAACTCCTGAAAACGACATAGGAGTGTGTCTGTATATGACGCGCGGCGCGCAGGACTAATCGGCTTGGCACGGCCGTACAACGGCACAGTTCAAGGAGCTGTGAGCAAATCGGTAGCACTTGTGGGAACTGGGTTGCGAGCGATCAGACAAGAGTGTCACCGCAGGCACCGGTGACGGACGGTAGGGGCACTCAAAGAGCCCCCTGCTTTCGATGGGCTATTTATCTGAGAGCGACGCGCTAAAAGGTGGCGGGATTGCAGAGGGGTGATCAGTTTACGGGCAGTTTTGACTGGTCGGGACTCTTCGCGAGCAGGCTCGCTCCCACAATGTCCTGGTGTACATAGAACCACTGTGGGAGCGAGCCTGCTCGCGAAGGGATCGACGCGGTATCAAGGACTCAACACTCCACAGCACTCACCGCCAACCCACCACGCGATGTCTCTTTGTATTTGTCATGCATATCCGCCCCGGTATCACGCATGGTGCGGATCACCCGGTCCAGGGAAATGAAGTGCTGGCCGTCCCCACGCAAGGCCATTTGCGCGGCGTTGATCGCCTTCACCGCCGCAATCGCGTTGCGCTCGATGCACGGCACTTGCACCAACCCGCCGACCGGATCGCAGGTCAGACCGAGGTTGTGTTCCAGGCCAATCTCCGCGGCATTGCACAACTGCTCCGGCGTGGCCCCGAGAATCTCCGCCAGCCCCGCTGCCGCCATGGCGCAGGCCGAACCGACTTCGCCCTGGCAACCGACTTCGGCGCCGGAGATCGACGCGTTCTTTTTACACAGGATGCCCACCGCCGCCGCGCCGAGCAGGTAGTCGACCACGTTGGCGTCGGTCACCGCCTCGCTGAACTTCATGAAGTAATGCAGCACCGCCGGGATGATCCCCGCAGCGCCGTTGGTGGGTGCCGTGACCATGCGCCCGCCCGCAGCGTTTTCTTCATTGACCGCCAGGGCAAACAGGTTGACCCACTCCATGGCGCTCAAGGTCGAGCCAATCACGTTGGGCTTGTTCAGCTCTTGCAGACTGCGGTGCAGCTTGGCTGCACGGCGCCGCACATTGAGCCCGCCCGGCAGGATGCCTTCGTGCTTGAGACCCTGTTCAACACAATCCTGCATGGCCCGCCAGAGTTTCATCAGGCCACTGCGGATTTCTTCCTCACTGCGCCAGACCTTCTCGTTGGCCAGCATCAGCTCGGCCACCCGCAGGTTGTGCTTCTGGCAAAGCTCCAGCAGCTCGGCGGCGCTGGAAAAATCGTAGGGCAACACGGTGCTGTCCAGGTCCACCACACCGCTGGACGCCTGGGCCTCATCGACGACAAAACCGCCGCCGACTGAATAGTAGGTGTCGCGATGGATTTCGCTGTTTTCATCAAACACCACCAGGGTCATGGCATTCGGGTGGAACGGCAGGTTCTCGTCAATCAGGCGCATGTCCCGCGACCAGATAAAAGGCACCGGTAGACGACCGTCGAGCAGCAGGGTGTCGGTTTCGCGCAGGGTGTCGATGCGAATACCTATTTGCGACGGATCGATTGCGTCCGGCCACTCCCCCATCAAGCCCATGATCACCGCGTTGTCGCTGCCATGCCCGATGCCGGTGGCCGACAGCGAGCCATACAGCTGCACCTCGACTCGCCGCACTTGTTCCAGCAACTGCTTCTCACGCAGCGCCTCGACAAACAGCGCACCGGCGCGCATCGGCCCTACAGTGTGCGAGCTAGACGGACCGATGCCGATTTTGAACAGGTCGAAAACGCTGATAGCCATGACGTACGAGACTCCTCGATGAGCAGGTTCCAGGCCGCAAAGCGCCCGGTGACGGAGCTGCTACGCTCAAGCAGCGACCCGTGCATATGGCCGCATCATCGGGCTTTTGCCCGGTCGCTCAACGTCTGACACCGACGCACTCATGCCCACTAACGCCGCAGGCCGCAAGCGACACATTGCGACGGTTTTTTTTGCGGTTCAGCGGGCAACAACGGTCGGAAAAAAGCTGTAAACGACCTCGCTGACACTGGATGCGACCATCCCTGTACTGGATACGACGCACCCTGTAGGCGTCAGATTTTCACTGGTCCATGATCAGTTACGACTCGATTGCGAAGCGCCGTGGCAGAGCTGTCTTCACCGCCACCAACCGCAACACTACTAAGTGCGGCTGTCCTGTCGGAACACCGCCAAAAAAACATCCAGGAGTCCACCCCATGAAAGGTAACCCGTTGTTGTTGGCCGCCCTACTGAGTCTTCCCGTGCTGGCGCAGGCCGCGGAACCGGCTCAATGCAGCACCGTCAACTTCTCCGATGTCGGCTGGACCGACATCACTGCGACCACCGCGACCACCAGCGTCGTACTCAACGCCCTCGGCTACAAAACCAAGACCACCATGATTTCCGTGCCCGTGACCTACAAGTCGCTGGCCGACGGCAAGAACATGGACGTGTTCCTGGGGAACTGGATGCCGACCATGGAAAACGACATCAAGGCCTACCGCGATGCCGGCACCGTGGAAACCGTGCGTACCAACCTCAAGGGCGCCAAGTACACCCTCGCTGTCCCCCAGGCGCTTTACGACAAGGGGCTGCATGACTTCGCCGACATTGCCAAATTCAAGAAAGAGCTCGACGGCAAGATCTACGGCATCGAACCCGGCAACGACGGCAACCGTCTGATCCAGTCGATGATCGACAAGAACGCCTTCGGCCTCAAGGACGCTGGCTTCAAGGTCGTCGAGTCCAGCGAAGCCGGGATGCTGTCGCAAGTCGACCGCGCGCAGAAACGCGACACCGCCGTGGTATTCCTCGGCTGGGCACCGCACCCGATGAACAAGCGCTTCAAGATTCAATACCTGACCGGTGGCGATGACTTCTTCGGCCCGGATTTCGGCGCTGCCACCGTGGCCACCAACACCCGCAAGGGTTACGCCACGGAATGCAGCAACGTTGGGCAGTTGTTGAAGAACCTGGAGTTCACCGTCGACATGGAAAGCGAACTGATGGGCAACATCCTCGACGACAAAATGAAGCCTGACGCGGCCGCCAAGGCCTGGCTGAAAAAGAACCCACAGGTGCTCGATACCTGGCTCGCTGGCGTGACCACCATTGACGGTAAACCAGGCCTGGAGGCCGTGAAAGCCAAGTTGCAGTAGTCGCTTATGCCGGACGGCGCATGCCGTCCGGGCTGTTAATTACCTTGCATGCGGACGTTCATTACCATGCTGATTGATCAGAAAATACCCCTAGGCCAGTACATCGCGGCATTCGTTGAATGGTTGACGCAACACGGCGCCAGCACCTTCGACGCGATTGCCGTGTCGCTGGAAACGATGATCCACGGCGTGACGTTTGCGCTGACCTGGTTCAACCCGCTGGCACTGATCGGTCTGATCGCTTTGCTGGCTCACTTCATCCAACGCAAATGGGGCCTGACAGCCTTTGTCGTCGCCTCCTTCCTGTTGATCCTCAACCTGGGGTACTGGCAGGAAACCATGGAAACCCTCGCCCAGGTGATGTTCGCCACCCTGGTCTGCGTGCTGATCGGCGTGCCGTTGGGCATCGTTGCCGCGCACAAACCGATGTTCTACACCATGATGCGTCCGGTACTCGATCTGATGCAGACCGTACCGACGTTCGTGTACCTCATTCCTACCCTGACCCTGTTCGGTCTGGGTGTTGTCCCCGGGCTGATCTCCACGGTGGTGTTCGCGATTGCCGCGCCCATCCGCCTGACCTACCTGGGCATTCGCGACGTACCGCAGGAACTGATGGATGCCGGCAAGGCCTTTGGCTGCTCGCGCCGTCAGCTGCTCTCGCGCATTGAACTTCCCCACGCCATGCCAAGCATCGCGGCCGGTATCACCCAGTGCATCATGCTGTCGCTGTCGATGGTGGTGATTGCCGCGCTGGTGGGTGCCGACGGCCTGGGCAAACCCGTGGTCAACGCACTGAATACCGCTGATATCGCCCTGGGCTTCGAAGCCGGTCTGGCGATCGTACTGCTGGCGATCATGCTCGACCGTATCTGCAAACAACCCGACGCCAAAGTAGGGGGTGACGCATGAGCATAATTCGCTTTGATGACGTCGACGTGATCTTCACCAAGGATCCGCGCGAAGCCTTGAAACTGCTCGACCAGGGCATGACCCGTAACGAGATCCTGAAAAAGACCGGGCAGATTGTCGGCGTCGAAAAGGCCAGCCTGGATATCGACAAGGGTGAAATCTGCGTACTGATGGGTCTCTCCGGCTCCGGCAAGTCCAGCCTGTTGCGCTGCATCAACGGCCTCAACACCGTGAGCCGCGGCAAGCTGTTCGTCGAGCATGAAGGTCGGCAGATCGACATCGCCTCGTGCACCCCGGCAGAACTGAAAATGATGCGCACCAAGCGCATCGCCATGGTCTTCCAGAAGTTCGCCCTGATGCCCTGGCTGACGGTGCGCGAGAACATCAGCTTCGGCCTGGAAATGCAGGGTCGTCCGGAGAAGGAACGGCGCAAGCTGGTGGACGAGAAGCTGGAGCTGGTGGGCCTGACCCAGTGGCGCAACAAGAAGCCTGATGAGCTGTCCGGCGGCATGCAGCAACGGGTCGGCCTGGCCCGCGCCTTGGCGATGGACGCCGATATCCTGCTGATGGACGAACCCTTCTCGGCCCTCGACCCACTGATCCGCCAGGGTCTGCAGGACGAATTGCTGGAGCTGCAACGCAAACTGGCCAAGACCATCGTCTTCGTTAGCCACGACCTCGATGAGGCGCTGAAACTGGGCAGCCGCATCGCGATCATGAAAGACGGCCGGATCATCCAATACAGCAAGCCCGAAGAGATTGTCCTCAACCCGGCCGACGACTATGTGCGTACCTTCGTCGCCCACACCAACCCGCTCAACGTCCTCTGCGGTCGCAGCCTGATGCGCACCCTGGACAACTGCAAGCGCATCAACGGCTCGGTGTGCCTGGACCCGGGCGGCGACTCGTGGCTGGACTTGGCCGAAGGCAACACCATCAAGGGCGCCCGCCAGAACGGCTCGGCCCTGGACCTGCAGAACTGGGCACCCGGCCAGTCGGTGGAAGGCCTCGGCCGTCGCCCGACACTGGTCGACTCCAACATCGGCATGCGCGACGCCCTGCAGATCCGCTACCAGACCGGCAACAAGCTGGTGCTCCACGACAACAACCATGTAGTCGGCATCCTCGGCGACAGCGAGCTGTACCACGCCCTGCTGGGCAAAAACCTGGGCTAAGCCAAGCCCGCAGACACAAAAACGCCGCGAGAGATCGCGGCGTTTTTGTTTGTGGGATAGCAGGTGATACAGCGGTGTAGCTGATGGCCTCATCGCGAGCAAGCCCGCTCCCACAGGTTATGTGGCGTTAGCTATACACCCGCCCCAACATCTGCCGATGGCTTTCGAACTGGTCGAGCACGTCGCGGGTGATCTGGTCCTGGGTGAAACCCATCAGGTCGTAATCCTGGCTGCCGTTGTGCAGATACACCTCGGCACGGTAGTAACGCTGGCGCGCCTCGTCGGACTGGGCCGATTCGGTTGGGGTCGCCAGATAACCATCGAGGCTCACTTCATAGACGAACGGGTTGCCTTCCTCCATCTCCACCCGCACGCCCATGCAGCGTTTGGACTTGCCCAGCACGGTCTGCACTTCAAGGCCCTGGGCACGCATCTGATCGGTGGCATCAGTCAACGCCGGGCTCACATGCTTGTCCATGAACCGCTGCACCACAGCCTGGCTTGGCTGCAGGTCCAACTGAGTCAGACGCTCGCTGAAACCACGACGACCACGCGCCGCCAACTCCGCCTGTTCCTGTTCGATCTGCACGTCCTGGCGCATTGCCTTGTGCAGGCCGAACATGAAGAACACCAGCACCACCGAGAACGGCAGGCCGGCCAGCACCACCATGGTTTGCATGGCTTCGAAGTTACCGGCGAACAGCAGGCCGATGGTCACCAGGGTGATCACCGCCGACCAGAAAATCCGCAGCCAGTGTGGCGCGTCTTCGTCGACATCGCCGCCTTTGCACGAAAGGTTCGCCATCATCACCGCCCCCGAATCCGCCGGGGTCAGGAACAGCACGAAGCCAACAAAGATCGACACACCGATGACGATTTTCGACGCCGGATAATGCTCAAGCAGTTGGTAAATCGCCATGGACGGCTGCTCCAGCGCCGTCTTGCCCAGCTCCACCGCTCCCTGGTTCATCACCAGATCAAGCGCCGAGTTACCGAAGATCGACAGCCACGCCAAGGTAAAGCCCAGCGGGATCAGCAGCACGCCGGCCACCAGCTCGCGCACGGTACGGCCACGGGAAATACGCGCGATGAACATGCCGACAAATGGCGCCCAGGAAATCCACCAGGCCCAATAGAACAGGGTCCACAGGCCCAGCCAGCGCTCGGACTTGGCGTTGTCGGCTTCGTACACGTACAAGTCGAAGGTTTTCAGCACCACGCCGTTGAGGTAGTCGCCGATGTTCTGCACGAAGCCATTGAGCAGGTGCAGGGTCGGGCCGAACAACAGCACGAAAATCAGCAGGCCGCTGAACAGCACGATGTTCAGGTTGGACAGGCGGCGAATGCCGTTTTCCACACCCGACACGGCGGCGATGGTGGCCACGGTGCTCATGACAATGATCACGATCAGCAGGTTGGTGTTGCTGTGCTCCATGCCGAACAGGTTCTCAAGCCCCGACGACACCTGCAGCGAACCAATCCCCAGGTTGGTCACCAGACCCAGCAGCGTGACGAACATGCCAAAGCCGTCCACCGCATGCCCGGCTGCGCCCTTGACCCAGCGCTCGCCGACCAGCGGATACAACGCCGACCGCAAGGCCAGCGGCTGGTTGTGACGGTAGGCAAAGTAGGCCACGGCCAGCCCGACCAAAGCGTAGATCGCCCAGCCATGCAGGCCCCAGTGCAGGAAGGTCAGTTGCACTGCCTGACGCGCCACCTCATGGGAACCCGGCACACCTTCCGGTGGATTGAAAAAGTGGTCGAGCGGCTCGGACGCACCGAAATACAGCAACGAGATACCGATACCGGAGGAGAACAGCATCCCCGCCCAGGCGCCGTAGCTGAAGTCCGGGGTGTCGTCCTTGCTGCCCAGCTTGAGCTTGCCGTAGGAGGAAAACGCCAGGCCGACGACAAACACCAGGTAGGCGGCGATCACCACCATGTAATACCAGCCGAAGCTGCGCGACAGCCAGGCCTGGGCAATGCCCAGCAATCGGCCCGCTTCTTGCGGCGCGGCAATGAGGATGGCAGTCAGCAGCAGAATCAATGCGGTGGAGGTGTAGAACACCCAACCGTTGACCGTCACCTTTTCTGGTGGGGTCTTTATTAGAGAGGCAGAACTCATTGCACAGATGCTCCAGGCAGTGCGAGAGAAGGACACAAGGCAAAGCCGTACCCGACCAATCGGTTAGTGGGCAGCCGACCAGCGGGTGATATAAAGACAGCCGGAAAAAAGCCCGAAGCCCGCAGCGCCTGTGCGCGTGGGTTTCGAGCGTTTTTGGATGTCGTTTTTCCGCCAGCTACACGTAGGAAAAACCTGTAGGCAGCGACGATTTGTCGCAGATCTTATTCTTTGTTGATTGAACGTTCAATCAAAACAAAATAGACTGGTCCTCAATCCGACAGACGTTTTATGTCCGTCGGGAGGCCTAAGGAGAGGTGCAAGATGCCCAAGGTCGGTATGCAACCCATTCGCCGCCAGCAATTGATCGAAGCCACATTACTGGCCGTCGATCAGGTCGGAATGGGGGACGCCAGCATTGCGCTGATCGCCCGTTTGGCCGGTGTCTCGAATGGCATCATCAGTCATTACTTTCAGGACAAGAACGGCCTGATTGCCGCCACGATGCGGTATCTGATGAGCGTCCTCAGCGAGAACGTCACCCTGCGCCGTCAGGCGCTGACAGATGACAGCCCGCGGGCCCATCTGCAGGTGATCATCGAAGGCAACTTCGACGCCAGCCAGGTCAATGGCCCGGCAATGAAAACCTGGTTGGCCTTCTGGGCCACCAGCATGCATCAACCGTCGCTACACAGGTTGCAGCGGATCAACGATCACCGCCTGTATTCCAACCTGTGCTGCCAGTTCCGCCGCGTCTTGCCGCTGGACCAGGCACGCAGCGCGGCCCGTGGACTGGCTGCACTGATCGACGGCTTGTGGTTGCGCGGCGCCTTGTCGGGAGATGCTTTCGACACCGAGCAGGCGCAGCGGATCGCTTACGAATACATGGATATCCAATTGGCCAAGCAGGTGAGTTAGAGCACACCAGAACGCTCTACCCCTGAACGCCAGCGCACGTGTCGTGCTGTACGACCCGAACGCTGGTTACCGCCAACCCACTCAATGCGCTTGCGAGGACTTTATGGCCCGTTTCGAACTGCAAAAACTCTACATCGATGGCGGCTACACCGACGCTGGCAGCGATGCCACTTTCGAAGCCATCAACCCGGCTACCGGGGAAGTCCTCGCCAATGTGCAACGTGCGACTTTCGACGACGTCGAGCGCGCTGTGGTCAGCGCTGAAAAGGGCCAGAAAATCTGGGCCGCGATGACCGCCATGGAGCGTTCGCGCATCCTGCGTCGTGCCGTCGACATCCTGCGCGAGCGCAACGATGAGCTGGCCGCCCTGGAAACCCTGGACACCGGCAAAGCGTTCTCCGAAACCAAGTACGTCGACATCGTCACCGGCGCCGACGTGCTGGAGTACTACGCAGGCCTGGTGCCAGCGATCGAAGGCGAGCAGATCCCGCTGCGCACCTCCTCCTTCGTTTACACCCGTCGCGAGCCGCTGGGTGTGGTGGCCGGTATCGGCGCGTGGAACTACCCGATCCAGATCGCCCTGTGGAAATCCGCCCCGGCCCTGGCCGCGGGTAACGCGATGATCTTCAAGCCAAGCGAAGTCACTTCCCTGACCACCTTGAAACTGGCCGAGATCTACACCGAAGCCGGCTTGCCGGATGGCGTGTTCAACGTCCTGACCGGCAGCGGCCGTGAAGTCGGCACCTGGCTGACCGAGCACCCGCGCATCGAGAAAATCTCCTTCACCGGCGGCACCGACACCGGCAAGAAGGTCATGGCCAGCGCCTCGGCGTCCTCGCTCAAGGACGTCACCATGGAATTGGGCGGCAAGTCGCCGCTGATCATTTTCGACGACGCCGACCTCGACCGCGCCGCCGACACCGCGATGATGGCCAACTTCTACAGCTCCGGCCAGGTCTGCACCAACGGCACCCGCGTGTTCGTGCCGAGCCACCTGAAAGCAGCATTCGAAGCCAAGATCGCCGAGCGCGTTGCACGCATTCGCGTCGGCAACCCGCAAGACGAAAACACCAACTTCGGCCCGCTGGTCAGCTTCGCCCACATGGAAAGCGTGCTGGGCTACATCGCCAAGGGCAAGGCCGAGGGCGCGCGGGTCCTGTGCGGCGGCGAGCGCATGACAGAGGGCGAATTCGCCAAGGGCGCGTTCGTGGCACCGACCGTGTTCACCGACTGCACCGACGAGATGACCATCGTCCGTGAAGAAATCTTCGGCCCGGTGATGAGCATCCTCACCTACGAAACCGAAGAGGAAGTGATCCGCCGCGCCAACGACACCGACTTCGGCCTCGCCGCCGGTGTCGTGACCCGCGACCTGAACCGCGCACACCGCGTGATTCATCAGCTCGAAGCCGGTATCTGCTGGATCAACGCCTGGGGCGAATCCGACGCGAAGATGCCGGTGGGCGGCTACAAGCAGTCGGGTGTTGGCCGTGAGAACGGCATCAGCTCGCTGAACAACTTCACCCGCATCAAATCGGTACAGGTTGAATTGGGCGATTACGCCTCGGTGTTTTAAGACCCGAGTGATGCATTGCCCGTAAGGCCGCTTTCGCTGGCAAGCCAGCCCCTACAAGGACAGCGCAGTACCTGTAGGAGCTGGCTTGCCAGCGAACCGAGTGCACCGCACTCGCCAAGGCCCGACCTGACCACCATCAAAGAGGGTGCATACAATGTCCCAAGAATACGACTACATCATCATCGGCGCCGGCTCGGCCGGTAACACCCTGGCGACCCGTCTGACCGAAGACGCTGGCGTCACCGTCCTGCTGCTCGAAGCCGGCGGCCCGGACTACCGTTTCGACTTCCGCACACAAATGCCGGCGGCGCTGGCGTTCCCGCTGCAAGGCCGCCGCTACAACTGGGCCTACGAAACCGACCCGGAGCCGCACATGGACGGCCGCCGGATGGAATGCGGTCGCGGCAAGGGCCTGGGTGGTTCATCGCTGATCAACGGCATGTGCTACATCCGTGGCAACGCCATGGACTACGACGGCTGGGCGAAAAACCCGGGCCTGGAAGACTGGACCTACCTCGACTGCCTGCCGTATTTCCGCAAGGCGGAAACCCGCGACATCGGCCCGAACGACTACCACGGCGGCGAAGGCCCGGTCAGCGTGACCACGCCCAAGGCCGGCAACAACCCGCTGTTCCACGCCATGGTTGAAGCCGGCGTGCAGGCCGGTTACCCGCGCACCGACGACCTCAACGGCTACCAGCAGGAAGGTTTCGGTCCGATGGACCGCACCGTGACGCCCAAAGGCCGTCGCGCCAGCACCGCGCGCGGTTACCTGGACACTGCCAAGAAGCGTTCGACCCTGAACATCGTCACCCACGCGCTGACCGACAAAGTGCTGTTCGAAGGTAAGCGCGCCGTCGGTGTGCGCTACCTGGTGGGCAGCGCCGAAGAAGTCGTGGAAGCCCGTGCGCGCAAGGAAGTGCTGGTGTGCAGCGGTGCGATTGCTTCGCCACAGATTCTCCAACGCTCCGGCGTCGGCCCGGCCAAGCTCCTGGAAAGCCTGGATATCCCGGTGGTCCACGACCTGCCGGGCGTCGGTGAAAACCTGCAGGATCACCTCGAGCTGTACCTGCAATACGCCTGCACCCAACCGGTGTCGCTGTACCCATCGCTGCTCTGGTACAACCAGCCGGCCATCGGTGCCGAATGGCTGTTCAACGGCACCGGGATCGGCGCCAGCAACCAGTTCGAAGCCGGCGGTTTCATTCGTACCCGTCCGGATTTCGAGTGGCCGAACATCCAGTACCACTTCCTGCCGGTGGCGATTAACTACAACGGCAGCAACGGTGTGAAAGAGCACGGTTTCCAGGCACACATGGGCTCCATGCGTTCGCCAAGCCGTGGGCGGATCCAGGTCAAGTCCAAGGACCCGCGCCAGCACCCGAGCATCCTGTTCAACTACATGGCCACCGAGCAGGACTGGCAGGAATTCCGCGACGGCATCCGCCTGACCCGGGAAATCATGCAGCAGCCTGCGCTGGATGCGTTCCGCGGTCGCGAAATCAGCCCGGGCATCGAGGTGCAAACCGACGAGCAACTGGACACCTTCATTCGCGAACACGCTGAAACCGCGTTCCACCCGTCCTGCTCGTGCAAGATGGGCACCGACGAAATGGCGGTGGTCGATGGCGAGGGTCGCGTCCACGGGATGCAGGGCCTGCGTGTGGTCGATGCCTCGATCATGCCGCTGATCACCACCGGCAACCTCAACGCGCCGACGATCATGATCGCCGAAAAAATCGCCGACAAGATCCGTGGTCGCCAGCCATTGCCACGCAGCCAGGCCAAGTACTACGTCGCCGGCGAAGCCCCGGTACGTGGCAAGCCGCTGCGTGAGGTGAGCCATCCAGCTTAACGATAAGACCTCGGCTCAAAAAAACCGCCGCCCTCATTAGGTGGCGGTTTTTTTTCGTCTGCCAAAAGCAATCCATTTCAAACTAAATCAATGACACAAAGTTACTAAAACTAGTTAACCTCAAGCTCTAAAAATTGGAAACACTTACATACCCACGAGACCATCAAGTTTAATTATCATCCGCCACCCAAAAATGTGGCAGCTGCAAATCTGATGACCTTGAATTACCTGCAACACCTCGACAGCCGCGAACGTGTGCGTTTTTTCCGAGAAGAAATATCCAAAGAAAAAATGATCACCCTCGACTCGCCAAAACTTGCATTAATCGTACACGAGGCTCTGTCTGATCTATTTCACCTCACAGACGTTAAATACGAATACGAAGAACACAAAGCGCTCTACCTGAAGCCCTCCGCCGAGAAATATCGAGAATGGGGTAACGGACTTGGCGACATCACGCCTCACTCCGATGATTTGTATGAAAGCCTGAAGGTTGACTATTTGGCCCTGACCGTTTGCCGTGACACCACAAAAATGCCCACCGCCTACTACTTTCCAAGTGACTTGATTGCAGACTTGAGCGACGAGGAAGTCGGCGAATTATTGGGGATGCAAGCTACGTTCATTTCCGGAAAAAATGTCACCAGCCTGAAAAATCGAATTCGTCAGGTCGTTGAATACTCCGACATTTACGGCTTTCAGTTTGCATTGGATTTTCGCATCGACTCACAGAGCGGGGAGCGGATGCGTGCCGTCAATGGCGGGCAGCACGTGCTCGACAAAATTCGTGCTCGCCTGCCCCACGCAAAACAATACCACCCGCTGGATGAGCCCGCTGGCACCCAGGAAGTTCGCTGATGCTGACCTCAAACGCGTCAATTCGACCTACGACCGCTAACGTATTTATGGAAGGAACACGCGATGCAGTCACGTTTGGCGTTGCATTCGTCTTTCTGTATCTATCGATCGGTGTTGTGAGCGCCACACAGTCACTATCGCTTGGCCAGGCGCTTGCAACAACCTTGCTGATTTTTTCCACTCCACTGCAGTTCCTGCTTATTCAGAACCCTAATGAAGGATGGGTATTGATCCCCATCATTTTGGCACTCAACGCCCGGTTCGTACTGCTCTCCGCAACCCTTGCGCCTTTTATAAGAAACACTTCAACCCTGAAAACCATGGCATCGTTGATCCTGATTACACCCTCGATATTCACCGGCTGCGTCACTCGATTCAAACGACGAATCGACCTCCCTTTTACCTATCTGGTCGGCCTCGGCCTACCCATATTCGGCATCTCGATCCTTTGCACTTACTTAGGCTTTGTCGCCGGTGCAACACTGACCTCACCGGTTATTTTTGCAGCCATGACGCTCCTGTTACCTCTTCAGTTCACCGCATTGGCCGGAAAGCACTGGCCGCACTATGCGGAGGTTTCGAGTTATTGGGCTGGCTTTATTGGCGCGCCAGTTTTGGTCTATTTATTCAAGGATTACAGTTTGCTGCTCACACCCTTCATTATCGGTGGACTGATTGTACTGATTGAAAACAATATGAAAAAACGAGGCAGTTATACCTCATGACTCTCTGGTTGCTTATCGCGTTTTCTGCCCTGACTGCCTTTGCATTTCGCGCGTTACCCTTCGCCTTCAAAAACAGCGCTGCACTGACCCAGACCCAGGGTTCCTTTTATCGGTTTATCAGCTACAGCGCACAGGCCATGCTGGGGGTGATCATCTACGACACTGCATTCAACAAAATGGATGCGCTGACACTCATACAACAGTTTCAGATGCTGGACGCCCTAAAGCTATGCTTACTGGTCGGCACCTTCATAGCGGTGGCCAAAACCAGGAAAATCCTGCCGGCGTTCTTCGCAAGCCTATTCGTTTATGTGGCAGCTTTCACCTATATGAACGGCTGAAGACAACACTGCTGCAGTTGACATAATCGAACGCGAGCAAGCCGCAATGGGATGCTCGCGAACCTTGATCCCTTACTCACGCCGGCCTACTCTAGGCATCGCGCAAACGTTTCACCTCCCCGCCCCACCGACAGGCCGCCCCCTGGCTGGCCACGAGGCTTACTCATGTTTGATGTCGTCTCTTCGAGCAAATGGCCCACCGGCTATCTGATCAATCCCAACGTAGAACCCCTCGATCCGAAATGGCTGACCGAGTTCAGCAAGATTCCTGCGGCCGCCGTCAGCGACTGCCTGGGTCGCAACGTTGGCGGCCTCGGCCTCAAGCCGTTCCATGGCAATGCACCAATGCTCGGCAGTGCGCTGACCGTGCGTGTGCGCCCCGGCGACAATCTGATGATCCTCAAGGCCATGCAGATGGCCCGTCCGGGTGACGTACTGGTGATCGACGGCAGTGCCGACCTGACCCGCGCCGTGTTCGGCGGCATCATGCGCGCCATGGCCCTCAAAGCCGGGATCGTCGGCGTGGTGATCAACGGCGCGCTGCGTGACCTCGACGAATGGCAGACCGGCGAACTGCCGGCCTATGCCATCGGTGGTGTTCATCGTGGCCCGAGCACCGACGGCGGTGGCGAGATCAACGTGCCGATCTCCTGCGCCGGCATGCTAGTGGCGCCGGGCGACCTGATGATCGGCGACGGCGACGGCGTGGTTGCGGCTGCCCGCTCCGAACTGCCGGAGTTGCTGGTGCGCTGCCACGACCTGTTGGCCCGTGAGAAGGCGACCCTGGCCGCCATCGAAGCCGGCACTCTCGACCCGGATCGCTTCGACGCCATCCTGCGCGCCAAAGGCTGCCCGCTCTAAAGCGCTCAACCTCCTGTAGGAGCGAGCCTGCTCGCGATGGACTCGAGGACGCCGCGACCATTCAGGATGACCGCGTCATCGCTCTTTCGCGAGCAGGCTCGCTCCCACAATAAAAGCAGTGCGCACAACGCCCCAAAGATCCCCCCACACGGAGGTAGGCATGTTCGATTTCCATCCGCAACTCAAGCAGCGCTTCGCTGCCCTGCGCACCGGCGCCGAGTTTTTTTCCCTGCGCTACGTGCGCGAGTCGGGCCAATACCTGTCGGTACGCAAGAACGTTGCCGAGCCGCCACACCTGAGCCGCGACGAAGGCGCGATGCTCACCGCCCGAGTCAATGGTGTCGAAGCCTACGCCGCGACCAACGACCTGTCCCTCGCCGGCCTGCAAGCCGCCCTCGAGCGCGCCGAACAACAGGCCCGCGCACTGGCCGCCCACGCCCTGCTCGACCTGCGCCAGCAAGCGGTGTCCAGCGAGCGCGGCGACTACCTGTCACCGAATCTGCAACAGCCGTTCCCGTCACTCGCCGAGTGCTACCAGCTGCTCGGCGCCGAATCCGCCGCCGTGCCCAAGGACGAGCGCCTGGTGAACTGGCAGGTGAGCATCGGCATCACCCATGTCGAGCAGATCTACCTCAACAGCGCCGGCGCCGAATTGCGCCAGGCGCAGCGCTTTGTCTATCCCGGGCTGGACGTCACCGCCTACGACGGCAACGACAGCCAGACCCGCAGCCTCGGGCGCGAGAACTTCGGCCAGCAAGGCAGCGCCGACGTCATCAGCCGCTGCGGCCTCATCGGCGCCGCGCCGCAGGTGGCCGACCAGGCCCTGCAGTTGCTGCTGGCCCCGAACACCCCGCAAGACCGCTGCGACCTACTGTTGATGCCGGACCAGATGATGCTGCAGATCCACGAATCCATCGGTCATCCGCTGGAGCTGGACCGCATCCTCGGCGATGAGCGCAACTACGCCGGCACTAGCTTCGTCAAAACCAGCGATTTCGGCAGCCTGCAATACGGCTCGAAACTGCTCAACGTGACCTTCGACCCGGAGATTCCCGAAGAGCTCGCCAGCTACGCCCACGACGATGACGGCACGCCCGCGAGCAAACAGTTCCTGATCCGCGAAGGCTTGCTGCAGCGGCCTTTGGGCGGCGCACTGTCGCAGTTTCGCGCCAATCTGAATGGCGTCGCCAACAGCCGCGCCTGCGGCTGGAACCGGCCGCCGATCGATCGCATGGCCAACCTCAATATCGAACCGGGCGAGCAGTCACTTGCGCAGTTGATCGGAGGTATCGAACGCGGTGTGCTGATGTCGACCAACCGCTCCTGGTCGATCGACGATGCGCGCAACAAATTCCAGTTCGGCTGCGAATGGGGCCAGTTGATCGAGAACGGCGAACTCAAGGGCGTGGTCAAGAACCCCAACTACCGGGGTATCTCCGCGCAGTTCTGGAACAACCTCAGCGCGGTCGGCGACAGCAGCACCTTCAAGGTGCTGGGCACGCCGAACTGCGGCAAGGGCGAACCGAACCAGGTGATCCGCGTCGGCCACGCGTCGCCGGCCTGTGTATTCAGCAACATTGACGTATTTGGGGGAGACGCCTGATGAGCACCGCATTGAGTCAGGTCGAGCAATTCAAGGCACTGGTGAACGGCTTGCGTGAAGCCCTGCGCGAGCCGGAGCAATTCACCTTGAGCTATGCCGCCGAGTCGTCGGCGTTCGTGCGCTTCAACCACGCTCAGGTCCGCCAGGCCGGGCAGGTGCAGCAGGCGCGCCTCGGCTTCAAATTGATTGATGCGGGTCGGCATGCCGACTTGAGCATCACCCTGGCCGGCGATCCGCAGGTCGACCGCGAGCGCCTGGCCGACGCCCTGCAGCAACTGCGCGAGACCTTGCCGCTGCTGCCACCGGATCCGTACCTGCTGCTCAACCACGATGCCTGGCAGAGCCATAACGTGCAGGACCATCCGTTGCCGGACACCGCCCAGGCAGTGGCCGAAATCGCCAGCGCCGCCGCTGGCCTGGACCTGGTCGGCTTCTATGCCGCCGGCCCGATCAGCCGCGGATTCGCCAGTTCATCGGGTGCGTTTGGCTGGCATCAGGCCAACAGCTTCAACTTCGACTTCAGCCTGTTCCACGCCAACGGCCAGGCGGTGAAGGCCAGCTACGCCGGCCACGACTGGAACAGCGCAGCCTTCGCCAAACGCTTCGAGCAGGCTCGGGAGCAGTTGGAGTTTCTCGGTCGCCCCTTGCGCACCCTGCCACCGGGTCAGTACCGCGCCTACCTGGCACCGGCGGCCCTCGACGAACTGGTCGGCATGCTCTGCTGGGGCGGCTTTTCCGCACAGTCGATTGCCAGCAAGAGCAGCCCGCTGCAAAAACTCTATGGCGGCGACCAGGCTTTCAGCCCGTTGCTTTCGCTCGATGAACAGGTCAGCGGCTCGCTGAGCCCGGCGTTTTCCGGTGAAGGTTATCCGCGCAGCGACCTCAAGTTGATCGCCGCCGGCCAGGCCGATCAGCGCCTGGTCAGTTCGCGCAGCGCCGCCGAATATGGCCTGACTGCCAACGGTGCTGGCGACGGTGAAGCGCCCAGCGCGCTGAACATGGCCGCTGGAACGCTGGCCGAGTCGCAGATTCTCAAGCAACTGGGCACAGGCCTGTACATCAGCAACCTGTGGTACCTGAACTACTCGGACCAACCGGCCGCCCGCCTGACCGGTATGACCCGCTTCGCTACTTTCTGGGTGGAGAACGGCGAGATCCAGGCACCGGTCAGCACCATGCGTTTCGATGACAGCGCCTATAGTCTGTTGGGCTCGCAACTCGAAGCCCTGACCCGTGAGCGCGAACTGATCCTGTCGGCCAGCACCTACGACCAGCGCGCCACGGCGTCGACGTTGTTGCCAGGGGCGTTGATCAAGCGGTTGACGTTGACCCTTTAACCCCCGGATCTGTTAACACCGATTAACCTGTAGGAGCCAGCCTGCTGGCGATGAAGTTGATGCGGTGTCGCTGATGACCGCATCGCGAGCAGCCGCAAGCGGGAAGCCGCTCCTACAGGGGGCGGTGAGTTGTCAAAATTCAAGAGGTCCCATGTCCAGCCGCCCTGTTCTCGATCCCGTCACCGCCCGCTGGATTCCGTGGGTGGTAGCGATTGCGTTTTTCATGCAGTCCCTCGACGGGACCATCCTCAATACCGCGCTGCCGGCCATGGCCCGCGACCTGGCGGAAAACCCGCTGCGCATGCAGGGCGTGATCATTGCCTACATGCTCACCGTGGCCCTGCTGATCCCGGCCTCGGGCTGGATCGCCGACCGCTTCGGCACCAAGAAGATCTTCTTCAGCGCGATCCTGCTGTTCAGCTTCGGCTCCTTGCTCTGCGCCTTGTCCAGCAGCCTGAGCATGCTGATCGGCGCCCGGGTGATTCAGGGCCTGGGGGGCGCACTGATGCTGCCGGTCGGGCGGCTGGTGGTGCTGCGCGCCTACCCGCGCTCGGAACTGGTGCGGATCATGGGTTTCATCACCATTCCCGGCCTGCTCGGCCCCTTGATCGGCCCGACCATGGGCGGCTGGATGGTGGAGTACATGACCTGGCACTGGATCTTTCTGATCAACCTGCCGGTGGGCCTGATAGGCTGCTACGCCGTCTGGAAGTTCATTCCCGACCTGCGCGGCAGTGAGCGCACGCGCTTCGATAGCCTGGGATTCGTGCTGTTTGGCGCGGCGATGGTGCTGATCACCATTGCCATGGAAGGCCTCGGTGAATTGCACCTGCCGCACCTGCGGGTGATGTTGCTCCTGTTCGGTGGCATGGCGTGTCTGGCGGCGTATTGGCTGCGGGCCGGACATATCGATAACGCGATGTTCTCGCCCTCGCTGTTCAACACCCGGACCTTCGCCGTGGGCATCCTCGGCAACCTGTTCGCCCGACTCGGCAGCGGTGCCCTGCCGTTTCTAGTGCCGCTGCTGTTGCAGGTGGCGATGGGGTATTCGCCGTCCCAGGCAGGGATGAGCATGTTGCCGCTGGCCGCTGCGGCGATGGTTGCCAAGTGGGTGGCGCGGCCGCTGATCGAACGCCTGGGCTATCGCATCGTGCTCACCGGCAACACCTTGGCGCTGGGGATCATGCTGGCGAGCATGGGCCTGATCAGCGAGCAGACGCCGTATTGGCTGCTGCTGGTGCACCTGGCAATCCTCGGGGCGATCAACTCGCTGCAGTTCACCGCGATGAATACCGTGACCCTGATCGACCTCGACGACGCCAACGCCAGCAGCGGCAACAGCTTGCTGTCGGTGGTCGCACAGTTGTCCCTGAGCCTGGGCGTGGCCTGCGCCGGCGCCCTGCTCGGCGGCTTTACCGCTGAGGTCGGCAACGATGGCGTGGAGACCGTGCTGGGCGCTTTCCAGCTGACCTTTGTCACGGTCGGGATCATGGCGATGCTGGCAGCGGCGATCTTTTTGCAGCTGTCGCCAAAAGACGGACGGCGGGTCAGACGTCCGGAAGAACACATAGAGCCTTAGTTTCCGGACGATAAGTGCCTGCGCTCGACCATGCTGCGTTGAAAACAGCCTCGAAATGCTCATTGGCTAAAGCCAAGTCGGGTGCGACCTCAGCCGTTTCTCGCCAGTTTTCGCCTTGCCTGGTCATCGCTCGGCTACTTCTCATCCGGAAACTACGGGCTAAAGGCAATAGGACTGGTACACTGCGCGACATTTTGTTTTGCAGGCCAGTCCCGTGACCACCATCGCCACCGCTTTTAATACTTTGCCGCTGTCTGACGCCATGCTGGCTAACCTCGACTCCCTCGGTTATGCCCAGATGACGCCGATCCAGGCGCAAAGCTTGCCGGTGATCCTCAAGGGGATGGACCTGATTGCCCAGGCCAAGACCGGCAGCGGCAAGACCGCAGCCTTTGGCATCGGCCTGCTGAACCCGATCAACCCGCGCTTCTTCGGTTGCCAGGCACTGGTGATCTGCCCGACGCGCGAGCTGGCCGACCAGGTGGCCAAGGAAATCCGTCGCCTGGCCCGTGCCGAAGACAACATCAAGGTCCTGACCCTGTGTGGCGGCGTATCGTTCGGTCCACAGATCGGTTCGCTGGAGCACGGCGCGCACATCATCGTCGGCACCCCGGGGCGGATCCAGCAGCACCTGCGCAAGGGCTCGTTGGTCCTGCACGGCCTGAACACGCTGATCCTCGATGAAGCCGACCGCATGCTCGACATGGGTTTCTACGACTCCATCGAAGAAATCATCGCCCAGTGCCCGGAGCGCCGTCAGACCCTGCTGTTCTCTGCCACATACCCGGTGGGCATCAAGCAGTTGGCGTCGAAATTCATGCGCAACCCGCAGCAAGTGAAGGCCGAGGCGTTCCACGACGACAGCCAGATCGAACAGCGCTTCTTCGAGATTTCCCCGGACGAGCGCATGGATGCGGTGGTCAAGGTCCTCGGCCACTTCCGTCCACAGTCAACCGTGGCCTTCTGCTTCACCAAGCAGCAGGTGCAGGAGACCGTCGATCACCTGACCGCCAAGGGTATTTCCGCCGTCGGCCTGCACGGTGACCTGGAACAGCGTGACCGCGATCAGGTCCTGGCAATGTTCGCCAACCGCAGCACTTCGGTGCTGGTGGCCACCGACGTCGCCGCGCGCGGCCTGGACATCGATGCGCTGGACATGGTGATCAACGTCGAACTGGCTCGGGATTCGGAAATCCACATCCACCGCGTCGGCCGTACCGGTCGTGCCGGTGAGAAAGGCATCGCGATCAGCCTGGTGGCGCCGTCCGAAGCGCATCGCGCCCAGGCCATCGAACAGTTGCAAAAGACCCCGCTGAACTGGGATCAGGTCGACAACCTCACCCAACAGGGCGGTGGCCCGCTGTTGCCGGCCATGAGCACGCTGTGCATCGGCGCCGGGCGCAAGGACAAAGTGCGTCCGGGCGACATCCTCGGTGCCCTGACCGGCGACGCCGGCGTGCCAGGCGCGCAGGTTGGCAAGATCGCGATCTTCGACTTCCAGGCCTTCGTCGCCGTCGACCGCAGCATCGCCAAGCAGGCCTTGCAGCGTTTGAACAGCGGCAAGATCAAGGGCCGTTCGTTGCGCGTGCGTATCCTGTAAGCAATCTTCCAACCGAAGAAGATACCCTGTGGGAGCGAGCCTGCTCGCGAAGGCGATTTGTCAGACAACATCTATGTTGAATGTACCGACCCCTTCGCGAGCAGGCTCGCTCCCACAGTTTTTCTGGTGTGACACTGAGAGGACACCGTTTTGCGCTCTACCGAAGTCGTGATCATTGGCGCTGGCGCCGCAGGGTTGATGTGTGCACTGACCGCCGCCGGGCGCGGGCGCAAGGTGCTGTTGCTCGATCATGCCAACAAGGCCGGCAAGAAAATCCTGATGTCGGGCGGTGGCCGCTGCAATTTCACCAACATGTACACAGAGCCGAGCAATTTCCTCTCGCAGAACGCGCACTTCTGCAAATCCGCACTGGCGCGTTACACCCAGTGGGATTTCATCGGCATGGTGGCCAAGCACGGCGTGCCGTACCACGAGAAAAAGCTTGGCCAGCTGTTCTGCGATAACAAATCCAGCGACATCCTCGAGATGCTCCTCAACGAGTGCGATCAGGCCGGCGTCAGCCTGCACCTGGACACCTCGATTCAGACCATCGAGAAACTCGAAAACGGTTACCTGCTGGACACCACGCTGGGCCAGGTGAGCTGCCAGTCGCTGGTGATCGCCACCGGCGGCCTGTCGATTCCGACCCTGGGCGCCACCGGTTTCGGTTATCAGGTGGCGCGCCAATTTGGTCACGAACTGCTGCCAACCCGCGCCGGTCTGGTGCCGTTCACCATCACCGACCAGCTCAAGGAACTGTGCAGCGAGTTGTCCGGGACTTCAGTGGATTGCCTGGTGAGCTGCAACGACCAGAGCTTTCGCGAGAACATCCTGTTCACTCACCGCGGCCTCAGCGGCCCGGCGATTTTGCAGATTTCCTCGTTCTGGCAGTCCGGCGACAGTGTCGAAATCAATTTGATGCCCGACCATGACGTGCACGCCTGGCTGCAACAGCAGCAAGCCGAGCGGCCAAACAGCGAACTGAAAACCCTGCTCAGCGAGATCTTCACCAAGAAGATGGCCAACCTGCTGGCCGACAACTGGTTCGCTTCCAAGCCGATGAAGCAGTACACCCACGCCGAAATCGCCGAAATCGCCGAAAAGCTGGCGAGCTGGACCCTGGTGCCCGCCGGCACTGAAGGCTACCGCACCGCCGAGGTGACCCTGGGCGGGGTCGATACTCGCGAGGTGTCATCCAAGACCATGGAATCGCTGAAAAGCCCGGGCCTGTATTTCATCGGCGAAGTACTCGACGTCACCGGCCACCTGGGCGGCTTCAACTTCCAGTGGGCCTGGGCCTCGGGGTATGCGGCGGCGCAGTACGTCTGAGCCAGCCCCCCTGTCAATGCAGGTTTAAATTGTAGGAGCGAGCCTGCTCGCGATGGCGGCGGCACATTCAACATCTTCTTTGAATCGGCAGGCCCTATCGCCAGCAGGCTGGCTCCTACAGTTGATCGCGAGTCAATCCGAGAACGCGTGGCAAGCCCCACGGCTTTCTCGGCCAGCCTGAACATTTGCAGTGAGCATGAAGTACCGAAGGAACAGATTTTGCTGTCAGATGTGATCGCCGCCATTGCGTCGGCGTCATTACTGGCTCAATTTAGCGGCATTGCCCCGGAAGGCCTTCGCACTTCATGTCATCGACTCCGTTTCGTCAGTCTCTGCGGCGCCTTTGGGCACTGGATAAGTTCAGCTACAGCGTGCGGGTGTTCATCGCCCTGACCGGCAGCATGGCGTTGTGTTGGTACCAGGATGAAATGGCCCTGCTGATTCCGCTGTTCCTGGGGATCATCGCCTGCGCCCTGGCCGAGACCGACGACAGTTGGCAGGGCCGTCTCAACGCGCTGGCCGTGACCCTGGTGTGCTTCAGCGTCGCGGCATTTTCCGTCGAACTGCTGTTCCCCTACCCGTACATTTTCGTGATCGCCTTTGCGCTGGCCAGCTTTGGCCTGACCATGCTCGGCGCCCTCGGCGAACGCTACGGGGCGATTGCTTCGGCGACGCTGATCCTCTCGGTCTACACCATGATCGGCGTTGACCAGCGCGGCGGCGCGGTGACTGACTTCTGGCATGAACCGGTGCTGCTGGTGGCGGGCGCGGCCTGGTACGGCCTGCTGTCGGTGCTGTGGCAGGCGATGTTCTCCAACCAGCCAGTGCAACAGAGCCTGGCGCGACTGTTCCGCGAACTGGGCTATTACCTCAAGCTCAAGTCGGCGTTGTTCGAGCCGCTGCGGCAGATGGACGTCGAGGCCCGGCGCCTGGAACTGGCCCAGCAGAACGGCCGAGTGGTCGCCGCCCTCAACGCCGCCAAGGAAATCATCCTGCACCGGGTCGGCAACGGCCGGCCGGGGTCGAAAGTCAGCCGCTACCTGAAGCTGTACTTCCTCGCCCAGGACATCCACGAGCGCGCCAGTTCCTCGCATTACCCGTACAACGCCCTGGCCGACGCGTTCTTCCACAGCGACGTGCTATTCCGCTGCCAGCGCCTGCTGCGCCAACAGGGCAAGGCGTGCCGGGCGCTGGCCGAATCGATCCAGATGCGCCAACCATTCGTCTACGACGACAGCTTCGCCCAGGCTCTGAGTGACCTGCACGCCTCGCTGGAGCACCTGCGCATCCAGAGCAATCCGGCCTGGCGCGGCTTGCTGCGCTCATTGCGTGCACTGGCGGCCAACCTGGGCACCCTTGACCGCCTGCTCAGCGACGCGAGCAACCCCGACAACCTCGCCGATGCCACCGACAGCAGCCTGCTCGACCGTTCGCCGCGCAATCTCAAAGACGTCTGGACCCGCCTGCGCGCGCAGATGACGCCGACCTCGCTGCTGTTCCGCCACGCCTTGCGCCTGCCGCTGGCGCTGACCATTGGCTATGGCGTGCTGCACTTGATCCACCCTTCCCAGGGCTACTGGATCATCCTCACCACGCTCTTTGTTTGCCAACCCAACTACGGCGCGACGCGGCGCAAGCTCGGCCAACGGATCATCGGCACCGCCATCGGCCTGACCGTGGCCTGGGCCCTGTTCGACCTGTTCCCCAACCCGCTGGTGCAGTCGTGTTTCGCGATTGCCGCCGGGGTGGTGTTCTTTATCAGCCGGACCACTCGTTACACCCTGGCGACGGCGGCGATCACAGTGATGGTGCTGTTCTGCTTCAACCAGGTGGGCGACGGCTATGGACTGTTCCTGCCACGCTTGTTCGATACCCTGCTCGGCAGCCTGATCGCCGGCCTCGCGGTGTTCCTGTTCCTGCCGGACTGGCAGGGTCGTCGGTTGAACAAGGTGCTGGCCAACACCCTGACCTGCAACAGCATCTACCTGCGCCAGATCATGCAGCAGTACGCCGCCGGCAAAAGCGATGACCTGGCCTACCGCCTGGCCCGGCGCAACGCGCACAACGCGGATGCCGCGCTGTCGACCACCCTGGCCAACATGCTGATGGAGCCCGGACACTTTCGTAAGGAAGCGGATGTCGGATTCCGTTTCCTCGTACTGTCCCACACACTGCTCAGCTACCTCTCGGGCCTGGGTGCGCATCGCGAAACACGTTTACCGGATGAAGTCCGCGAACAGTTGATCGAAGGCGCCGGGGTCAAGTTGGCGGCCAGCATCGATGAAATCGCCCAAGGCCTGGCCAGCAAACAACCGATCGCGATCCAGAGTGACGAGGAAGAAGCCCTGGCGGCCGAACTCGAACAGATGCCCGACGAAATCGACGAAGGCCTGCGTCTGGTACAGACGCAACTCGGGTTGATTTGCCGGCAGCTGGGGCCATTGCGGACTCTGGCGGCGCACCTGATAAAGGCCTGAAGCTGCTACATCCCATGCTGCTTCAGCAGCCGCTCATAACTGCCGTCCGCCTTCATCCCGGCAATTTCCCGGTCGAACCCGGCGACGATTTTCGCGTGGTCCGGGTTCTTCAGGCTGACCAGAATATGCAGGCTGTTTTCGCTCAAGGGCTGTGGCACAAATTCCACGGCATTGCGCACCTTGGGCGACTCGTGCGCCAAGTAATAACGCGCCACGTACTCATCTTCCAGCGTCAGCTTCACCCGGTCCGCCGCCACCATGCGCACCGCCATGGCGAAATTGTGCACCGGGACTTTCTGCAATGCGGCATCGCCATCAAATTCCGGCGAATAGGCGTAGCCGCGCACCACCGCTATCGCAAAGGTGTGCAACTGCTGCAGGTTGTTGTATTCGATGGGCGCATCCTTGCGCTTGATGAAGCGGATGCGATTGAGCAGGTACTCGGCGGAAAACTGGCCGATCCGTGTACGTTCGTCGTTGTACCAGGCGTTCACCAGCACGTCGTAGCGCCCCTCGCCCAGGCCGAGCATCGCCCGGGCCCAGGGCACCTGCTGGAAATCGCTGGCATAGCCGGCGCGCGCCAGTGCGGTACTGACTATATCGGTGGCCAACCCGCCGTTGACCAGGGTGGCGTCGGTGAACGGCGGCCAGGCATCGGCGACCAGCCGCAGCTTTTGCGCCTCAACGTCCTGGCTTATCCAGAGCAAACCCATCAACGCAATGACTCGATGCAATCGCGGCATGCCAAAAAATCCTTAGGTGGGCGCCAACCCAACACGTTTTCAGCCGAACTCGATGATCATCTGCCGCAGGGCGGCCAGGTTTGGGCTCAATGCAACTCGCGGCAAAGGCAGCCAAAGCAGATTACACAAAGATGACGAAGTCGCACGAATTCAATGATGGCATTTTGGACTATGTCGCAGATTTTCATGCAGGCAAGACATCTCGACAGTAGACGCTTAGTATCGGACCAGACTTTTTAAAGGACAGAACGATGACGATTGAATGGATCTGCAAACACCATGAAGACCTGGGCAAAGAACAGCTCTACGCCATTTTGCAGCTACGCACTGAAGTGTTCGTGGTTGAGCAGAAGTGCGCCTACCAGGAAGTCGATGGCCGCGACCTCGAGGGTGACACCTGCCACTTGATGGCCTGGCAGGATGATCAGTTGGTCGCGTACCTGCGCTTGCTCGACCCGTCCTCGCAAGGCGGCGATGTGGTGATCGGCCGCGTGGTGATTGCACCGCAGGTGCGGGGCAAGGGCCTAGGCCACGATCTGATGGGGCAGGCGCTGAAACAGGCCGAGAAACACTGGCCCGAAACCCCAATCTACCTCTCGGCCCAGGCCCATTTGCAGGGTTACTACGGGCGCTACGGCTTTGTCGTGGTGGGCGAGGAATACCTGGAAGACGACATTCCGCACATCGGCATGCGCAAGGGCTAGTCCGTCGCCAATGCTGGCGGTTCAGGGATAACCCAGGACCGCCTTGATTTGCCGCAGATGCTGCTCGATCCAGCGCGGATCGATGGCGCCCCAGCTGTGGATGCGATAACGCCCGGCATGATTGCGGGCGCCGTCTTCCTGTTCGAATTCACAGACCACGTCCAGGTCCGCCAGCGCCGCAATGGTGTCCTGGGCGGTGCGCCGCGGCATGCCCGTCAGATCGGTCAGCGCCGGCACGCTGCTGGCCAGCCCGCTATCGATCAGGTACGCCACGTACAGACGACGGTAAAAACTACTCTTGGTCTTGCTGACGTCCATCCAGACTCTCCGTGTGATTACTGCAAATCGCGCCAGGTCAGGTAGACCCGCAGATCGAACTCCAGTTGGTGATAACCGGGCAGCATGTGCTCGCACAACTTGTAGAAGGCTTTGTTATGGTCGGATTCTTTGAAGTGCGCCAGCTCATGGACCACGATCATCTGCAGGAACTGCGGCGCAGCCTCCTTGAACAGTGAGGCGATGCGGATTTCCTTCTTCGCCTTGAGCTTGCCGCCCTGCACCCGGGAAATTGCCGTGTGCAAGCCCAGCGCCCGATGAGTGAGGTCGAGGCGGTTATCGAACAGCACTTTGTCGATGGCGGGCGCGTTGCGCAGGTATTCCTGCTTGAGTTCCAGCGCGTAAGCGTAAAGCGCCTTATCGCTCTGCACCGAGTGCTTGTCCGGATAGCGTTGGCTCAAGTAATCGCCCAGGCGATCCTGATCGATCATCTGGCGTACTTGATCTTGCAAGGCTGCGGGATAGGCCTGGAGGTATTTGAGCGCGGTCATTGAGCAACGATAAAGGGGCGACAGGCCGCCAGTGTAGCGAATTCACGACCTCAGCGCGCCCCAGTCGAAGGGTTGCACAAAGTCGCCAACGTCTTCGGCCATCAACGGTCGCGCCACCAGAGAGCCCTGGCCGAACGGACAACCACTTTCCACCAGCCATTGATACTGCGCGGCACTCTCCAGCCCTTCGGCGATGACCGGTATGCCGAATTGCCCGCACAACTCGATGACACTTCGCGCCAGCGCGGCATCTCGAGGCGAATGCAGCACTCGGGCGAGCAACTGCCGATCCAGCTTCAGAGTGTCGAGTTGCAAATCGCGGAGATTGGCCAGCGAGCACGGCCCCGACCCGAAATCGTCGAGCGCCACCCGTACGCCAAGTTTGCGCAGCAAGCCGACCTGGCGACGTGACTCCTCCAGGTTGTGCAGCAAGGCATCTTCGGTGATCTCCAGCTCAAGCTGAGCCGGCTGTAACTGGCAGCGCTCCAGGACCTGACGCAGCTCAGTGACCAGATTGGGCATGGCGAACTGGGTGCTGCTCAGGCTGACCGCCAACACCATGTCCTCTGTGAATTGCGGCTCCCAGGCCTTTCGCTGCTGCGCGGCACTTTGATAAATCCAGCTGCCCAGCCGGCTGATCAGCCGAGCCTCCTCCAACAGCGGCAGGAACAGGCCAGGTGGAACATCTCCGACACTCGGATGGCGCCAGCGCAACAGCGCCTCGAAACCACGCACTCGGCCATCGGCAACCGATACCTGTGGCTGGAACACCAGTTTGAAGTCCCTGCTCTCGATGGCTGAACGCACGCTTTGCTCAAGCATCAGGCGGGTCCGCGCGCGGCCATTCATATCGTGATCGTAGAACCGGTATTGCTGGCGCCCGGCGCGCTTGGCCTCGTACATGGCGATGTCGGCGGCCCTTAACAAACCGTCGAGGTCATTGCCACAATCGGGAAAGGTGGCGATGCCGATGCTCGCCCCTTGGGTGACATCCATGCCCTCGATCTGTTGGCATACCGATACTCGCTCGATCAGCTTCTCGGCAATCTTGGCGGCTTGCTCGGGAAACTCCAGATCGAGCAAGGCGGTGAATTCATCGCCGCCGATCCGTCCCAGAATGTCGAAGGGGCGCAGGCATGCCCTGAGCTGCTCGGCGACCCTGCGTAGCACCCGATCCCCGGCGTCGTGGCCGAGGCGATCATTGACCCGCTTGAAGCTGTCCAGATCGAGGTACATCAAGACCCAGGTACTGCCGGCACGCTCGCCACGCAGCAGCAGGTTTTCCGCGCTCTGATAGAAACCACGACGGTTGAGCAGGCCGGTCAAGGGATCGCTGACGGCTTGCAGCTCCAACTGCCGGTGCAGATCGCAGACCACCGACATATCGAGCACGGTCACCACCATCGCCCCCTGCTCCAGGGGCAGCGGCGCACAGGACAGGGCGACCGGCACCTGTTGGCCACGTGTCGTGCGCAGGACCGCATCATGGGCACGCCAGGTTTCACCCCGGTGCAAGTCAGCGCAGATCTGCGAGTCGAGCCATCGCGGGACATGCGGCGTGTGTAAAAAATCGATGAATCCAGAACCCTGCAATGCCTCGATGGGCGCATCGAGCAGACGTGAAATGGCCGGATTGGCGTAGGTGATCAGACCATTATCAGCAACCACCAGAATGCCTTCGGCGGCGTTCTCCAGCACCGAGGCATTGAAGGCGCGCGCAACCTCGAGATCATGACTGAGGCGTTGCAAGGCGCGACGATTGCGCTGGTGATCGAGCAACGCCTGGACCTTGGGCTTGAGAATCTGCGGATCGAACGGTTTGAACAGATAATCCACAGCGCCGCTGGCGTAGCCCTTGATCACCGCTTCAGGGGTCTGCTCATTGGCCGTGAGGAAAATGATGGGGGTCAGTTGCGTTCGACGGCTGCCGCGCATCAGTCGCGCCACTTCGAAGCCATCCATGCCGGGCATCTGCACATCCAGCAAGACCAGGTCGACTTCGTGCTCAAGCAGCAGACTCAGGGCTTCAAGGCCCGAGGCAGCGGTCATCACCCGCCAGTCCTGGCGCTGTAACAACGCACGCATGCTGATCAGGTTTTCCGGATAGTCGTCGACGATCAAAAGAACCGGGTAGCCATCACCTGGCGTAGGTTGCGCGCATTCCATGCTGCTTCTCTTTAATGGGGCATCTAGCGGGCGATCGACAAGAATCGGACCCTTGCTGTGGCTTCACTTTAGACCCGGTTGTGCCAAACCAGTAGGAATCAAACGGCCATCATTGAGCAAAAGCGTCAATCACCCGACTAACGGTCTGTCTTTGCAGCCCTTTAAAACCGGTCTGTGTGGCACGTCGCCATTTAGCCGACGTCAAATAATCGACACAAAACCGTTAACAACCGGCGTCCACCTGCTTATAAAGACGGCCCGCGATGCATACGCCAGAGTATTGGCACGCATCTCCCAGCAACACTTGTGGACACCTGACATTGATCGATCTTGCAACCTGGAACCTCAGTGTTCCCGTTGGCAGCCCGCCTGCCACCATCAACACGCCGAAACTGGTCAGCGGCTTCAAGAATCAGTATTTCCATGCGAACACTGGCACCCTGTTTTTCTGGGCTCCGGTCACTGGCACGCGCACCGAGAACGCCATCTACCCGCGCACTGAGCTGCGCGAAACCTACAGCAACGGCACCCTGCGCAACTGGCTATACCCCGAGGCCGACAATTCGTTGCGGGCCACCCTGGCGGTGAACAAGGTCCCCAGTTCGGGCAAGGTGGTGATTGGCCAGATCCACGCCTACGACAGTCAAAAGCCGCTGGTGAAAGTCGAGTACCAATACAAAAGCAAAACCGCGACCGGCAATATCGTCGCCAAAGTCCGTACCCGGCCGGACGATGCCGAAGGCCGGGTAATCACCATCGCCACCGGGGTCAGGCTCGATCAGGACTTCTCCTACCTGATCCATCTGAGCCCAGGCGGCGCTTTGGGTATCAGCGCCGCCGGTTCTCAGTGGGACTCAAAAATCAGCGCCACCTGGCGCGACAAGCCGCTGTACTTCAAGGCCGGTGTCTACGTGCAGGACAACGCCGGCCCAAGTAGTGAAGGCGCCCAGGTGACCTTCCGCAAATTGGACATCGACCACAATAAATAACCCTGGCAGATGCAGGACCACGACGCTTTCAGACAGATCCGCGCCGAGGGGGTCGACATTCTTGTAGGACAATTCGAGTATTGCGCCGCGTTACCTACACGCCCTCTACAAGAATGTCATGGAGACACTCCCGATGCCCTTCACTCGCACCCTTCTCGCACTCTCTCTGGGCATGGCTCTGCTGCAAAATCCAGCCTTCGCCGCCCCGCCGCTATCGATGACCGACGGCGTGGCGCAGGTCAGTACACAGGACAGCAACGCCTGGGTGGAAATCAACAAACAGGCTTTTGAAAACAACATTCGCGCCCTGCAGGTCACGCTGGCCGGCAAGTCTAAAATCTGCGCGGTGCTCAAGGCCGACGCCTACGGCCACGGCATTGGCCTGTTGATGCCCTCGGTGATCGCCATGGGCGTGCCCTGCGTCGGTGTGGCCAGCAACGAAGAGATCCGCGTAGTCCGTGAAAGCGGCTTCAAGGGTCAATTGATCCGCGTACGTACCGCCGCCCTCAGTGAGCTGGAAGCGGCATTGCCGTACAACGTCGAAGAACTGGTGGGCAACCTCGACTTCGCCGTCAAGGCCAGCCTGATCGCCGAAAACCACGGCCGGCCACTGGTGGTGCACATTGGCCTGAACTCCAGCGGCATGAGCCGCAACGGCGTGGAAATGACCACCGCCGAGGGTCGTCGTGACGCGGTCGCCATGACCAAAGTGCCGAACCTCGAAGTGCGGGCGATCATGACCCACTTCGCGGTCGAGGATGCCGCCGATGTGCGCGCCGGCCTCAAGGCATTCAACCAGCAGGCCGACTGGCTGATCAAGGTCGCACAACTGGACCGCAGCAAAATCACCCTGCACGCGGCCAACTCCTTCGCCACCCTGGAAGTGCCCGAGTCGCACCTGGACATGGTCCGTCCCGGCGGCGCACTGTTCGGTGACACCGTGCCGTCCCATACCGAATACACCCGGGTCATGCAGTTCAAATCCCACGTCGCGTCAGTCAACAGCTACCCCAAGGGCAACACCGTCGGCTACGACCGCACCTTCACCCTGGCGCGTGACTCGAAACTGGCCAACATCACCGTCGGCTACTCCGACGGCTACCGCCGCGCCTTCACCAACAAAGGCATCGTGCTGATCAACGGCCACCGCGTGCCGGTGGTGGGCAAGGTCTCGATGAACACCCTGATGGTCGACGTTACCGACGTACCGAGCGTGAAAGGCGGCGATGAGGTGGTGCTGTTCGGCAAGCAGGGCAACGCCGAGATTGCCCAGGCAGAAGTCGAAGACATTAACGGCGCGCTGCTGGCCGACCTGTATACGGTGTGGGGCAATTCCAACCCGAAACTGCTGGTCGACAAATAAGCCAACGCCGAGCACAAAAAAACCCGCCTTGCGGCGGGTTTTTTCAATGCAGGGTGGTGCAACGCTTAAGGCTTAGTTGACCTTGGCGTTCAACTCACCCTTCAGATAACGCTGATACATCGCTTCGAGGGAGATCGGCTTGATCTTCGAAGCGTTGCCGGCAGTGCCGAAGGCTTCGTAACGCGCGATGCACACGTCGCGCATGGCGGTGACGGTGGCGCCGAAGAATTTACGCGGATCGAACTCGCTCGGGTTGGTGGCCATCAGGCGACGCATCGCACCGGTGGACGCCAGACGCAGGTCGGTGTCGATGTTGACCTTGCGCACGCCGTGCTTGATGCCTTCGACGATTTCTTCAACCGGTACGCCGTAGGTCTCTTTGATGTCGCCGCCGTACTGGTTGATGATCGCCAGCCACTCTTGCGGAACCGAAGACGAACCGTGCATCACCAGGTGGGTGTTCGGAATGCGCTTGTGGATTTCTTTGATGCGGTCGATGGCCAGCACGTCGCCGGTAGGCGGCTTGGTGAACTTGTAAGCGCCGTGGCTGGTGCCAATGGCGATTGCCAGGGCGTCAACCTGAGTGCGCTTGACGAAGTCAGCGGCTTCTTCCGGATCGGTCAGCATTTGGCTGTGATCCAGTACGCCTTCGGCGCCGATGCCGTCTTCTTCACCGGCCATGCCGGTTTCCAGCGAACCCAGGCAGCCCAGCTCGCCTTCTACCGACACGCCGCAAGCGTGCGCCAGAGCCACGGTTTGCTGGGTCACGCGGACGTTGTAGTCGTAGTCGGTCGGGGTCTTGCCGTCTTCGCCCAGGGAACCGTCCATCATCACCGAGCTGAAGCCCAGTTGGATCGAGCGCTGGCAGACGTCAGGGCTGGTGCCGTGGTCCTGGTGCATGCACACCGGGATATGCGGGAATTCTTCGATGGCCGCCAGGATCAGGTGACGCAGGAATGGCGCGCCAGCGTATTTGCGAGCGCCGGCCGAAGCCTGGACGATCACCGGGGAGTCAGTCTTGTCAGCGGCTTCCATGATGGCGCGCATCTGCTCAAGGTTGTTGACGTTGAAAGCTGGAACGCCGTAGCCGAATTCGGCTGCGTGGTCCAACATCTGGCGCATGCTGATAAGTGCCATTGTGAGTGTCTCTCCCGGTTTAGGGTCGTTAATCGTGCAAGCCTGCCGTAGCGGCGGCTGCTATTCAAGTTATTGCAGATCGGGGGTCAAGCCCCGGCCTGCGAATCAGGGTATTACTTGGCCTTGCAGCCGCGGCCGATCAAATCATTGGTGGCGACCCAGTACACCAGGCCTTCGTCACCCTTGAGGTGAAACGCCAACTGGTCGTCGCTGTACAGCGATCCACTGCCAGCGGGCTCGAGTTTCAGGCGATGCACCTGATCATCGGCCAAGCGCACATCCACTGTTTCCTGCGCGGCATCGGCGAAGCGCCAGTGCACGACGGCCTGGCTGTCACACACCCAATCGGTCCAGTTATCGGACGCGGCAGGGGCTGACGCCAGCGGGTTCCAACCAGCACATCCGGCAAGCACTGCCAGGGAGGCCACGGCGATCAAGCCTTTCATCCATTTTCCTCGGCTGGCGGCAACGGCCGCCGGCACTGGCGTTAGTCAGTCAGACCGGTCAAGGACATCCCCGTTCCTTGGCCGGTGTGTGCGTCTCGTATTTATCCAGGCCCTCGGGCCCGGAACGCTTGTTGAGCACCGGATTGGTTTCCGCCTGCCAGTCGGCCTGGTAGCAGCCTTTTTCCGGCGCGCCGGTTTCCGGGTCCTTGGCGACCTTGGGACTGCTCCCGCAACCGACCAGCACCGCAGCGGCAATCAACGTCGCTAACGTCTTGACCATGTCAACACTCCTTTGCCTGGTCAACGGGCGGCCTTACGCCTTGGCCCGGCTTTCCAGGACTTCAACGGCTGGCAGCACTTTGCCTTCGACGAATTCGAGGAATGCGCCACCACCGGTAGAAATGTAGGAGATTTGCTCGGCGACGCCATATTTATCGATGGCCGCCAGAGTATCGCCACCGCCGGCGATGGAGAATGCCGAGCTGTCGGCGATCGCCTGAGCCAGCACTTTAGTGCCGTTGCCGAACTGATCGAATTCGAACACGCCCACCGGGCCGTTCCACAGGATGGTTTGCGACGATTTCAGCAGCTCGGCGAAGTGCGCAGCGGTCTGCGGGCCGATGTCGAGGATCATGTCATCGGCGGCCACGTCGGCGATCAGCTTGACGGTCGCAGCAGCGCTTTCGGCGAATTCCTTGGCCACTACCACGTCCACTGGCAACGGTACGCTGACCTTGGCGGCGATGGCGCGCGCGGTGTCCAGCAGGTCCGGCTCGTACAGGGACTTGCCGACCGGGTGACCGGCTGCGGCGAGGAAGGTGTTGGCAATGCCGCCGCCGACGATCAGTTGATCGCAGATCTGGCTCAGGCTGTTGAGCACGTCGAGCTTGGTCGAGACCTTGGAACCGGCGACGATGGCGGCCATTGGTTGGGCCGGAGCACCCAGGGCCTTGCCCAGTGCGTCCAGTTCAGCGGCCAGCAATGGGCCAGCGGCTGCAACCTTGGCGAACTTGGCCACGCCGTGGGTCGAACCCTCGGCGCGGTGCGCGGTGCCGAAGGCGTCCATCACGAACACGTCGCACAGGCCGGCGTACTGCTGGGCCAGTTCGTCGGCGTTCTTTTTCTCGCCCTTGTTGAAGCGCACGTTTTCGAACAGCACGACGTCGCCGGCCTTGACGTCAACGCCGCCCAGGTAATCGGCCACCAGCGGCACTTCGCGGCCCAGGGCCTTGCTCAGGTAATCGGCCACCGGCTTGAGGCTGTTCTCGGCCGAGAACTCGCCTTCGGTCGGACGGCCCAGGTGCGAGCAGACCATGACGGCAGCACCTTTTTCCAGGGCCAGCTTGATGGTCGGCAGCGAAGCCAGGATACGCGCATCGCTGGTGACTACACCGTCCTTGACTGGGACGTTGAGGTCTTCGCGGATCAATACGCGCTTACCTTGCAGATCGAGGTCGGTCATCTTCAACACGGTCATGGGTCGCAATTCCTGGGGGTTTACTGTTTTACACAGCAGGGTTTTGAGAGGCAGAAGGTTTGATAGCGGTTTGCAGATAGTGTTCAGCAACGTCCAGCATGCGGTTGGCAAAACCCCATTCGTTGTCGAACCAGGCCAGTACATTCACCAGCCTGGGGCCGGAAACACGGGTCTGACTGGCATCGACGATGGCCGAATGCGGGTCATGATTAAAATCACAGCTTGCGTGTGGAAGCTCGGTGTAGGCCAACAGTCCCTTGAGCGGGCCGCTGGTGGCGGCCTCGCGCAGGATCCGGTTGACCTCGTCGGCATCGGTGTCGGTCACGGTTTGCAGGGTGATGTCCAGGCACGACACGTTGACCGTCGGCACCCGTACGGCTTTGGCCTGGATTCGCCCGGCAAGTTCCGGCAACAGCCGCTCGATACCGCGTGCCAGACCAGTGGACACCGGAATCACCGACTGGAACGCCGAACGGGTGCGGCGCAGGTCTTCGTGGTGATAGGCGTCGATCACCGGCTGGTCGTTCATCGCCGAGTGGATCGTGGTGATCGACACGTAGTCCAGGCCGAGGGCCTGGTCCAACAAGCGCAACAGCGGCACGCCACAGTTGGTGGTGCAGGAGGCGTTGGACACCAGCAGCTCGTCGCCGCTCAGGCAGTCCTGATTGACGCCGTAGACGATGGTGGCGTCGACATCCGCCTCGCTGGCCATCGGCTGGGAAAACAGCACCCGCGGTGCGCCGGCGTCGAGAAAGCGCTGGCCATCGGCGCGGGTGTTGTAGGCACCGGAACATTCAAGCACCAGATCGACGCCCAGGGACGCCCAATCGATGCCTTCGGGGGTGGCACTGCGCAGAACCTTCACGCAGTCACCATTAATATGTAGACAATCGCCGTCGACCTTCACCTCACCGGGAAACCGGCCATGGGTGGAGTCGAAGCGTGTCAGGTACTCGACACTGGCCATGTCGGCCAAATCGTTGATCGCGACAATTTCAAACCCGGCCTTCTCGCCTCGCTCAAACAACGCACGCAGGACGCAACGACCAATCCGGCCGTAGCCGTTGAGTGCAACTTTGTAAGGACGCGGTTGAGGCATGGGGTTCTCGATTACCGTGGTGAATCCGTCAGTGGTGTGCTGCCTGGACCGCCGCTATCGCGAGCAGGCTCGCTCCCACAAAGTCGGTGTGACCCTGTGGGAGCGAGCCTGCTCGCGAAGACGGCAATCCAGACAACACAACTGTTGGACTTAGTCTTCCAGCAGTTCTTCAGCCTGACCCAGGATGTTTTCCAGGGTGAAGCCGAACTCTTCGAACAGGGCTGGCGCCGGCGCCGACTCACCGTAGGTGGTCATGCCGATAACGCGGCCTTCCAGGCCCACGTACTTGTACCAGTAGTCCGCGTGAGCGGCTTCGATGGCGATACGCGCGCCCACTTGCAGCGGCAACACCGCTTGCTTGTAGCCGGCATCCTGGGCATCGAACACGCTGGTGCACGGCATGGAAACCACGCGCACCTTGCGGCCCTGCTCGGTCAGCTTGTCGAACGCCTGAACCGCCAGGCCCACTTCCGAACCGGTAGCGATCAGGATCAGCTCAGGCTCGCCCGCGCAGTCTTTCAGCACATAGCCACCACGGCTGATGTCGGCAATCTGGCCGGCATCGCGGGTTTGGTGCTGCAGGTTCTGACGCGAGAAGATCAGTGCCGAAGGACCGTCCTTGCGCTCCAGGGCGAACTTCCAGGCCACGGCCGATTCGACCGCGTCACCCGGACGCCAGGTGTCGAGGTTCGGCGTGCAGCGCAGGCTGGCCAGTTGCTCGATTGGCTGGTGAGTCGGACCGTCTTCGCCCAGACCGATGGAGTCGTGGGTATAGACGTGGATCACGCGCTGCTTCATCAGCGCCGACATGCGTACGGCGTTACGGGCGTATTCCATGAACATCAGGAAGGTCGCGCCGTAAGGCACCAGGCCGCCGTGCAGGGCAACACCGTTCATGATGGCGGTCATGCCGAATTCGCGCACGCCGTAGTACATATAGTTGCCGCTGGCATCTTCGGCGGTGACGCCCTTGCAGCCTTTCCACAGGGTCAGGTTGGAGCCGGCCAGGTCAGCCGAACCGCCAAGCACTTCCGGCAGCAGTGGACCGAACGCGTTCAGGGCGTTCTGGCTGGCTTTACGGCTGGCGATGGTTTCGCCCTTGGCTGCGACTTCAGCGATGTAAGCCGAGGCTTTTTCCGAGAAGTCAGCCGGCAGCTCACCGCTCAGGCGACGTACCAGTTCGTTGGCTTCTGTCGGGAAAGCAGCGGAGTAGGCTGCGAAACGCTGATCCCACTCGGCTTCGACTGCACGGCCAGCTTCCTTGGCATCCCACTCGGCATAGATATCAGCCGGGATTTCGAAAGGACCGTGGTTCCAGCTCAGCGCCGCACGGGTCAAAGCGATTTCCGCGTCACCCAGTGGGGCGCCGTGGCAATCTTCCTTGCCTTGCTTGTTCGGCGAACCGAAGCCGATGGTGGTCTTGCAGCAGATCAGGGTCGGCTGCTCGCTCTTGCGGGCGGTCTCGATGGCGGTCTTGATCTCTTCCGGATCGTGGCCGTCGACGTTGCGGATCACCTGCCAGTTGTAGGCTTCGAAACGCTTCGGCGTGTCATCGGTGAACCAGCCTTCGACTTCGCCGTCGATGGAGATGCCGTTGTCATCGTAGAAAGCGATCAGCTTGCCCAGGCCCAGGGTACCGGCCAGGGAAGCGACTTCGTGGGAAATGCCTTCCATCATGCAGCCATCACCCAGGAACACGTAGGTGTGGTGATCGACGATGTTGTGAGACGGACGGTTGAACTGCGCCGCCAGGACTTTTTCCGCCAGGGCGAAGCCCACGGCGTTGGCCAGGCCCTGACCCAGTGGACCGGTGGTGGTTTCAACACCCGGGGTGTAGCCGAATTCCGGGTGGCCCGGGGTGCGGCTGTGCAGTTGACGGAACTGCTTGAGGTCTTCGATCGACAGGTCGTAGCCGGTCAGGTGCAGCAGCGAGTAGATCAACATCGAGCCGTGACCGTTGGACAGCACGAAGCGGTCACGGTCGGCGAAGGATGGATTGCTCGGGTTGTGCTTGAGGTAGTCACGCCAAAGGACTTCGGCGATATCCGCCATACCCATGGGGGCACCGGGATGTCCGCTGTTGGCTTTTTGCACGGCATCCATGCTGAGGGCACGAATGGCGTTGGCACGCTCACGACGGCTGGGCATCGCTGATCTCCTGGGGAGTTGAATAAAACGAAACGGAAAAAAGGCGAGCATTTTCCCTCACCCGGGCGCCTCGGGGCAATGACAGATAGTCATCTGAAGGCGTTTTTCCAATTGATAACGGCGGTTTCGTCTGGTGAAACCTTTCCGCCATTCGTTAGTTGACTGAAGCTAACGTCAGGAAGTGCCATCTATCGTGCAATATCAAAACTTTTTGATATTGAACTTGCGATGGTTTCAACGCGTGTCTAGACTGCCGGGCTTATGAACCTACCCGCGCCTTCCATTCGCCATGACGATTGCGACGAGCTGGCGGCCCTGTGCAAGGCCGGCGGAGATCCGCTGCGCCTGAATGTATTGCGCGCACTGGCCAACGACTCGTTTGGCGTGCTGGAGCTGGCGCAGATCTTCGCCACCGGCCAATCGGGCATGAGCCACCACCTCAAGGTGCTGGCCCAGGCTGACCTGGTTGCCACCCGCCGCGAAGGCAATGCGATTTTCTACCGCCGCGCCCTGCCTCAGACCGGCCTGATGGGCGGCAAGCTGCACGCCGCCCTGCTCGAAGAAGTCGACAACCTGGTCCTGCCCGGCGACGTCCAAATGCGCATCGCCCAGGTCCACGGTCAACGAGCAGCCGCGAGCCAGGACTTTTTCTCACGGGTGGCAGATAAATTTCGTGCCCAGCAGGATTTGATCGCTGGCCTGGCGCAGTATCGCGAAAGCGTATTGGCGCTGCTCGACAAGCTTGACTTCAGTGACAGTGCCACGGCGATTGAAGTCGGCCCCGGCGACGGCGGCTTCCTGCCGGAGCTGGCCCGGCGTTTCAGTCAGGTCACCGCGCTCGACAACAGCCCGGCGATGCTCGAACTGGCGCGCCAAGTGTGTGCCCGCGAAGCACTGGGCAATGTCAGCCTGCAATTGGCCGATGCCTTGAATGGCGTCAGTCTGGCGGCCGATTGCGTGGTACTGAACATGGTCCTGCACCATTTCGCCGCGCCAGCCGATGCCCTACGGCACCTTGCCGGCCTGGTGCAACCGGGCGGCAGCCTGCTGGTTACAGAGTTATGCAGTCACAACCAAAGTTGGGCCAGGGAGGCCTGCGGTGATCTTTGGTTGGGGTTTGAACAGGACGATCTGGCCCGTTGGGCCACCGCTGCGGGACTCGTTCCCGGGGACAGCCTCTATGTAGGCTTACGTAATGGTTTCCAGATCCAGGTCCGCCACTTTCAGCGACCGACTGGCGAACTCACCATCGGTAAATTTCAGGAAACATCGAGATGAGCGAATACTCCCTTTTCACCTCCGAGTCCGTATCTGAAGGGCATCCGGATAAAATCGCCGACCAGATTTCCGACGCGGTGCTGGACGCCATCATTGCTGAAGACAAGTTCGCCCGCGTGGCCTGCGAGACGCTGGTGAAAACGGGCGTGGCGATCATCGCCGGCGAAGTCACCACCACGGCCTGGGTCGACCTCGAGCAGATCGTGCGTGATGTGATCACCGACATCGGCTACACCAGCTCCGACGTCGGCTTCGACGGCGCAACCTGCGGTGTGATGAACATCATTGGCAAGCAGTCCCCGGACATCAACCAGGGTGTCGACCGTGCCAAGCCGGAAGATCAGGGCGCAGGCGACCAGGGCCTGATGTTCGGCTACGCCAGCAACGAAACCGACGTGCTGATGCCTGCCCCGATCACCTACTCCCACCAACTGGTCCAGCGCCAGGCCGAAGCCCGCAAATCCGGCCTGCTGCCATGGCTGCGTCCGGACGCCAAGTCCCAGGTCACCTGCCGCTACGAAGGCGGCAAGGTCGTCGGCATCGACGCCGTGGTCCTGTCGACCCAGCACAACCCTGACGTGTCGTACAAAGACCTGCGCGAAGGCGTGATGGAGCTGATCGTCAAGCACGTCCTGCCGGCCGAGCTGCTGACCAAGGACACCCAGTTCCACATCAACCCGACCGGCCAGTTCATCATCGGCGGCCCGGTGGGCGACTGCGGCCTGACCGGTCGCAAGATCATCGTTGACAGCTACGGCGGCATGGCGCGCCACGGTGGCGGCGCGTTCTCCGGCAAGGATCCATCGAAGGTTGACCGTTCGGCAGCTTACGCCGGTCGTTACGTGGCGAAGAACATCGTCGCTGCCGGTCTGGCCGAGCGTTGCGAGATTCAGGTTTCCTACGCCATTGGTGTCGCCCAGCCGACGTCGATCTCGCTGAACACCTTCGGCACCGGCAAGATCAGCGACGACAAGATCGTCAAACTGGTGCGCGAAGTGTTCGACCTGCGTCCCTACGCGATCACCACCATGCTCGACCTGCTGCACCCGATGTACCGTGAAACCGCTTCTTACGGCCACTTCGGTCGTACTCCGGCGACCAAGACCGTGGGCGACGACACCTTCACCACGTTCACCTGGGAAAAAACCGACCGCGCCGACGCCCTGCGCGCTGCCGCCGGCCTGTAACCCTGTACTGGAAAAGCCCCGCATGGCGCGCCCTGCGGGGCTTTTTCATGGGCGATGAAAAAGTCTGCCCAAGGTGCTGGCAGCAAATGGTTACCGGATTGAGTACCCCCTGGTGGCCACGAGCTTGCTACCATTGACGGTTTCTGCGAGCGCAACGGACGATAGGAAACCTACGCCTGTTGCCGTGCTCCAACCGACTTCCTGCTCGCGATCGATCAACTTTTCAAAACGGAGCCTTCATGAAACTTCTTGCACCGCTCGCCCTGTTGACCCTGTGCAGCGCCCTCGCCGCTCCCGCGATGGCCACCGAGCAAGCACCTGAACTCACCGGCTGCGCCGCCAAGCGCCAGTCCATCGCCACCCAGATCGAACAAGCCAAGGCCCACGGCAATGCCGAACAGCAGGCTGGCCTGGAAAAAGCCCTGAGCGAAGTCACCACCCACTGCACTGACGCGTCACTGAAGAAAGAGCGCGAAAACAAGGTGCTGGACGCCAAGCATGAAGTCAGCAAGCGTCAAGCCGATCTCGACAAAGCCATGAAGAAGGGCGATCCGGAGAAGATCAACAAGCGCAAGGACAAGCTCGCCGAGTCGCGCAAGGAATTGCAGGAAGCGCTGGACGAGTTGGACAAGTAACAGGCCGGTTTTGCGGGGGGCTTGAGGGCCTATTCGCTGGCAAGCCAACTCCTACAGTGGATCGGCAGCACACCACCAATACCCTGTGGGAGCTGGCTTGCCAGCGATGGCTTCAGACCAGACTACCGAGATCAATGATCCCGAAACTGTTTATGGCAGGCACTGCAGGCATCTTCGACTTTCTGTACCGCAGGGCCCAGATTGCTGGCCTTGTAGGGCTGGATCTGGCTGGCAATCACCAATTCACCGGTGGCCGCCTCGAGGGTGCGGGCCATTTCCTGGAAGCGTGCCTGCTTCTCCCAGACATCGGCGGTGGCACTGCTGTGATCTTCTTCACGAACCTGCGGGAAATGTTTCCACGGCTCATGGGACAAAGCATCGAGCTTGACCGCGCCCTCGGCGAATTTCGCGCCATCGAACGGGACCCGCCCGCGCAACATGCCGCCCAGATCCTCGCCCGTCTTGAGCATTTGCTTGAAGATCGCCTTGCGCTGGCCCAGTGGCGAGTTGGGATCGACACCGCCACAGGCGGTCAGGGTCAGGCAGGCCAGCAATACAACTGAAATTCGTTTAAGCGTCATGGTGGCTCAAGGTCCGGAATTCGGCGGCCAGTATCCTCGCCTCGACCGCAAAGACCAATAGCCCTATTAACAATACGGGTTGCCGCAGCCGCCCATACGCTGCGCCAACCAGCACAGGAAGTACCGCATGAACAATCGCTTCAAGGCCTGGGGCAAGACCCTGGCCTGGACCGTCCCGATGATCGCCCTGCTTGCCGGTTGCAACGGTGGCGACAACACCAAGCCGCAGACCCACGCCATCGCCACCTACTCCAGCGCCACCTGGGACGCCCTGCCGGCGGTCTCGGACAGCGACCTGCTGGCCGGTTTTGGCTCATGGCGCAGCGCCTGCACTCGACTCAAGAATGATCCGGTCTGGGGCCAGACCTGCGCCGCAGCAGCCAGCGTGGCCATGGAACCCGGCGCGGTGCGCAGTTTTCTCAAGGAACACTTGCAGGTCTACGGCCTGCGCTCTTCGGGCGGCAACGCCAATGGCCTGATCACCGGCTACTACGAGCCGGTCTATCCGGGCAGCCTGACTCAAACCCCAAGCGCCCATGTGCCGATCTATGGCGTGCCGGACGACATGATCATCGTCGCCCTCGACAGCCTCTACCCGGAACTCAAGGGCAAGCGCCTGCGCGGTCGCCTTGAGGGTCGCGTGTTGAAGCCATACGACGATGCCGCGACCATCGAGAGCAAAGGCGTGAAGGCGCCGGTGGTGGCCTGGCTGACCGATCCGATGGACCTGCAATTCCTGCAAATCCAGGGTTCCGGCCGGGTCCAGCTGGCTGACGGCCGCCAACTGCGCATCGCCTATGCCGACCAGAACGGCCACCCCTACCGCCCCATCGGCCGCTGGCTGGTGGAACAGGGCGAGCTGAAGAAAGAGGAGGTGACCATGGGCGCCATCAGTGCCTGGGCCAAGGCCAACCCGACGCGCATTCCGGAATTGCTGGGCAGCAACCCGAGCTACGTGTTCTTCACCCGTAACCCGGACAGCAACGAAGGCCCGCGTGGTTCGCTGAACGTGCCGCTGACCTCGGGCTACAGCGTCGCCGTTGACCGCAAAGTGATTCCGCTGGGCAGCCTGCTGTGGCTCTCCACCACGCGTCCCGACGGCACCCCGCTGGTACGTCCGGTAGCGGCCCAGGACACCGGCGGCGCGATCACCGGCGAAGTGCGTGCCGACCTGTTCTGGGGCACCGGCGACGCCGCTGGCCATCTGGCCGGCGACATGAAACAACAAGGCCAGATCTGGATGCTCTGGCCCAAGGGTGCAGCGCTGCCGCAATTGCCCCAGGTGGCCGACAAGCCCTGACGTGACCCGCCTGCAGGAGTACCGGAGCGCTCCTGCGGCGCTTTACATCGACACGAAGAAGAAGCTGGCGATCAGCGCCATGCCGACAAACCACACCAGCGACCGCAGGATCGCCCAGTCCGCCAGGTAGCAGATGATGTACAGCAGGCGACTGGTGATGAACAACACCGCCAGCACGTTGATCGTCACCAGTTCGGCGTTGCCGGCCAGATGGGCGACGATGACCGCTGCGGCAAAGGCCGGGGTGACTTCAAAACTGTTGAGCTGGGCCGCATAGGCGCGCCGGGCAAAACCGTCGAGGTTTTCGAGGAAATCCCGTGGGTCATGGTTATCGGCCAGGCGGAAGCGCCCGCCCAGCTTGGCGATATAGATGCACACGTATGGCAAGAAGATCGCGATCAAAATGCACCACAGGGCAACCGTCATTGCAGAGTCCTTGTTCAAAGTTATCGGGAGGCTCGTCTAGAGCTTCATAACCAGCATGCCAATCAGTACCAGCCCACAGGCTAAGAGCCGTGGCTTGCCAAAAGGTTCTTTGAGGTAGCGCATTCCGAACAGCACCACCAGGATCACGCTGATCTCGCGCAGCGCCGCCGCTTCGGCAATCGACCCCAATTGCATCGCCCACAGCACCAGAGCGTAGCTGAACAACACGCAGAACCCGACCGCCAGCCCCAGCCGCCATTGTTCACGCCAGAACAGCATGAACGCCGGGCGCTTGCGCACCAGCGCCAGCAATGGGAAGGGCCAGGCACTGAGCAGCGTGACCCAGACCAGGTAATCCAGCGGATGGGACCAGCGCCGGATCGCCTGGCCGTCGATGAAGGTGTAGCAACCGATGCACAGGCCGATCAGCGCCACCACCGGCAACATCGACCACGGCAGCCGCTCGCCGCCACCGCCCTGCCACAGCAGGCACAGCATGCCGAACGGGATCAGCAGGATGCCGAGGATCTGCTGGGTGGTTAGCACTTCACCGGCGAAAATCAAGGTCAGTGCCAGCACCACCAAGGGCGACAAGCCGCGCATCAAGGGGTAGACCAGGCCCAGGTCCCCCACCCGGTAGGCCTGGATCAACAGGTAGCGATAGAGCAACTCGAAGGCCGCCGACGCGAGGATCCACGGCCAGATCTCCAGCGGCGGCAGCGCCACGAATGGCAGCATCAAGGCGACAAACAGCAGCGCCACGCTGTCCATGCACGCCACCACCAGCAGACGCTCGGCGCTGAATTTGATCAGGGTATTCCAGGCCGCATGCAACAGCGCCGCGACCAAAACCAGAACCGTGGGTAACACAGCGCCTCCTTGCTCAAGAGAATTGATTCGTCATATGTCAGGAGCTGTTTATACTGCAAGCGAACACGCTGTACTCACTTGCGCACATACTTATTCCAATAAATCTCTGCTGCTGCCGACTTTGCCAAGACTCGGACACCGGCACGCGTTCGCCTGATCAAAGCGTCAAGACTACTGACAGAGACCTTGCGCATGCCACTCGCCTTGCTTGCATTGGCCGTTGCCGCTTTCGGCATTGGCACCACTGAATTCGTGATCATGGGCCTATTGCCCGACGTCGCCCGCGACCTGTCGGTGAGTATTCCGGATGCCGGTCTGCTGATCACCGGCTATGCCCTGGGCGTGGTATTCGGCGCGCCGATCCTCGCCGTGGGCACCGCCAACATGCCGCGCAAAGCCACCTTGCTGGGGATGACGCTGATGTTCATCCTCGGCAACATGCTTTGCGCCCTGGCGCCGAACTACGTCACTTTGATGGCCGCGCGTGTGGTTACAGCGCTGTGCCATGGGGCGTTTTTCGGCATTGGTTCGGTGGTGGCCGCCGGACTGGTGGCGCCGAACAAACGGGCCCAGGCAATTGCCATGATGTTCACCGGCCTGACCTTGGCCAACGTGCTCGGCGTGCCCCTGGGGACCGCGCTTGGGCAATATGCCGGCTGGCGTTCGACGTTCTGGGCCGTGTCGGTGATCGGCGTGCTGGCCGCCGTCGCCCAATGGCTGTGGCTGCCCCGGGACATCGCCATGGACAAGGCCAACCTGGCCAGTGAGTTCAAAGTGCTGGGCAAGGCCAACGTGTTGCTGGCACTGGGTATGAGTGTGCTGGCTTCGACCAGTCTGTTCAGCGTCTTCACCTACATCGCGCCGATCCTGCAGGACATCACCGGCGTCAGCCCCCACGGCGTGACGATCATGCTGCTGTTGTTCGGCGTCGGCTTGACCGCCGGCAGCATGCTCGGCGGGCGCCTGGCGGACAGCCGACTGCTGCCGTCACTGGTGGGCATGGCCCTGGCGGTGGTGTTGGTGCTGGCAGCCTTCAGCCAAACCAGTCATTCGGTGATTCCAGCGGCGATCACCCTGGTGCTGTGGGGGATTTTCGCCTTCGCCCTGTGCCCGATCCTGCAACTGCTGATCATCGACCAGGCCCATGAAGCGCCCAACCTCGGCTCGACCCTGAACCAGAGCGCGTTCAATTTGGGAAATGCAGCAGGCGCCTGGATCGGCGGCCTGGTGGTCGGCAGCGGCGCCGACCTGGCCGACCTGCCCTGGACCGGCGCGCTGGTCAGCGGCCTGACCGTGCTGACCGCGCTGTACTTCATCTACCGGCAACGGCGGGCGAGCGCCCCGTCACTTAAAGCGACTGCACAATGATCTGGCTTTTCAGGTCATTGGCCGCGGCCTCAGCCATGGCTTTCATCGATTTGAAGTCATCCGGGGTGCACACCGCGCCCGGCTGCTTGAAGTCGAAGCGGCGCTTGACCACCACCGCATTGCCCTCGCGGGCATAGGTCGAACTGTAGTCAAACCGCTCGTGGTTCAGTGTCACGTTCTTCGGTGCCGCGAGAATGCTGACATCTTGCGGGAACTCAAAACGCGCCTGCTCCTCGGTCACCCCGGAAATACAGGTGAACGCCTGAGTCCGTTCCGGCTCCATGAGCAGGCTGAAGACACTTTGCGCGATGCCACCGGCCAGGCTGCTCATGGTCAGCACGCCAATCGGACCCGGTAGATTGACCAGGTTCTCCACGCGCCCGGCCATGTTCATTTCATAACCCTGGCCGCTCCCCTCGAACTTCCCGGCATCAAACGTGCCGCTGCCGTTGAGCCCGTAGGACGCGAGGATCTGCTGGATCAACAGGTCGCGGTCGGCGGGTTTCATCGACTTGACCCCGTAGCGGTTCACTTCGGCGGCCCAGCCAATCACATTGGAGGTGTGGCTGAAGTCGGCAGCGCCTTTTGACGAAACCTTGAACAACATGCTGTTTTCCACCAGCCCCATTTGTGAGGTCGGCGTGTGCCCAACATCACCGGACTTGCTCAGCACCACCGGCTTGTCCAGCACTGGCACCGGCAGGTAACCGGCGGCAATGCCTTCGGCGGTGGAATCGAGATACAGGTTCAGGCTCGGCACATAGGTGATGGCGTGGTTGAGCAGCCCCAGCGTCGGCACCTTGGGCAACCCATAGGCATTGCCCAGGTTGACCAGGGCCGGTGAGCTCTCGATCCCCACGGCCGCCAGCATGGCTTCCAGCAGTGCAACGTGGTCCTTACAGTCGCCATAGCGGTTGGCCAGAATCGTGTCCACCGGATGGGGCACCACACCGCCTGGGCCGACGTAGACCGCAACATAGCGAATGTGCTTGCGCACCCAGTCGCTCAGCGCAATCGCCTTGGCCAGGGGCGTGTCGAGCCCGGCCGTGAGGCCGTTGGCGAGATCCTGGATCTGCGGGGTCAGGGTGCTGTGGGCCCGTGCATCGTAGGCCTTGGCGAACGCGGCGAAATCGCCGAATGTCGACACGGCCAGGTATTGGCCGTAGTCCAGGTAGGACACCGCCCCCTGCTCGATTCGCGCCTTTTGCGCTGGCACATAGTCCCAGCGATAAATTTTGCGCCCCGGCCCGGCGGCCGGCGTGCTCGCGGTAAAGCCCTTGGCATCGGCGTGCAGCGGCATGTCGGCCGGCAAGTCATAGATCAGGGTGAACTGCCGGGTCGGGAAAAACGCCGGGTAGGACAGGTCTTCAAAATGGCCAGGAAACAGCGCCGTGCTGCGCTTTTTCTTGAACTGAACCACCAGCCGGTCCCCCACGGCAACCTCAGGGAAGATCACTACTTTGAGCAGCGTGTCCTGGAACATCGGTGCATCCGCAGATGCTCGCTCCTGCTGCTCCTTGATCTGGTCGGCCTTGACCTGCACTTTGCGTCCGTCAGGCTTTTGCGTATACGCCTGGAGTACCTCCAGGGTTTCCAGGGTCCGGTTGTAACTCATCGAACGTTGCGCCCAGGCCTTGATCGCCCGCTCTTCGTTGATCAGGTGCACCGTTTCCAGGGTCGCCACAAAACTGCCGTCGGCATTGACCACATGGGTCTGGATTTCTTTCTCGATGGTGATCGAAAGGTCAGTGCCATCATCCTTGGCCTGGGCGGTGCCCAAAACCAGGACAGACACCAGCAGCGCACTCAGAAGGCGCGCAGGGGAGAAGCCTGAGAACTGCATAAAGATCCGTCTTTTTCATGAATAGGAAGCGTTCGCAATATACAGCAAGCACTGCCCCATCATTTCGACATCTTTGAATAACTGTTCAAATTCAGGCTCTTACCCACGCCGCAGAGTGAAACTGGGGCTCATTTTTCCGGAGTGCGCGGACCGGCCACAGGCCCTTCAGCGTTCTTCGGCGGTCCGCTTTCGCTGCGAATTTGTGCATGACTGAGCAGGGCAAAGATGAAGCTGCCACCAATGATGTTCCCCGCCAGCGTAGGACCTGCAAACACCAGCCAGAAGTCCGCCCACGACAATTGGCCCGCGAACACCAGATAGGAGACCTCAGCCGAACCGACCACGATGTGGGTGAAGTCCCCCAGTGCCATCAGATAAGTGATGAGGATGATGATCCACATCTTGGCGCTTTCCATGGAAGGGATCATCCAGACCATCGTGGCGATCATCCAGCCCGAGACGATGCCCTTGGCGAACATCTTGCTGGCGTCGTTCTCCATGACCTTGCGCCCGATATCGAGAAAGGCCAGGTCGGTCCGGGTGTCGAAAATCGGCAGGTGCAACATCACGTAGGCCACCAGCAAGGTCCCACACAGATTGCCAAACAAGACCACCGTCCACAGCCGCAACAGCCGGCCGAAATTGTTCAACGTGGGTTTGGTCATGACCGGCAGCACGGCGGTCAGGGTGTTTTCCGTGAACAACTGCTGGCGGGCGAGGATCACCGCCAGGAACCCGGCGCAGTAGCCAAAACTGGCGATCACTTTGAAGGCTTCGCCCTCCGGCAGTCGCGAGTTCAGCAGCCCCATGGCCATCAGCGACAGGCCCATGGTCAAGCCGGCGGCCAAGGCAGACCACCAGAGCGCGGCGACACTGCGCTCCAGCTCCTGGTCCCCTTGGGTGCGGATGATTTCATGCAGCACCGCCGCGCGCGGTGGCTGGTTTTTGTCGACGTCGTGCAGTTCCTGCGCCGAAAGGTTCGGGGTCTTGCCGTCTTTTTCAGTGTTCATGGAGTCCGCAACCTGTGGCGTGTCGTTTAAGTACGACACGCGCGGTGCGGCATACGTTCTGTGGTTTATTCGACGCCGGCGCCATCCTGGAACTGGTCCTTGACGTATTTGATCTCGGTCCGCCCGTGCGCGGCCGGCAGGCCGTCCTCGCCGAGGTTCACAAAGACCATCTTCTCCACCGTGAGGATGCTCTTGCGAGTGATCTTGTTGCGCACTTCGCAGGTGAGGGTGATCGAGGTACGACCGAATTCGGTGGCGGTGATGCCCAGTTCGATGATGTCGCCCTGGCGCGAGGCGCTGACAAAGTTGATCTCGGAAATGTACTTGGTGACCACGCGCTGGTTACCCAACTGGACGATGGCGTAGATCGCCGCTTCTTCGTCGATCCAGCGCAACAGGCTGCCGCCGAACAGCGTGCCGTTGGGGTTGAGGTCTTCAGGTTTTACCCATTTGCGGGTGTGGAAATTCATATTCGCTCCTGAGGGTCTTGCCGATGGATATCGCCCATCATGGCAGAGCCCGGCGCACAGCTCTACGCCGCATCGACTATGGTCTCGATCAAGATAATCAACCAGCCGACAGAAACCCTTTGGCAGATCCGCCCGGCCCGCTATAATCGCCTCCGTTTCAAAACGGTCATCTTCGACAGTTACCGTTTTCCCGCCACCTGTCCGAGGGGCGCTGCAGCAGGCTAGACCTGTCAGGCTCGGATGGGGCGTTGCCTGGCCTGATTGGGCCGGACACTAAACGCACAACGGCGCCCATTCGCATACATTACGAATGGAGGCTCTTCATGAGCGCTGTCAACACGCCTGCAGATTTCACCGACTACAAAGTCGCCGACATGTCCCTGGCTGCCTGGGGCCGTCGCGAAACCATCATCGCCGAGTCGGAAATGCCGGCCCTGATGGGTCTGCGTCGCAAGTACTCCGAAGAGCAACCGCTCAAGGGTGCGAAGATCCTCGGCTGCATCCACATGACCATTCAGACTGCCGTGCTGATCGAAACCCTGGTTGCCCTGGGTGCCGAAGTACGCTGGTCGTCCTGCAACATTTTCTCGACTCAAGACCAGGCTGCTGCGTCCATCGCCGCTGCTGGCATCCCAGTGTTTGCCTGGAAAGGTGAAACCGAGCAGGAGTACGAGTGGTGCCTGGAGCAAACCATCCTCAAAGATGGCGCGCCTTGGGATGCCAACATGATCCTCGACGACGGCGGCGACCTGACCGAGCTGCTGCACAAGAAATACCCGCAGGTACTGGATCGCGTCCACGGCGTGACCGAAGAAACCACCACCGGCGTACACCGCCTGCTGGACATGCTGGCCAAGGGCGAGCTGAAGATCCCGGCGATCAACGTCAACGACTCGGTAACCAAGTCCAAGAACGACAACAAGTACGGCTGCCGTCACAGCCTGAACGATGCGATCAAGCGTGGTACCGACCACCTGCTGTCCGGCAAGCAAGCACTGGTCATCGGCTACGGTGACGTGGGCAAGGGTTCGGCCCAGTCCCTGCGTCAGGAAGGCATGATCGTTAAAGTGTCCGAAGTTGACCCAATCTGCGCCATGCAAGCCTGCATGGACGGTTTCGAACTGGTTTCGCCATTCATCGACGGCATCAACACCGGCACCGAAGCCAGCATCGACAAAGCCCTGCTGGGCAAGATCGACCTGATCGTGACCACCACCGGTAACGTCAACGTCTGCGACGCCAACATGCTCAAGGCCCTGAAAAAGCGCGCCGTGGTCTGCAACATCGGTCACTTCGACAACGAAATCGACACCGCTTTCATGCGCAAGAACTGGGCATGGGAAGAAGTGAAGCCACAGGTACACAAGATCCACCGTACCGGCGCTGGCGATTTCGACCCGCAGAACGATGACTACCTGATCCTGCTGGCCGAAGGCCGACTGGTGAACCTGGGCAACGCCACCGGTCACCCAAGCCGCATCATGGACGGTTCGTTCGCCAACCAGGTGCTGGCGCAGATCTTCCTGTTCGAACAGAAGTACGCCGACCTGTCGCCAGCCCAGAAAGCCGAGCGCCTGACCGTTGAAGTACTGCCAAAGAAACTCGACGAAGAAGTGGCCCTGGAAATGGTCCGCGGTTTCGGCGGCGTCGTGACTCAACTGACCAAGACCCAGGCCGACTACATCGGCGTGACCGTCGAAGGTCCGTTCAAGCCGCACGCTTACCGCTACTGATGCTTGGCTGACAACACGGTGTGCCCGGCGCACCGTGTTGTCTGGTTCGCTGGCAAGCCAGCTCCTACAGGTTCCACGTCACATTGGTAGGAGCTGGCTTGCCAGCGAAGGCGTTGTGACGGACACACCGTTTGGCTTTCGAGTTTCCAAGGATATGACCATGTCCCAAGATCGTCGCTACAGCTTCGAGTTCTTCCCTACCAAGACCGACGCTGGGCATGAAAAGCTGCTCGCCACTGCTCGTCAGCTGGCTACCTACAACCCTGACTTCTTCTCCTGCACCTACGGCGCAGGCGGCTCGACCCGGGATCGCACGATCAACACCGTGTTGCAGCTGGAAAGTGAAGTGAAGGTGCCCGCCGCCCCGCACCTGTCGTGCGTCGGCGACAGCAAGGCCGACCTTCGCGGTCTGCTGAGTCAATACAAGGCCGCCGGGATTACCCGTATCGTTGCCCTGCGCGGTGACCTGCCTTCGGGCATGGGCATGGCCAGCGGTGAACTGCGCCACGCCAATGACCTGGTTGAATTCATCCGTGAAGAAACCGGCGATCATTTCCACATCGAAGTTGCCGCCTACCCGGAAATGCACCCGCAAGCGCGCAATTTCGAGGACGATCTCAACAACTTCGTGCGCAAGGCCAACGCCGGCGCCGACAGTGCGATCACCCAGTATTTCTTCAACGCCGACAGCTATTTCTACTTCGTCGAGCGTGTGCGGGCACTGGGCGTAAACATCCCGATCGTGCCGGGCATCATGCCGATTACCAACTACAGCAAGCTGGCGCGCTTCTCTGATGCCTGCGGTGCGGAAATCCCGCGCTGGATCCGCAAGCAACTGGAAGCCTATGGCGACGACACCTCGAGCATTCAGGGTTTCGGCGAGCAGGTGATCACAGAGATGTGTGAACGTTTGTTGCAAGGCGGTGCACCAGGGCTGCATTTCTATACCCTGAACCAGGCTGAACCAAGCCTCGCTGTCTGGAACAACCTGAAACTACCGCGCTGACGGTAGTGTCAGAACAAAGGCCCTGGTGATCCCAGGGCCTTTTTTTTGCCAATCAACCGGAAAACCGCCGTAGATGTCGATTACACGCCAAGCACCGACTCCCCAACTGATTTATCTGGTCTATGGAGCGTGCACCTACCACCAGGAAGCTATCTTCAGCATCGCCAGCGCCCTCGCCGGTTTGCGCAAGACGCCGGGGCAAGCGCTCGACATACAGGTCTTTACCGATAAGCCCGAACACTACCGCGACTTGCCGGTACGCGTTCGTGAGTTCGATGAAAGTACCCGGCAACGCTGGATCGCGCCGCACGGCTACCACTTCCGCGCCAAACACGCAGTCATGCAGCAGGTCATGAAAGAGTCCGAGCTCGCGCTGCTGATCGACACCGACACCTTTTTCCACAGCTCGCCCCTGGAACTGTTCCGCCGCATCGAGCCGGGCACTCTGTTGTGCAACACCCTGGGCACGACCTACGGCGCCAACAAGCAGACCCTGCTCTACCGGACGCTGGCTGAGGTCCTGCAACAGCGGCAATTGGCCGATGACCAAACGCCGATGCTCAATTCCGGGGTGATTGGCCTGTACCAGCAGGACGCGGACATCCTCGACCGTTCACTGGCACTGATGGACGAGCTGTATCCCCTGGCCCAAGGCGCCTACACTCTGGAAGAATTCTGCCTGTCTCTGGCGTCTTATCGCACGCTCCAGGTCCGCCAATGCCCGGACCTGATCCATCACTACTGGAGCCGCAAAGAACTGTTTCGCGCCAAGATCAACGCCTGGCTGGAGAAGCACCGGGCCGATCCAACCAGCCCCCTGGCTCAGGATGAAACCGCCCTCGTCACCGCGACCCTGCCACGACCGCCGACCCTGCAACGCATGGCCTACAAAATCGTGACCCTGGCCCTGCCTCGCGAACAACGCCAGTTCATGCGCGAAATCCTCTACGGTTGCTACCGCCATCCCAATCCGTTCGATCAGGCATGCACGCCCGTCTGGTGGGAAAAGGCCCATGCCAATGTGGAAAAACGCCTGAAACGGCCACTCAAAGGCGATCAACTCGAGCGCTGGTTCAACCATCCGATCAATCGACTGGTGCTTGGCAAGCGGCGAAGAGCCATCTACCTACACCTGATGCAGGCAAACGGCGACTAAGCCTCGGGCTAGACGGCCTCTAGCTATTACCCTGCCACTCGTCGTAATCTCCGGTAATGCCCGTCATTGCCCAATTCCTGACAGCCGTGCTTCTTGTCTGCCTGAGCTTCACTGCTCGGGCGGAAAAACTGCGGATTGTCACCGAGCCCTGGGCGCCTTACGTGTACGAGGAGAATGGGCAGGCGCGCGGGCTGGACTACGAAGCCACGGCCATTGTCTTTCAGCGCCTGGGAATAGAAGTGCAATGGCAATTCCTGCCTTGGAAACGTTGCCTGGCCATGCTCGACCAAGGGCTGGCCGACGGCGTGCTGGACATTTTCCACAGCGACGAGCGCGACGCCACCCTGCTCTATCCCAGCGAACCCCTGTCACAGGTCGAGTTCGTGATGTTCTACGCCAACGCCCGCCCCCACCCATTCAAGACCCTCGAAGACCTGCGCGGCCTGACCATCGGCACTTCGCCCGGCTACCTGTACAGTGAGGATTTTCGCCAATCCACACTGTTCACCCGCGAGCCAGCCCCCACCCATGAAGCCAATTTCGGCAAGCTGGCGCTGGGGCGCATTGATCTGCTGATCACTGACCGCCGGGTCGGTCAGACCCTGCTCGACAGTTTGAAACTGCGTGGGCAGATCAGTGAAAGTCCGACGGTCATCAGTCAGCAAAGCCAGTTTCTCGCCGTGCGGCGCAATGCTGGCATGGACTTGCTGGTGCAACGTTTCGGCGCCGAACTCAAGCGTTTCAAGCGTGAGCCGGCGTATGCCGAGCTCAGCGCGCGGTATGGGGCGGCACCTGTTCGGAACATCACACTCGCCACCCCTACCGTGAGCGAAGATAAAACCGTTGAGCAGCAGGAACGCAGCGCACAGTGATTGCTCTGTTATACTCCGGCCTTCCCGCCAGGCTTACGCCCGGACGCTCGGTACCGCACACCGCCCCTCGAGATCGCTACAGCGCAGCTTTTCAGCCCGCGCGAGCACTCGAAGATGAGCCAGCGGCACCCAGCAGGACCGGACGCGATTGCGCTTCTCTTTAATGCCATTCGCGCCAGGCAAGACTATCCCATTGGGCCAAGCCCTAACTAAAAACAGGATTACTCATGTCCTTTGCTTCCCTCGGTCTCTCCGAGGCTTTAGTCGGTGCCATCGAAGCCGCCGGCTACACCCAGCCTACTCCGGTGCAACAGCGGGCCATCCCCGCCGTGTTGCAAGGTCGCGACTTGATGGTTGCGGCACAGACAGGCACTGGCAAAACCGGCGGCTTCGCCCTGCCGATCCTCGAACGCCTGTTCCCCAACGGTCACCCGGACAAGTCCCAACGTCACGGTCCACGCCAGCCGCGTGTACTGGTCCTGACCCCGACCCGCGAACTGGCCGCTCAGGTGCATGACAGCTTCAAGCTGTACGCCCGCGACCTGAAGTTCGTCAGTGCCTGCATTTTCGGCGGCGTTGGCATGAACCCGCAGGTTCAGGCCATGGCCCGCGGTGTCGACGTACTGGTTGCCTGCCCGGGTCGCTTGCTCGACCTGGCCGGCCAAGGCAGCGTCGACCTGTCCCACGTGGAAATCCTCGTGCTCGACGAAGCGGACCGCATGCTCGACATGGGTTTTGTCCATGACGTGAAAAAGGTCCTCGCCCGTCTGCCGGCCAAGCGCCAGAACCTGCTGTTCTCGGCGACGTTCTCCAAGGACATCACCGACCTGGCCGGCAAGCTGCTGCACAACCCGGAACGCATCGAAGTCACGCCGCCGAACACCACGGTCGAGCGCATCGAGCAACGCGTGTTCCGCCTGCCGGCGAGCCACAAGCGTTCGCTGCTGGCGCACCTGATCACCGCGGGCGCCTGGGAACAGGTGCTGGTGTTCACCCGCACCAAGCACGGCGCCAACCGCCTGGCCGAGTACCTCGACAAGCACGGCCTGAGCGCTGTGGCGATCCACGGCAACAAGAGCCAGAACGCCCGCACCAAAGCCCTGGCCGACTTCAAGGCCGGTAGCGTGCGGATCCTCGTGGCTACCGACATCGCGGCGCGCGGCCTGGACATTGACCAGTTGCCACACGTGGTCAACTTCGAGTTGCCGAACGTCGACGAAGACTACGTACACCGCATCGGCCGTACCGGTCGTGCTGGTCGTTCGGGCGAGGCGATCTCGCTGGTCGCGCCTGACGAAGAAAAACTGCTGAAGAGCATCGAGCGCATGACCAAGCAGAAGATCGCCGATGGCGATCTGATGGGTTTTGATGCCAGCAGCGTTGAAGCCGAGAAGCCGGAAGTTCGCGAGCGTCCGGATGTGCGCAACCCGCGCAATGCCCGTGGCCCACGTGGTGACGGTCCGAACGGCGGTGGCGGTGGCGGTGGCGGCGGCCGCAAGGACAAAGGCAAGGACAAGGGCAAGGAAAAACCGGCTGCCGGCCGTGGCGAGCGCCAGGCGCAAAAGCCTCGTGAAGGCACCCCGGCCCGCGAACAACAGCGCCCTGCTCCACGCGCTGCAGCGCCTGACCGCGCTCCAGACGAATTCCTCGACGACGATGTCGATAACTTCGGTAACCGCGTCGATTACGTGCCCCAGCAGAAACCGGCCCAGGGCCGTGGCCGTCGTCCAGGCGCTCCGGCACAAGGCGCTGGCGCTGGCGCGGGTGGCGGTGCACGTACCGGTCAGTCGCAAGGTCGCCAGAGCAATCCACGCAACAGCAGCGGCGGCGCCTCCACCGGCACCCCGGCGGCCAAGCGCAACGGCCCACGCAGCGGCGCAGCGCGCGATGGCCAGGGCGGTCGTCGCGAAGACTCGCGCAACCGTCGTCCAGCCCGTGACGATCAATCGCGCCAGGAACCGGCCGTGCAAAACCCGCGCGGCGGCCCGGCACCGAAGATCATCCACAAGGAGTCGAAGTCTGACCGCTTCCCGACACCTGAGCAGCTCGATCAACTGCCAAGCCGTCCACGTGGCGAAAAACCAGCGCTGCTGACCCGCAACCGCTGATTTTCAACGCGCCATAAAAAATGCCCCGCATCCAAGGATGTGGGGCATTTTTGTTTGCGTGGCGAAAATTACTTCGCTTTCACGCCTTCAAACGAAACGTACAACTCGACTGCGTCGGACGCTGGGCCCAGGTCTTTCTGCTTGCCGAAGTCGGAACGCTTGATGCTGGTAGTGCCTTCGAAGCCGGCACGGTAGCCGCCCCATGGATCCTTGCCTTCGCCGAGGAAAGTGGCCTTGACCACGACCGGCTTGGTCACGCCTGCGATGGTCAGGTCGCCGGTCACGTCAGCGGTTTTTTCGCCAGTGGATTTGACGCTGGTGGAAACAAAGGTCGCCTTGCCGAACTTGCTCGCATTCAGGAAGTCAGCGCTGGCGATGTGCTTGTCACGCTCGGCGTGGTTGGTGAAGACGCTGGCGGTGTTCACGTTGAACTCGATCTTGCTGTCTTCCGGCTTGGCAGCGTCGAAGCTGAACTTGCCGTCGATATCCTTGAAGGTACCGGTGATGTAGCTGTAGCCCAGGTGGCTGATTTTGAAGTCGACGAAGGCGTGCTGGCCTTCTTTGTCGACCACATAGTCAGCCGCCATCACGTTCGCCGACAACAGCGCCGAACCGATTGCCAGAGCGGCGAGAGTTTTTTTCAACATGCTTTCTATTCCTTGGAGTCGAGGTTGAATTTCAGGCTTTGCGACCCAGCATTCGCGTCAGGGTCACATCACGGTCGATAAAGTGGTGCTTCAACGCTGCCAATGCATGGAGGCCGGAGAAAATCACCAGCGCCCAAGCCAGATAAAGGTGTATGACACCTGCCACATCTGCCTGGTCCGGTAGCCCGGAAATCAGAGCAGGTACTTCGAACAAGCCAAACACCGGAATCCCGACACCGTCTGCGGTGGAAATCAGGTAACCGGCAATCATTACAGCGAACAAACCGATATAGAGAAAACCGTGACCCAGCTTGGCGCCGATGCGCGTCAAGCGGTCGTAACTGGTCAGCGTCGGCGGCGGTGGGCTGATAAAACGCCAGACCACCCGCAACAGCATTACCGCGAACAACACCAAACCGATGCTTTTATGCAGGTCCGGCGCATCTTTGCGCCAGGTGCTGTAGTAATCCAGCCCGACCATCCACAAGCCCAAGGCGAAAAGACCGACCACTGCCAGCGCGACGCCCCAATGCATGAAAATACTGACCCAGCCGTAGCGAGATGTAGAGTTACGTAGCTGCATTGCCCAAATCCTGTAAGAACTGAGATCAAGATTATCGAGTTATCTATCGAATTAAAGCGGAAAATTTCGCTATGAAATATCGATAAATACGATCAAGAGTCTGAAGTCGATTGGTTAAGGAAAGATTAACCCCGAATCAGACTAGTCCTCCATACAGCCGCCCGCGTGCCCCGAAACGCGGATTTCTCGTCAGTTCAGACGGCTGAAAAAACACAATGGGTTGTCCGCTCCCCTTTCATTGCATAGGCTTGCGCGACCGTTTGCCCGCGAAACCAGCGCGCCGTCTCGAGGAGTATGAACATGGGCTTGAATAATCAGTGGATGCAGCGCGATCTTGCGGTGCTGTGGCATCCCTGCACCCAGATGAAAGACCACGAACAACTGCCGCTGATCCCGATCAAGCGTGGCGAAGGGGTCTGGCTCGAAGACTTTGAGGGCAAACGCTACCTCGACGCGGTCAGCTCCTGGTGGGTCAATGTGTTCGGTCACACCAATCCGCGGATCAACCAGCGCATCAAGGATCAGGTCGATCAACTGGAGCACGTAATCCTCGCCGGCTTCAGTCATCAGCCGGTGATCGAATTGTCCGAGCGCCTGGTGAAGATCACTCCCGAAGGCCTGACCCGGTGCTTCTACGCCGATAACGGCTCGTCGTGCATCGAAGTCGCGCTGAAAATGAGCTTTCACTACTGGCTCAACCGCGGCCAGCCGAACAAGAAGCGCTTCGTCACCCTGACCAACAGCTACCACGGCGAGACCATGGCCGCGATGTCGGTCGGCGACGTGCCCTTGTTCACCGAAACCTACAAAGCGCTGCTGCTGGACACCATCAAAGTGCCGAGCCCAGACTGCTACCTGCGTCCTGACGGCATGAGCTGGGAAGAGCACTCGCGCAACATGTTCGCGGCCATGGAGCAGACCCTCGCGCAGAACCATGGCAGCGTCGCGGCCGTAATCGTCGAGCCACTGATCCAGGGCGCCGGCGGCATGCGCATGTACCACCCGGTGTACCTCAAGCTGCTGCGCGAAGCCTGTGACCGCTACGGTGTGCACCTGATCCACGATGAGATTGCCGTGGGTTTCGGTCGTACCGGGACGATGTTTGCCTGTGAGCAGGCCGGCATCCGTCCGGACTTCCTCTGCCTGTCCAAAGCCCTGACTGGCGGCTATCTGCCACTGGCGGCCTGCGTCACCACCGAGGAGGTGTACAGCGCCTTCTACGATGATTACCCGACCTTGCGTGCCTTCCTCCATTCCCACAGCTACACCGGCAACCCGCTGGCCTGTGCGGCGGCCTTGGCGACTCTGGATATCTTCGAGCAGGACAATGTCATCGAGAACAATCAGGCACTGGCCCGGCGCATGGCCTCCTCCACCGCTCATTTGGCGGATCACCCGAACGTCTCGGAAGTGCGCCAGACCGGCATGGTGCTGGCCATCGAGATGGTTAAGGACAAGGCCAGCAAAGAGGCCTATCCCTGGCAGGAGCGTCGCGGACTGAAGGTGTTCCAGCACGCTCTGGAGCGCGGTGCGCTGTTGCGTCCGCTGGGCAGCGTGGTGTATTTCCTGCCGCCTTACGTGATCACCCCGGAGCAGATCGACTTCCTCGCCGAAGTGGCCAGCGAAGGCATCGATATCGCTACCCGTGATTCGGTCAGCGTGGCGGTGCCGAAGGATTTCCACCCGGGGTTTCGTGATCCGGGTTGAGGGTTGGCTATGAATGTTCCTGGGGGGATTGCCCATGTGGAATTTCCCCTGTGCGGACTGCCTCCTGTGGGAGCGAGCCTGGACGTACGCGGCACCCTTGGACTTTTCGCGAGCAAGCTCGCGCCTACACACACAGATCACCAGCATCATTAACAGAGAACCCGAATGAGACTGTCCCGCTTCTTTATCGACGCCCCGCTGAGCCTCGGCGAACACGAATTGCCGGAGGCGCAGGCGCATTACATCAGCCGGGTGCTGCGCATGGCGCCGGGCGATGCCGTGCAGGTGTTCGACGGCTCAGGCCAGGAATTTCGCGGCAGCCTGGCAGAGGTCGGCAAGAAACACGTGCGCGTAGCGCTGACTGAAAGCTTCGCCGGGCAAGTCGAATCGCCGCTGCACATTCACCTCGGCCAGGGCTTGTCCCGGGGCGAGCGCATGGATTGGGCGATTCAGAAGGCCACCGAACTGGGCGTGAACGAAATCACCCCGATTTTCAGTGATCGTTGTGAGGTACGACTCAAGGACGAACGCGCCGACAAGCGCCTGCAGCACTGGCGCCAGGTGGCGATCAGCGCCTGCGAACAATGCGGGCGTTCGACGGTGCCGGTGATTCATCCGCCGTTGCTGCTGGCGGACTGGATCAAGCAGACCCAGGCCGAACTCAAGCTGGTACTGCACCCGGTGGCAGAGCCTATGGTCAGCCACGCCAAACCGGCGACCCTGGCGTTCCTGATCGGCCCGGAAGGCGGCTTGAACGACAACGAAGTCGAACAGGCCCAAGCCGCCGGCTACCACGCTGCCCGCCTCGGCCCACGGGTGCTACGCACCGAGACCGCGCCAGTGGTGGCGCTGGCGGTGGCGCAGCAACTGTGGGGCGATTTCTAAAGCGTTACTGCACCGGGTCGCTGGTGGGTTTGGCGATGATTGCCTTGAGTTCGCTGGTCATCGGGAACTCGAGGTTCAAACCCTTCGGCGGAATCGGCTGCTCGAACCAGCGCTGGTAGATGCCGTTGATTTCCCCTGAGCTGTAGAGATCCCCCAGGGCCCCGTTGACCAGCGCGAGGAACTGCGGATCGTCCTTGCGCACCATGCAGCTGTAGATTTCCCGCGATTGCTCCTCACCCACCACCACCCACTTGTGCGGATCGCGAGCCTTGGCACGCTCGCCGTAGAGCAGCGCGTCGTCCATGTAGAACGCCGCCGCACGGCCCGATTGCAACATCTGGAAGGCTTCGCCGTGGTCCTTGGCGCTGATCACAAACATGTCCAGCTTGTTGTCCAAGTTGTAGCTTTTCAGGTAGCGCTCATTGGTGGTGCCGGCGGTGGTCACCACGTTCTTGCCGCGCAGATCAGCGAAACCCTTGATGCCACTGTCGTTGGCGGTGAGCAACTGGCCTTTGACATAGATAAAGCCGTAGGAAAACGCTACCTGCTTCTGCCGCTCGGCCGTAACGCCGGTCGACCCGCACTCCAGGTCGACGGTGCCGTTCTGCACCAGCGGGATGCGGGTCTGCGAGGTCACCAGGTTGTATTTGACCTTGAGCGGCCCGGACGCCAGTTTCTGCTCGATGCGCTCGACGATCTTGCCAGCCAGGTCCACCGAATAACCCATGGGCTGCCCGGTGTGATCACCAACGTAGGAAAACGGCACCGACGCGTCGCGATAACCCAGGGTAATGCCCTTGGCGTCGGCGATTTTGCTCAATGTCGGCCCCAGCGGGGCTTCGTTGGCCTGGACGTTTGCGGCCAGCAACAGGCCCAGGGTGCAGCCGAGCAACGTGATTTTTTGCATTGTTATTCTCCGTTGTGGGGTTCGATGACTTAGCGTCGCGCCGCGATGACGGTGATTTCCACCAGCACCTGCGGACGTGCGAGTTGCGCCTGCAGGGTGGTGCGGCTCGGTGCCTGGCCGGGTGACAACCAGGCCGACCAGACATCGTTCATCGATGCGAAATCGGCCTCGATGTCCTTCAGGTAAATGGTCGCGCTGAGCAAATGGTCCTTGTCACTGCCGGCCTCGGCCAGCAGGGCGTCGATTTTTTCCAGCACCTCGCGGGTCTGCCCGGCAGCGTCGGTGGCGTCACCCGGCACCTGGCCAGAGAGGAACACCAGCTCGCCATAGGTCACGGCGGCGGACAACCGTGGGTTGCTGTGGATACGCGTAAGGGTCATCGGAAGGTCCTTCTAAGTGATTGGAATTCAGGCTGCACGGGGAGTAAAACCCTGCAAGTCGATGGACGGCCGGCGCTGGCCGATCAGTTCGCTGAGCACCTGGGCACTGCCACAGGCCAGGGTGAAACCCAGCGCGCCATGGCCGAGGTTCAGCCACAGGTTGCGATAAGCGGTGGCGCCCAACAGCGGCACGCCACTGGGAGTCGCCGGGCGCATACCAGCCCATTCGACGGCCGCATCATAATCGCCGGCCTGGGCAAAAGTGTCGCGGGCCTGGCGTTTGATCAAGGCCAGCCGCTTGGGGTCCAGCGCGGCGTCGAAGCCGACGATGTCGACCATCGCCGCCACCCGCAACTGCTCGCCGATCCGCGCGTAGACGATCTTGCGGTTGTAGTCGGTGATACTCAGTTCGGGCGCGCGGTGTTCAGGGCCGATCGGCACCGTCAGGCTGTAACCCTTGAGCGGATACAGCGGCAGGTCCAGGCCGGGCAAGGCCAGCAGCGGGCTGCGATGGCCGGCGGCAATCACCAGTTGCTCGACCGGCAGCACCTCGTCGCCCAGCTCAATTGCGTTCACCGCGCCCTGGTTGTGGTGAATCGCGGTCACGGCCTGGCCCAGGCGGAACTCGCAGCGGCCGGAGGCCCGCAGCCGTGCGGCCAATTGTTGACAAAAAGCGTGGCAGTCGCCGACTTCTTCATCCGGGGTGTAGATGGCGCCAACAAAGGGCGCATCGGCCAGTGCCGGCTCGAGTTGCGCGCACTCGGCAGCCGACAGCACCTGCTGCTGTTGCGGATCGGCGAGCCCGGCGCGGGCATGGTCGAAGCTGGCGGTTTCGCGGAAGGTCACCAGCTTGCCGTTGCGCCGCCAATTGAAACCCCCCAGCGCATCGTCTTCGCGCCAGTGTTTCAGGGTCGACTGACTGAACAGCGCCAGGCGCAACAAATGGGCGGCGTTGGCACGGTTCACCGAAGACCGGCAAGCCCCCAGGAACGAGGCCATCCAGCGCCACTGCGCCGGGTCGAACCGCGGCCGCAGCTTGAGCGGTGAGTCGCCTCGCAGCATCCAGCCAATCGCCTGCAACGGCACGCCGGCATCGGCCAGCGGCGCGACATAGCGGTAGGACAGCTGGCCACCGTTGGCGAAACTGGTTTCGCTGCCCAGCGAATCACGGGCCTCGACCACGGTCACCTCGGCGCCGTCGCGCACCAGCGCGTAAGCCGTTGCCAGGCCGATAACGCCGCCGCCAATGATGCATACACGCTGAGCCATGTCAGTCCTTAAGCGTTGATGAGACATGGCCCGAGGTTAGAGCCAGGTGACAGGCGCCGAACAATGAATAAAGATGGTCAACCCATAAACAAAGGTTATGGACTCGCCATGCGCCTTCGTCACATCGAGATTTTCCAGGCCATCCGCCAGACCGGTTCGGTCAGCGGTGCCGCGCAGTTGCTGCACGTTTCCCAGCCCGCCGTGACCAAGGTGCTGCAACATGCCGAGCAGCAACTGGGATTCCCGTTGTTTCTGCGGGTGCGCGGCAAGCTCCAGGCCACCCCTGAAGCGCTGGAGCTGGAGCGCGAAGTGGATAAGGTCACCGAGAGCCTGCAAGGCGTGCGGCGCCTGGCCCAGAGCCTGCGCCGCGAACCAGGCCACAGCCTGCGCATCGGCGCGACCCCGGCGCTGGCCCTGTCGCTGCTGCCGCCGGCGATTCATGAGTGGACCCAAGGCTATCCGGACATCGCCTGCGAACTGGCCAGCGCCCACAGTCGCGAACTGATGCAGAACCTGCTGATGCGCGAAATCGATGTCGCCCTGACCCTGCAACGCCCCGACCATCCGGGCCTGAAGGCCGAGGCGTTGGCCAGCGGCGTGCTGGTGGCATTGGCCCCCAAGGGTTTCTGGCCGATTGTCGAGCAAGGCAAACCATTGCCGCTACAAGCATTGGCCGATGCGCCGCTGATTGGCCTGTCCAGCGCCGACCCGCTGTCGGCGCGGCTCGACAGCTACCTCAAGGCGGTGGAACCGCCGCCGCGCGTGAGCATCGCGGTGCAGACCTATTCCCTGGCCAGGGCGATGGTCGAGTCAGGGGCCGGGCTGGCAGTGATTGATCCGTTCACCGCCCTCGGTGCCGCGCCCGACAGCACCGCTATCCGGCCGCTGGCACCGCCGCTGCCGATCACCCTGTATGCGGTCACCCGTGCCAGCGAACCGCCGCCGCACACCGTCAGTGAGTTGCTGACGATCTTCAGCCGCCGCGCCCGCGAACAACTGGATCGGGTCTACAACACGTAAAACAGAATCGCCACGAAGTGCAGGACACTGCCGGTGATCACGAACAAATGCCAGATGCCGTGGGCATGGCGCAGGCGGCTGTCGAGGGCGAAGAAAATAATGCCCACGGTATAGAACACGCCGCCGGCCGCCAGCCAGGCAAAGCCCACAGTTCCCAGCGCAGCCAGCAGCGGTTTGACCGCCACCAGCACAACCCAGCCCATCACCGCGTAAATCACGATCGACAGGATCCGCGCCTCGCTGCGCGGCTTGATCTCCTGCAGCATGCCAATCACCGCCAGACCCCAGACGATGCCGAACAGGGTCCAGCCCCACGGACCGCGCAAAGTCACCAGGCAAAAAGGTGTGTAGCTGCCGGCGATCAGCAGATAGATCGACAGATGATCGACCTTCTGCATTATCTTCTTCGTCCGCCCGCGCACGCTGTGATAGACCGTCGAAATGCTGTACAGCGCCAGCAGGGTCACACCGTAGATCGCCACGCTGACGATCTTCCAGGGACTGCCATCGAAGCTGGCAACCACCAGCAGCCAGACCGCGCCGACAAATGCGGCGACCGCCCCCACCAAATGCGTCCAGGCGTTGAGTCTTTCCCCGTGGTACATAGGCCTCCCGTTGGTTTCACACCTTCTCAATCAGACCAGCCCGGCCTCCACCAGGCGCTGTTCCAGCGCCAGCAGGTCGGGGATCTTCACTACCTGTTCGGCCACTTGCACAGCCGCTTGTTCCAATCCGCAAAGAGGAACGTCGACGTAACTCAACTGACTGTCGAGCTTGCACGAGCGCGGGATGCCCTGAACGAGCAGTGCCATGAACTTGAGATCGAGCCGGCCACCGAGGGCGTTGAGCACGACGATGCGGGCGCGCTCGCCGATCACGGTCTTACCGCCGCAGGCCGACTCGAAACTGAGCAGCGGAATCTGCCGGTTGCGCCAGTTGACCCGTCCCAGGTACCAGGGAGGGGAGTCCAAATCGAAAGTCCCCGACTGGTAATCGATCAGCTCGGCCACGGCCACATTGGGCAAAATAAGGGTGCGGTCAGCCAGGGGCAACAGCAGCCCGGTCAGTTGACTGGTGCGATGTTCATGCATGGGTCTTGCTCCACAAGGCGATGCTGTCGAGCAGCACCGACTCCTGATAGGGCTTGCCGAGGTAGTCATTGACGCCGATGGCCATGGCCCGGTCGCGATGTTTCTGCCCGGTACGCGAGGTGATCATGATGATCGGCAGATGTTGCAGGCGCGGGTCGTTGCGCACCTGGGTGGCCACTTCGAAGCCATCCATGCGCGGCATCTCGATATCCAGCAACATCAGGTCGGGCAGGTGCTCCTCCAGCAGGAGCATGGCATCTACGCCGTCCTTGGCCGTCAGCACACTCATGCCATGGCGCTCCAGCAGGCGGCTGGTGACCTTGCGCACCGTCACCGAGTCGTCGACCACCAGCACCAGCATCGAACGCTGCGGTTCGCTCTCGGCACTGCGCGGCACCTGCGTCGGCAAGCGCACCTGCATCGCCCGCAGTGGCGCCAGCAGGTCGAGAATCGGCACCACCCGGCCGTCACCGAGAATGGTCGCTCCGGACAATCCCTGAACCGCCGCAAATTGAGGGCCGAGGCTTTTCACCACGATCTCGCGGGTGCCCAGCATCGCATCCACCTGCACCGCAATGTGCCGCTCGTTGCATTGCACCAACAGCACCGGCAACGCCTGGCTCTGCCCCAGCAGCCGCGGTCGAACCGTGGTTTTCAGCAGCTCACCGAGATGGCACAGCTCGTAGCACTGGCCAGCGTATTGGTAAACCGGCGGATCCAGTTGGTAGTAACCCTCCAGTTCGTTGGGCAACACCCGGACGATGCCTTCAATGGTGTTCAGCGGAATCGCGTACTGGTCATCGGCACACTGCACCATCAGCGCCCGGTTGACCGAGACGGTGAACGGCAAGCGGATGCGAAAATGCACGCCCTTACCCGGTATCGAGTCAATGCTCATCGAGCCGCCAAGTTGCCGCACCTCCTCATGCACCACGTCCATGCCCACCCCGCGCCCGGAAATCTGGGTGATCTTTTCGGCTGTGGAAAATCCCGGCTGGAGGATGAACTGCAGCACGTCGCGATCACTCATGTCGCTTTCGGGCGCCAGCAGGCCGCGCTTGATCGCCTTGCGCCGCACCGCGTCGAGCGGCACGCCTGCACCGTCATCGCGGATGTCGAAAATCATGTCGCCGCCTTCGCGAGACAGGTCCAGAGTGATTCGGCCCTGGCTCGGCTTACCGGCGGCGCGGCGCACCTCGGCCGACTCCAGGCCGTGGTCGACAGCATTGCGCAGCATGTGTTCCAGCGGCGCCGCCATGCGTTCGAGGACATTGCGATCCATCTCGCCCTCGGCATTGCCGACCACGAACTCGACGTCTTTGCCCAACTCACTGGCGACCTGGCGAACGATGCGCTTGAGGCGCGGCAGCATCCGCTCGAACGGCACCATGCGCGTGCGCATCAGACCTTCCTGCAGCTCGGTGTTGATCCTTCCCTGCTGTTGCAACAGGTTCTGCGCATCCTGGCTGCGCCGTTCAAGCGTCTCCTTGAGCTCGAGCAAATCCGAAGCAGACTCGAACAATGCACGGGATAGCTGTTGCTGCTGGGAGTGGCGATCCATCTCCAGCGGGTCGAATTCTTCATAGCCCAGGCGTTCGGCCTCGACCTGCTGGCGACTGAGAATCCGCCCCTGGGTTTCGGTATCGAGCCGGCGCAATTGGTCGCGCATGCGCTCGAGGGTGGTTTCCATCTCGCTCAAGGTGACCTGAGCATCGTTGACCTGCTGCTCGACCCGACCGCGAATGATCGAAGTTTCCGCTGCCAGGTTGACCAACTCATCCAGCAGTTCGGCCGACACCTTGACCATGTCGGCGCCGAGTTCGGCGGGCGCGGCAACCGGCTCGAGCTTACCCGGCGGCAGCGTATCGAGCGGCGCAGGTGGCTGCTCGAGCGTGCTCGGGTGGCTGAAACTGCGAATCGCCTCGATCAGGTTTTCGGCTGCTGCGACAGGCTGGCCGGCGCGAGTGGCATCAAGCATCTGCGCCAGACGGTCGTGGCTACGTTGCAGTAGGCCGAACAGCGCCGGGGTGGCCTGCAGCAAACCACTGGACAGCGCCTCGTAGAGAAACTCGAGCTCATGGGCAAGGTCGCCAATCGGTGCGATTTCGACCATCCGCGCGCCACCCTTAAGTGTATGCAGGTCGCGCAGCAGGGTTTCCATTTCCAGGCGATTATGGGGATCGGCCTGCCAGCGGGTCAGCGCCGCACCGGAGCTGTCGATGATGTCGAAACCTTCCTCGAGAAAGATCTCCAACAACTCCGGGTCCTGGCTACCAGTGTCACCGCTCGGCGCCGGTTGATTCGCTTCGGCGTTACCTCCAATGCCCTGGCGCCAATGTGCCATGGCTTCGATCAGATCGCTGCAATCGTCCAGCGGCTGATGCCGTTGCAACTGTTCAAGCAATTGTGCGAGGCGATCATGGCTGTGCTGCAGCAACAGGCCCAGTTCGACGCTATGGCTCAGGCGCCGATCGACCAGGGCCTCGTACAGGCTTTCCAGCTCGTGAGCCAGGTCGCCGACTGGCCCGACTTCGGCCATCCGCGCCCCGCCCTTGAGGGTGTGCAGATCGCGCTGCAAGGCTGACAGCGGCGCCGGGTTCTGCGGCTCATTGAGCCAGCGCTGCAAAGCCTGCGCCGTGCTGTCGAGGATATCCACCGCCTCTTCCAGAAAAATCTCGACCATTTCCTCGTCGGCGCTCAACGGCGTCGGCGAAGCTTGCCCAAGCTCGGCGGTGACACTGCTCAGCTCAGTGATGCTCAGGCTACGGCTGCCATCGCTGCGGATCAGGCCCATGGCCGCTGGATCGAGGCCCTCGTCGAGCAAATCACGCAGGGCTCGCACACGCTGGGGTTGATGACTGACCTCCTGTCCGGCCGCCAGTTGGTCGAGCATGTTGATCAAGTCTTCGTGGGCGGCTTGCGCCTGCTCGAAGAAGCGCTCGCTGACGGCCAGGCTGCTTTCTTCAACGGCGCCATAGAGATCGAGCAGCGCCTCGCAGAGCTCATCGACCGGGTGCAGATCGGCCAGGTGTGCACTTTCCCCCAGGGTGGTCAATTCATCCAGCAACGCACTGAGTTCCTGGCGCTCGCCGGGATGTTCTTGCCAGCGCTGCAGCAGGCTCTCGGCATCGAGCAAAATGTCCATGCCCTGGGCCAGGAAGTTGTTGATCAGTTGCGGGTCGCGCTTGCTGCGCAGGCCACTGTCCGGCGCGTTGTTGGCCGCCTCCAGGCGCTCGGCGAGCAGGCGCTGGAGGCGGCCGATCAGTTCGCCGGCACCGTCGATTTTCAGCAACGGGTCGTCCTGCAATTGTTCGAGACCACGACGCAGCAAGGCCCAGGCTTCGTGCAGCAGCTCGACTTCATCCAGATCGAGGGGCAGCAGGTGCGCCTTGTACTCACGCGCCAGTTGGTCCAGCGGCGCTGCCAGTTCGGCAACCGCCAGTACGCCCGCCACCGAGGCACTGCCCTTGAGCGTATGCAATGCACGCTGCAATTCATCGCTGGCCTGCAGCGGCACCTGCTCGGCGGCCTGATCGAGGAAGCGCTTGAGGCTATTGAGGTGGGTCTGTGCTTCGTTGCGGAAAATCTCCAGCAACTGCCGATCGGCAGACGGGTTATCCGCCAACGCCGGCGCCGACGACGGCGCTTCACCCCGGGCCAGCGCGTGGGCGTCAGCGGCCAGGCGATCGACGTCCTGGCGCTGACGCTGGCGGTTGCCCGCATATTCGCGCGCCAGCTCCGGCAACACCTGCAACACTCGATCGAGCAGTTGGTGAACCTGTGGCCCCGGCTCGACACTGTGTTCGAGGATCCGGTTGAGCAGGTTTTCCACGGCCCACGCCAGTTCCGCCAGGACCAGCGCGCGCACCATCCGCCCACTGCCCTTCAACGTATGGAAGGCGCGGCGCAACTCACCCAGGACCGAGCGGCTCTCGGGGCTGGCAATCCAGCGCGGCAGGTACTCGCGCAGAATCTCGAGTACCTCGTCCGTCTCCTCGAGGAACACTTCGCGCAACTCGTCGTCCACCGGCTCTTCATCGGCCGGTGGCGGCAGCAGGCTTTCAGGGGAGACCTTCGCCGGCGGATTGACCGCCGACATCGGACTGGCCAGCGCCTCGGCCAACGCCTGCAAATCCTCTGGGTCTTGCGGAGCAGCCTTGAGTGCCGTGAGCGGCACCTCGCGAGGCAGGTAACCGAGCGCTCCCAGGCTTTGCTCGGCGACGTCGAGGACCTGCTCGCCGAGGTTCTGCGGGTCTTCGTTCAAGCGTTCCAGGTAGTACTCGATGCTGGTGATGGCGTCGGCCAGGTTATCCAACTGATGCCAATCCGGCGGCGTGCGATCGCCCAGCAAGTGCTCGCCAATGTAGTCATTGCAGGCTTCCAGCAGGCTTGCCGCACGATTCAGCGGAATCATTGCCAGCGCACCGCGCACCTGGGTCAGCAGCGCCGGCAGCAGTTGCAGCGGCTGACGATCCCAGTCGCTGTCGATGTACTCGACGATCATGTCCTTGGCCTGTTGCAGGCACAGGCGCGCTTCCTTGATCACGATCTGGTGGATCTCGGTCAGGTCGGTGGTCGGCAGGCGGCTTTCTTCGCGGCTTTCCTCGACCATCCCGACCATCCCGGCCAGGGTCGCCTCGACGTACAGCAAGGCCCCGGCTACGTCCATCAGGATTGCGTCGTTGGGTTCACGCTGCCCCTGGGCCAGGCTCTGCACCACCGCCAACTGATCAATGATCACCTTGCGCGGCTGGCCGAAGCCGAGCACCGCCAGGGTATCGGCGATTTGCCGCAGTGGCGCCAGCAGGCTGTCGAGGTCGGAGGTGTGCTGGCGGTCGCTACGCACGAACAAGTCGAGGCGCTCCTTGACCCGCACCAACTCTTCACACAGCGCCGCCAGCACCGAGCGCATTGCGTCGCGGTCAGGTCCGGCCAGGCGCGCGCGCTCGGCATCGAGCAGCGCACTGTCGGGCAGCGCGTCATCCAGTCCAAAACGATCTTTCATGGTTTGCATCCGGGCACTGGGGTATTGGGCCTTGGCGATATAAAACAACAGGCTCTTGAGCAACTCGGCCGGAGCCGGTTGATTGATCCCGGGTATGCCTTGCTCTTGCAGGCGTTTGAGTTCCTTGTCGGCATCCTTGAACAGGCTGCGCAGCGCCGGACTATTAGCGATGGCAGCACTGCTCATGCCTTCGACCAGCGCCGCGGCGACCTGCCACAGCGGGCTCAACGGGGCCTCGCCGGTCAGTGTTTCCAGGCGTGCGAAGACCTTGGCCAGATAGCCATAATGGGTATCGTCTTCCTGCTCTCGGAGCAAGCCGGCGAGGCCCATTTGCAGCATCTGCCGCAGCTTGCGCATGACATTCGGCCAGTCGTCGGGGGCCAGCCGTTGCAACTGGGCTTCGTCCAGCGCCGGCAGGCTGGGCAGTTGCGGGCTGAACAGGCTGGTTTCCGCCAACAGGCCTTCGCCGCGCGCGCTGCGCAGGTCGTTGATCAACGGCAGGACCACCAACGGCAGGTCGCGTCGGGCGCTGTGCACTCGATCGAGGTAGGTCGGTAACTGGCTAAGGGCTTGTTGCAGCAGGCGGATGGCTTCGTCGCGATGAGCCACGGTGCCCTTTTGCAGGGCTGCGGCCAGGTGCTCCATTTCTTCGGCGAGCAGGGCGGCGCCGTAGAACTCGACCATCTGCAAACTGCCATGGACCTGATGGATACCGGCCAGGCAACGCTCGAGCTCGTGCAGCGCCTGCGGGTCCTCGATCAGATTATCGAGGGCGAAGTAGGCCTGCTTCAGCGTTTCGGCAATTTCACCCTTGACCCATTCGAGGGCCACATAGTCGTGCCGATCACCCATAACCACTCCAGTCCAAGTCCCGCATTCAGACCTTTTCAGCCCCGCGCGCTGGCGCCGCCGGCAAGGTAAAACCGGACACCGAGCGGCGCAACTGGCTGGCCATTTTCGCCAGGTTGCCAATGCTCTCGGCAGTGGCGGTGGAACCCGACGAGGTTTGCGTGGTGATCTGCTGGATCACGTTCATCGTCAAGGAAATCTGCCCGGCCGAAGAGGTCTGTTGTTGCGCCGCGTTGGAAATACTCTGGATCAACGCCGCGAGGGTTTTCGACACGCCTTCGATTTCTTCCAGGGCCACACCGGCATCCTGCGCCAGTCGCGCGCCGCGCACCACCTCGGTGGTGGTCTGCTCCATCGAGATCACGGCTTCATTAGTGTCGGTCTGGATCGCCCGCACCAGGGTTTCGATCTGCCGCGTGGCGGCCGAGGAACGTTCGGCCAGGCGCTGGACCTCGTCGGCCACCACCGCAAAGCCCCGCCCGGCGTCTCCCGCCATCGAGGCCTGGATCGCAGCATTGAGGGCGAGAATGTTGGTCTGGTCGGCAATGTCGTCAATCAGGCTGACGATATCGCCGATTTCCTGGGACGACTCGCCCAGGCGCTTGATGCGCTTGGCGGTGTCCTGGATTTGCTCACGGATGTTGTCCATGCCGTGGATGGTGTTGTGCACCACCTCGTTGCCCTTGTTGGCAATTTCCACCGAGCGCTCGGCCACCGCTGAAGACTCCGCGGCGTTGGCCGAAACCTGATCGATGGACTGGGCCATTTCGTTGATCGAAGTCGAGGCTTCGGAGATCTGCTGCGCCTGATGCTCCGAGGCCTGGGCCAGGTGCATCGCCGTGGCCTGGGTTTCCTGCACGGCGGCAGCCACCTGACCGGCAGTGAGGTTGATGGTGGCGACCAGATCGCGCAACTGGTCGACCGAGTAGTTGATCGAGTCGGCAATGGTCCCGGTGAAGTCTTCGGTCACCGAGGCGGTCACGGTCAGGTCGCCATCGGCGAGGTCTTCGATTTCGTCGAGCAGGCGCATGATCGCGTTCTGGTTGCGCTCGTTCTTCTCGGCGGTTTCGCGCAACTGGCGGTTGGTTTCGCGGACCATCACCAGCCCGATCAGGATGATCGAGGCCAGCGCCAGCAGGCCCAGAATAAAACCGCCGATGGTATCGGTGGAGCGCCCGCCCACCAGGTTCTCGAAGCCGCTGGCCAGATGAGAGGCCTCCTCCAGCAGGGTCTGCGAGAGGTTGAAAATACTCCCCGCCGACTCACGGACCTTGAACAGTTGCGGCGAGGTTTCGAGAATTTCATCCACCGAGCCGGAGACGAACTGGAACAACTCAGCAATCTCGGTCAGCCGCGCGCGGGCATCACGGTCTTCGACCTCACTGATTTTCAGCGCCGGATTGCCCTGCAGCATGCCGTTGAGCACCTGGCCGAAGCGCGCCGCGTCACGGCCGAAGACATCGGCGGCCTGCTGGGCATTTTCATCGCCGGCCAGCACCGTGTTAACCGCGCCGAGAATCCGTTCGGCAAGCAACGATTGGCGCTGGGCCATGGCCACCTGGGCGGCCGGCGCGCCGCGCTGCAGCAGGATCTCGACGACTTTCTCATACTCGACCTGCAGTTGCGGCACGGTCTCGGCCAGTGTCGCGGCCACCTGGTGCAGCGACAGCACGGTCTGCTCGCTGGACAGGATCGCGTCGGTGTTTTTCAGCAGGCGCTCCCAATCCAGCTGCACCGCGCGCATCTGCGGTCGAACGGCTGCCGGTGCGGGCGGCAGGTTGGTCGCCGGATCGCCTTTTTTCAGGTACCCCCAGCGTTGCGCAAAATCGTTGCGTGCATCACTCAGCAACTTGAATGCGGCCGCCTTGCCGGCAGCGGCTTCGGTGGCGTTCTTGGCGATGCGCTGGGACAGCACGCGCAACTCGCCGGCATGGCCGATGTACTGCTTGTCGTGGGAGGCCTGGGTGTTGAGGTAGGCAAAGTTGGCGAACAACAGCACGATGAACACGATCAAGGCGATGAACAGCGCAATGATCTGCGAGCGACTGCGCGTGCCGTCGGTGGAGGTGCCTGCGTTTGCTTTGTTCATCGATTCTCGCCTGTTGATCCACATGTGGCTGAAACCACCATGGGTTACAGCGCCACGTCCATGAAGCGTTGGGACTGCGCCAGGGCAAACGGACTAAACACCTGCCAGCTTTGCTCGCGCTCGAAGCGCCCCTTGATGAAGGCCCCTGCCGGCCCGTCCGGGTCTGCGGCGCCGGCCTGGAATCCGCCCTGATCGAAATGCTGCATGCCCAGCACCTCATCAACCATCAAGCCGACAAAAACTTCCTGATGCTCGACCACCAGCACCCGACGCTGCCGTCGCTGCGCCGACAACTCGGCGCCGAGGAAGCCGCACAGGTCCATGACCGGCAACAGCCGCCCGCGCAGGTTGGCCACGCCCCTGACCCACGACTTGACCCCGGGTAGCTGGGTCAGGCGCGGCTCATGGAGGATTTCACTGACCTCGCCCATGGGCGCCACGTACCAGCGCTCGCCCAGGCGAAAACCGATGCCGCTCCAGCCGTGATTGCGGGTGGGACGGGACGGCAGGTCCGCCGCCAGTAAACGGCAGCGCTGGTCAATCTGCAGCAGCAACTCGAATGCTGTCAGCGACTCGGCCATGGCGTGGCCGTCAGCCTGCCAGCACGGCGTTCAGGGTCTTGATCAGGATGTCTTCTTCCACCGGTTTGGTCAGGTAGTCGCGCGCGCCCTGGCGTGTGCCCCAGACCTTGTCGGTCTCCTGATCCTTGGTGGTGATGATGATCACCGGGATGTGCCCGGTTTCGGCGTCCTTGGTCAGTTGCCGGGTCGCTTGGAAGCCGTTGAGGCCAGGCATGACGATGTCCATCAGGACCGCGTCGGGTTTTTCCTGGCGCGCCAGTGCCACGCCGTCGGCGCCGTTTTCCGCCTTGAGCACTTCATGGCCGTGTTTTTCCAGCATGCCGGTCAATTTGTACATTTCGGTCGGCGAATCATCGACGATCAGAATACGAGCCATGGTCTTCCCCATTCTTGTCGACGCCAGGCCGGCTGGCCGGGCATCACTGTGCATGTCCTACAGCGGCGAGTCGGCAGCAAAGCCCGGCACATGGGCGCGGATTGCGTTCAACAATTCGTCCTTGCTGAAGGGTTTGGTCAAAAACTGATCGGAACCGACGATACGCCCCTTGGCCTTGTCGAACAGACCGTCCCTCGATGAAAGCATGATCACCGGCGTGGACTTGAAGGCACTGTTGTTCTTGATTAAAGCGCAGGTCTGATAACCATCCAGACGCGGCATCATGATGTCGACGAAGATGATCCCCGGATGATTGTCGGCAATCTTGGCCAGGGCATCAAAACCGTCGATGGCGGTGATCACCTCGCAACCGGCATTGAGCAACATGGTCTCGGCGGTACGGCGGATGGTTTTCGAATCATCGATCACCATGACCTTCAAGGCGTTGGACTGCTGTTGCATATCTGCTCTTACCATCGCCTGAGCGAATCAGTTTGTCCGTTTACGCCGCTCCGGTGGCTCGAAAGCCTTTAACTTCAAGGGTCAGCGCAACATGGCAGCCTTTTTAGCACAGTCTCCCGGTGCAATCTATCCGGCGGTCCGCACGGTGGTTTTTCCTTGACCGGGAACACACTGGGCGCCACTCTGACGCCACTTTTCAACGCCCTTTCTGTCCCTGAAAAGGCGCTACCACCATTTCGAGGAAAAACCCATGAGCGTTCGCGTCGGGATTGTCATGGACCCTATCGCCAGCATTTCCTATAAAAAGGATAGCTCGCTGGCCATGCTGCTGGCCGCCCAGGCACGTGGCTGGGAGCTGTTCTATATGGAACAGCACGATTTGTACCAGGGCGAAGGCGAAGCCCGGGCGCGCATGCGTCCACTGAAAGTGTTTGCCGACCCGCAGAAATGGTTCGAGCTGGGCGAGGAAAGCGACGCGCTGCTGAGTGACCTGGACGTGATCCTGATGCGCAAGGATCCGCCATTCGATATGGAGTTCGTCTACTCCACCTACCTGCTCGAACAGGCTGAGCGCGCTGGCGTGCTGGTGGTCAACAAGCCGCAAAGCCTGCGTGACTGCAATGAAAAGCTGTTCGCCACGCTGTTTCCGCAATGCACACCACCGACCGTGGTCAGCCGCCGCGCCGACGTGCTGCGCGAATTCGCCGCCAAACACGGCGACGTGATTCTCAAGCCGCTGGACGGCATGGGCGGCACCTCGATATTCCGTCATCGCGCCGGCGACCCGAACCTGTCGGTGATCCTCGAAACCCTGACCGCGCTCGGCAACCAGCAGATCATGGGCCAGGCCTACCTGCCAGCGATCAAGGACGGTGACAAGCGCATCCTGATGATCGACGGCGAGCCGGTCGACTACTGTCTGGCACGCATCCCGGCGCAGGGTGAAACCCGTGGCAACCTGGCCGCAGGCGGTCGCGGCGAAGCCCGACCACTGAGCGACAAGGACCGCTGGATCGCCGCCCAGGTCGGCCCGACGCTGCGGGAAAAAGGCTTGTTGTTCGTCGGCCTCGACGTGATTGGCGAGCACCTGACCGAAATCAACGTCACCAGCCCGACCTGCATTCGTGAAATCGACAATGCGTTTGGCACCAATATCGGTGAAATGTTGATGGCGGCCATCGATCAGAAGCTCAAAGCCCGTTGATATAGAACCCGCTAGGCGAGACCAACATTGCGTTATCATGCGCGGCTTGTGAAAAACGCGATGTTGGTTTCCTTGTCATGACCCTTCCGTCCGATCTGCCCCCTGAACTCGCCCATCGCGGCGTGCGCCCGGCCGATCGCCTCGGTTTTACCTTGTTTCTCGCGGCGCTGATTCACCTGGCGCTGATCCTCGGCCTGGGCTTTACCTTTGCCGAACCCAAACAGATCAGCAAAACCCTGGAAATCACCCTCGCCACCTTCAAGAGCGAAACCAAGCCGAAAAAGGCCGATTTTCTCGCCCAGGAAAACCAGCAAGGCAGCGGCACCCTGGATAAAAAGGCAGTGCCCAAGACCACCGAAATTGCGCCGTTCCAGGACAATGAGGTGAAAAAAGTCACGCCACCGCCCGCAGCCCAACCGCCAGTGCCGCAAGCTGCGCCGAAAGCGGCAGTGACCACCGTCGCCCCGGCACCGAAAAAGGCCGTGACCAGGAAGGAAGAAACCAAGGCGCCACCTACGCCGAAGGCCGCGACGCCGACTTTCGATAGCTCGCAGCTGTCCAGCGACATCGCCAGCCTCGAAGCCGAGCTGGCCAAGGAACAGCAGCTGTACGCCAAGCGCCCGCGCATCCACCGCCTGAGTGCCGCTTCGACCATGCGTGACAAGGGCGCCTGGTACAAGGATGAGTGGCGCAAGAAGGTCGAGCGGATCGGCAACCTGAACTACCCGGACGAAGCACGCCGCAAGCAGATCTACGGTAACTTGCGCCTGATGGTCTCGATCAATCGCGATGGCTCGCTGTATGAAGTGCTGGTGCTGGAGTCTTCCGGCCAGCCATTACTCGACCAGGCCGCCCAGCGCATCGTGCGCCTGGCTGCGCCCTTTGCACCTTTTACCGGTGACCTGTCGGATATCGACCGCCTGGAAATCATCCGCACCTGGAAATTTGCCCGGGGCGATCGACTGTCCAGTAATTGACATCGGGTTCCCTACCCCCTGTAGGAGCTGGCTTGTCGAATCGTCGCACCGCAGCTTAGGGGCCATCAGCCCCCATCCATCTAGCGCCTGGCAAAACGCATTCGCGGGCAAGCCCGCTCCTACAGTTCAGGGTGCAAGCCGCAAACAAGTGCTCGCTCCTACAGGCGAATCGGATCATTCTCAGCGCATCCCCAGCTTGTCAGTTTGTCCCTCCACCGCCACACTAGCGCACATGAAAAACGTCATCCCCAGCTACCTCAAGCATCACTTCCTGATTGCCATGCCCCACATGGCCGACCCGAACTTTGCGCACACCTTGACCTATATCGTCGAGCACACGGCCAATGGTGCCATGGGGCTGGTGGTCAACCGCCCGCAGGACCTGAGTCTGGCGGATATTCTCGAGCAATTGCGCCCAGACATCGAACCACCTGCCCTGTGCCAGCACGTGCCGATCTTCATCGGCGGGCCGGTGCAAAACGATCGTGGTTTTGTCCTGCATCCCTCGGGCCAGACCTTCCAGGCGACCGTCGATCTGGAAAGCGACCTGTCGCTGTCCACGTCCCAGGATGTGCTTTTTGCCATCGCCGACGGCGTCGGCCCGGCAAAAAGCCTGATCGCCCTCGGCTACGCCGGCTGGGAAGCCGGGCAACTGGAGGCTGAACTGACCGACAATGCCTGGCTGACCTGCCCCTACAACACCGATATCCTGTTCAACACCAGCAGCGAACTGCGCCTGGAGGCGGCGGCTCGGCACCTGGGCATCAACCTTAGCCTGCTGACCAGCCAGGCGGGACACGCCTGATGGCCATGCGTCTGATCCTGGGTTTCGATTACGGCACCAAACAGATCGGCGTCGCCGTAGGCCAGGTGATCACCGGCCAGGCTCGCGAGCTGTGCACCTTGAAGGCGCAGAACGGGGTTCCCGACTGGAATCAGGTCGAAGCCCTGATCAAGGAATGGAAACCCGACGCCGTTGTGGTCGGCCTGCCATTGAACATGGACGGCACGCCGAGCGAGATGTGCGCTCGGGCCGAGAAATTCGCCCGCCGCCTTAATGGTCGTTTCAACCTGCCGTTCTATACCCATGACGAGCGCCTGACCACGTTCGAGGCCAAGGGCGAACGGCTGCAGCGCGGCGGTCAAAAAGGCAGTTACCGCGATAACCCGGTGGACGCCATTGCCGCCGCACTGCTACTGCAGGGCTGGCTCGACGAAAATCATCATTTGTTTGAATCCTGAAAAGCGCCGCGGCGCTTTTCTTTTAGCTTAAACCCAGGCATCCCTCCTGCTGCGTCGGGAGGGCCGCCGGGGTAAATCGAAGGAGCAACCATGAGCCTGCCCAATCCCGCCGATCTGATCAGCCAGATGGCGATCCGCCTCAAGGCGCACCTGGCCCAGCGTGATATCAGCGAACCCCGCTATATCGGCATCCGCACCGGTGGCGTCTGGGTCGCTCAAGCCCTGCTCGATGAGCTGGGCAGTGATGCGCCACTCGGCACCCTGGACGTGTCCTTCTACCGCGATGATTTCAGCCAGAATGGCCTGCACCCGCAAGTTCGCCCTTCGGCCCTGCCGTTCGAGATCGAAGGTCAGCACCTGGTGCTGATCGACGACGTGCTGATGAGCGGTCGAACCATCCGTGCCGCGATGAACGAACTCTTCGACTATGGCCGCCCGGCCAGCGTGACCCTGGTCTGCCTGCTTGACCTCGACGCTGGCGAACTGCCGATCCGCCCCAACGTGGTGGGCGCGACCCTGGCCCTGGCCGCACATGAGCGGGTCAAGCTGTCCGGCCCTGAACTCAAGCTCGAACTGCAAGACCTCGCCCTTTAATCCGCCCTATTGAGAGTCCCCTTCGCGATGACGCCTCCAGATACCAAGCGCCCGCTGCAGCTCAATGATCAGGGCCAGCTGCGCCACTTCCTCTCCCTCGACGGCCTGCGCCGCGAGTTGCTGACGGAAATCCTCGACACTGCCGACTCGTTCCTCGAAGTCGGTGCCCGGGCCGTTAAAAAAGTCCCGTTGCTGCGCGGCAAGACCGTGTGCAATGTGTTCTTCGAGAACTCGACCCGCACCCGCACCACCTTTGAACTGGCGGCCCAGCGGCTGTCGGCGGACGTGATCACCCTCAACGTCTCGACGTCGTCGGCGAGCAAGGGCGAAACCCTGCTCGATACCCTGCGCAACCTTGAAGCCATGGCCGCCGACATGTTCGTCGTGCGCCACGGCGACTCCGGCGCCGCGCACTTCATCGCCGAGCATGTCTGCCCGCAGGTGGCGATTATCAACGGCGGCGACGGCCGTCACGCGCACCCGACCCAGGGCATGCTCGACATGCTGACCATCCGCCGCCACAAAGGCAGCTTCGAGAACCTCTCGGTGGCCATCGTCGGCGATATCCTGCATTCACGGGTAGCACGCTCGAACATGCTCGCGCTGAAAACCCTCGGCTGCCCGGACATCCGCGTCATCGCGCCGAAAACCCTGCTGCCGATCGGCATCGAGCAATACGGCGTGAAGGTCTACACCGACATGACCGAAGGCCTGAAAGACGTCGACGTGGTGATCATGCTGCGCCTGCAGCGTGAACGCATGACCGGTGGCCTGCTGCCGAGCGAAGGCGAGTTCTACCGCCTGTTCGGCCTGACCACCGCGCGCCTCGCGGGTGCCAAGCCGGATGCCATCGTCATGCACCCGGGACCAATCAACCGGGGCGTGGAGATCGAATCGGCAGTGGCCGACGGTCCGCATTCGGTGATTCTCAATCAGGTGACCTACGGGATCGCCATTCGTATGGCTGTGCTGTCCATGGCCATGAGTGGGCAGACCGCCCAGCGCCAATTCGAGCAGGAGAACGCGCAGTGAAGCTCAGCATCCTCGGCGCCCGCGTCATCGATCCAAGCAGTGGCCTGGATCAAACCACCGACCTCCACATCGAAGCCTGCAAGATCGTCGCCCTGGGCGCCGCACCGACCGGTTTCGTCGCCACCCAGACCATCGAGGCCCAGGGCCTGGTGGTCGCCCCCGGCCTAGTCGACCTCAACGTCGCCCTGCGTGAGCCGGGCTACAGCCGCAAAGGCAGTATCGCCAGCGAAACCCGTGCCGCCGCCGCTGGCGGTGTCACCAGCCTGTGCTGCCCGCCGCGCACCAAACCGGTACTGGACACCTCAGCCGTTGCCGAACTGATTCTCGACCGTGCCCGCGAAGCCGGCAATGCCAAGGTGTTCCCGATTGGTGCCCTGAGCAAAGGCCTGGAAGGCGAACAACTGGCCGAACTGGTTGCGCTGCGCGATGCCGGCTGCGTGGCCTTCGGCAATGGCCTGGAGAGCTTCCGCAACAGCCGCACCCTGTGCCGGGCACTGGACTACGCGGCGACCTTCGACCTGACGGTGATCTTCAACTCCCAGGATCACGACCTGGCCGAAGGTGGCCTGGCCCACGAAGGCCCGACCGCCAGCTTCCTCGGCTTGCCGGGGATTCCGGAAACTGCGGAAACCGTGGCCCTGGCCCGGGATCTGCTGCTGGTCGAACAAACCGGCGTGCGTGCACACTTCAGCCAACTGACCAGCGCCCGTGGCGCCGCACTGATCGCCCAGGCCCAGGCCAAGGGCCTGAAGGTGACCGCCGATGTCGCGCTGTATCAGTTGATTCTCACCGACGAGGCGCTGATCGACTTCAGCAGCCTGTACCACGTGCAGCCGCCGCTGCGCACCCGCGCCGACCGCGAAGGCCTGCGCGCTGCGGTGAAATCCGGGGTGATCCAGGCGATCTCCAGCCATCACCAGCCCCACGAGCGTGACGCCAAGCTGGCACCGTTCGGCGCCACCGAACCGGGCATCAGCAGCGTTGAACTGCTGCTGCCGCTGGCGATGACCCTGGTGGAAGACGGCCTGCTCGATCTGCCGACCCTGCTTGCACGCCTCGGCGCTGGTCCTGCTGACGCCCTGCGCCTGCCAGCGGGCAAACTGGCAGTGGGCGCCCCGGCCGACCTGGTGGTGTTCGACCCGAATGCCTCAACCGTGGTCGGTGAGAACTGGCTGTCGAAGGGTGAAAACTGCCCATTCCTCGGCCACAGCCTGCCGGGCGTGGTGCGCTACACCCTGGTGGATGGGCGGATCAGTCACCAGGCGTAAAGCTGTTACCTGCAGGAGCTGGCTTGCCGCAAGCGGGAGCCAGCTCCTACAAATGAACCTGACTGCCATTTACTGAAAGGCACCCCGTTTCTGCGCATTACGCACCGAAACCTGGTCATTCAATGTCCAGAAGTCATACAGCACACCCAGGAAGAACAGCCCGCCGGTCACCAGGTACAGCAAGCCGCTGATCCATTTGCCCTGGTACATCCGGTGCAGGCCGAACACTCCGAGGAATGTCAGCAGAATCCAGGCCACGTTGTATTCAATTGGCCCAGCGGTAAAACGCAGGTCCGCCTCCCGGTCCATGGCCGGGATCAGGAACAGGTCGATCAACCAGCCAATGCCCAGCAAGCCGAAGGTAAAAAACCAGATCGTCCCGGTCACCGGTTTGCCGTAATAGAAGCGGTGGGCACCGGTAAATCCGAAAATCCACAGCAGGTAGCCAATCACCTTGCTGTGAGTGTCCTGGGGTGAAACATCCTGCCGATAGGTGTTCATGGGTTCCCTCATTTGCCTCGATAGATAAATATTTTTGTGACTTGTGTGACTTTTTTGTGTCGTGCCGACAAGTGGTTCAATCGTCCGACACTTCCCGCAAAGCCCCGTACCGCCTGACTTCTGTCTGACAATCGAGCCAATTTGCCGCAGCCCGAGGGCTTTTTCATCCTTGCCGGAATCGACCAACGGCCCCGAAAAGGACAAAAAAGCTGTTATAAAGTTGCGCGCTTCCCCATATAGAGCCCTGCCTAATGCGTCCATTTTTCAAGACATGGCTAACCATTTGCCTTTTATTGCCACTGGCCGCCCACGCCACCAATCGTGAGCAACGTCTTCCGAACGTTAATGGTTACACCCCTAAATCTCATGTTTCTGCCGCTACCAGCAAAAACAAACATGCCGTAAAAACCCCGGTACTGAGCAAGAACAACAGCTCGCTGGTACCACCGATGGCCGCCAAGCAGAGCAGCGAAGTCCTGAGCCGTGCGGTGAATGTGCTCGGCACCCCTTATCGTTGGGGTGGCAGCAGCCCAAGTAAAGGCTTTGATTGCAGCGGCCTGGTGAAATACGCCTTCAACGACGTTGCCGCCGTTGATCTGCCGCGCACCTCCAACGCCATGGCCGCGGGCCACGGCGTGAAAGTCGATCGCAAGGACCTCAAGCCCGGCGACCTGATTTTCTTCAACATCAAGAGCCGCCGGGTGAATCACGTTGCCATCTACCTGGGTAACGACCGTTTCATCCACGCCCCACGGCGTGGCAAGTCGGTGACCATCGACACCCTGAAAAAGCCGTACTGGGAAAAAAACTACGTCGTCGCCAAGCGTGTCCTGCCGAAAGAACCGAACACCATGCGCATCGTTCAGCGCTGAGCTGACACCGCCGTACCGAGGGAGCCTGCTCCCTCGCGCTCCTTCAGAATCCCTCCATCGAACGCGCGTGTTCGCGCGCATGCTCACGGCTGATCAAGCCTTTGCCGAGCAACGACTTCAGGCTCATGTCCAGAGTCTGCATGCCCAGCGCCCCGCCGGTCTGGATCGACGAATATATCTGCGCCACCTTGTCCTCGCGAATCAAATTACGGATCGCCGGCGTGCCCAGCATGATCTCGTGCGTCGCGACCCGACCGCCGCCGACCTTTTTCACCAGCACCTGGGATACCACCGCCTGCAATGACTCGGCGAGCATTGAGCGGGCCATGGCTTTCTCATCGCCGGGGAAGACGTCCACGATCCGGTCAACGGTTTTCGCTGCCGACCCCGTATGCAAGGTGGCAAATACCAGATGCCCGGTCTCGGCCGCAGTCATTGCCAGGCGAATGCTCTCCAGGTCACGCAACTCCCCCACCAGAATCACATCCGGGTCTTCACGCAGGGCCGAGCGCAGCGCCGTGGCGAAGCTGTGGGTGTCGCGCTGCACTTCACGCTGATTGATCAGGCATTTGCGCGGCTCGTGGATAAACTCGATGGGGTCCTCAATGGTCAGGATGTGCTGGTGCCGGTGACTGTTGAGGTGATCGACCATCGCCGCCAGGGTCGTCGACTTGCCGCAACCGGTCGGCCCGGTCACCAGCACCAAGCCCCGCGAAGTCTCGGCAATACGCCGAAACACATCCGCCAGACCCAAGTCCGCCAGGCTCGGCACTTTGCTGGCGACGGTGCGAAATACCGCACCTGGCCCACGATGCTGTTGGAAGGCATTGACCCGAAAACGGGCAATACCTGCTGTCTCGAAGGAAAAATCCAGTTCCAGGGCCTGGGCGAACTGCGTCCGCTGCTGATCGTTCATGACGCGGTGGATAAACGCATTGACCTGGCTGGCGTCCTGCGCCGGAAGGTTGATCCGTCGCACGTCACCGTCGACCCGGATCATCGGTGGCAAGCCGGTGGACAGGTGCAAGTCCGAAGCGCCTTGTTTGACGCTGAAGGCCAGTAGCTCAGTGATATCCATCGCACCCCTCAATTCCAGTAGAATGCCGCGAACCTCAGACTGCCGGCGTCCCTTGAATGTCCACGATAGCAGACAACATCTCACAGGTAGCCGCGCGCATCCGTGCGGCCGAACAGGCCAGCCAGCGCGCCGCAGACAGTGTCCAACTGCTCGCCGTGAGCAAGACCAAACCAGCCGAGGCCGTGCGTGAAGCCTTTGCTGCCGGGGTTCGGGATTTCGGCGAGAACTACCTGCAGGAAGCCCTCGGCAAGCAGCTCGAGTTGACCGATCTGCCCTTGAGTTGGCACTTCATCGGCCCCATTCAATCGAACAAGACGCGTGCTATCGCCGAGCACTTCGCTTGGGTGCACTCCGTGGATCGCTTGAAAATCGCTCAGCGCCTGTCCGAACAACGCCCTGCCGATCTGCCGCCGCTGAACATCTGCATCCAGGTCAACGTCAGTGGCGAGGCCAGCAAGTCCGGCTGCACCCCCGCCGACCTGCCGGCCCTGGCCAGCGCCATCAACGCCCTGCCGCGCCTGGTGTTGCGCGGCTTGATGGCGATCCCCGAGCCCACCGACGATCGCGCCGAACAGGACGCTGCGTTTGCCGCCGTGCGCGAGCTGAACCAGAGCCTGCAGGCCAGCCTCAAGCTGCCGCTCGACACACTGTCCATGGGCATGAGCCACGACCTCGAGTCGGCCATTGCCCAGGGCGCGACCTGGGTACGTATCGGTACGGCCCTGTTCGGTGCCCGCAACTACCCCTAAATACATGGCCAGCCATCAACCCTGGCTGATATCTACTTAATAAGGACCTGACATGAGCAAGACGCGTATTGCCTTTATCGGTGCCGGGAACATGGCTGCCAGCCTGATCGGCGGCCTGCGGGCCAAGGGCCTTGAAGCCGCGCAGATCCGCGCCAGTGACCCAGGCGCCGAGACCCGTGCACGAGTCAGCGCCGAGCACGGCATTGAAGTGTTCGCCGATAACGCCGACGCCATCCAGGGCGCCGATGTGGTGGTCCTGGCGGTCAAGCCGCAGGCGATGAAAGTGGTCTGCGAGGCGATTCGCCCGCACCTGCAGCCGGGCCAATTGGTGGTTTCGATTGCCGCTGGCATCACCTGCGCCAGCATGAACAACTGGCTGGGCGCGCAACCCATCGTGCGCTGCATGCCCAACACCCCGGCACTGCTGCGTCAGGGTGTGAGCGGCCTGTACGCCACCGCCCAGGTCAGCGCCGAGCAACGCCAGCAGGCCGAGGAACTGCTGTCAGCTGTGGGCATCGCCCTTTGGCTCGACGAAGAACAGCAACTGGATGCCGTCACCGCCGTTTCCGGCAGTGGTCCGGCGTACTTCTTCCTGCTGATCGAAGCCATGACCGCAGCCGGAGAAAAGCTCGGCCTGCCGCGTGAAACCGCAGCGCAACTGACCCTGCAAACTGCCCTCGGTGCGGCACACATGGCCGTTGCCAGCGACGTCGACGCCGCCGAACTGCGCCGCCGTGTCACCTCGCCTGCCGGCACTACTGAAGCGGCGATCAAGTCCTTCCAGGCCGACGGCTTCGAAGCCCTGGTGGAAAAAGCACTGGGTGCCGCCGCACACCGCTCGGCCGAGATGGCTGAGCAATTGGGTCAATAAAGGAGCCATACATGATTGGATTGAACACTGCAGCGGTCTATGTGCTGCAAACCCTTGGCAGCCTCTACCTGCTGATCGTCCTGCTGCGCTTCGTCCTGCAACTGGTGCGGGCGAATTTCTACAACCCGCTGTGCCAATTCGCGGTCAAGGCCACCCAGCCGCTGCTCAAGCCACTGCGCCGGGTCATCCCGAGCCTATTCGGCCTCGACCTGTCGTCGCTGGTACTGGCGATCCTGGTGCAGTTGGCGTTGATGGCCCTGACCCTGCTGCTGACCTACGGCACTACCGGTAACCCGCTGCAACTGCTGATCTGGTCGATCATCGGAGTCACGGCGCTGTTCCTGAACATCTTCTTCTACGCCCTGATCATCAGCGTGATCCTGTCGTGGGTCGCACCGGGCAGCCACAACCCGGGCGCGGAATTGGTCAATCAGATCTGCGAGCCAGCCCTGGCGCCGTTCCGCAAGATCCTGCCGAACCTCGGCGGCCTGGATATTTCGCCGATCCTGGCGTTCATGGTGCTGAAGTTGATCGACATGCTGGTGATCAACAACCTTGCGGCGATGACCATGATGCCGGAGATCCTGCGTCTGTTGATCTGATAGACCGCGTCTGCCCTCTCGCGAGCAGGCTCGCTCCTACAGGTATATATCGTACTTGTAGGAGCGAGCCTGCTCGCGAAGGCGGCACCCCCAATCCAACTGCACAAAATCCCCTCCGCCCTTCGCTTGCCGCTAGCCACAGCGGTCTTTAGACTTACGCCTCATTTCAACGAGAGCAGGGTCGATGCCAACTGCCTTTCCCGCCGATTCTGTTGGTCTGGTGACGCCCCAAGTGGCGCACTTCAGCGAGCCCCTGGCCCTTGCCTGCGGCCGCTCCCTGTCAGCCTATGACCTGATCTACGAAACCTACGGCACGCTGAACGCCACGGCGAGCAACGCCGTGCTGATCTGCCACGCCCTGTCCGGTCACCACCACGCGGCCGGTTACCACAGCCCCGACGATCGCAAACCGGGTTGGTGGGACAGCTGCATCGGCCCCGGCAAGCCGATCGATACCAATCGCTTCTTCGTGGTCAGCCTGAACAACCTCGGCGGCTGCAATGGTTCGACCGGCCCCATCAGCATCAACCCGGAGACCGGCAAGCCGTTTGGCGCCGAGTTCCCGGTATTGACCGTCGAAGACTGGGTCCACAGTCAGGCGCGCCTGGCCGAGCGCCTCGGCATCCAGCAGTGGGCCGCGGTGATCGGTGGCAGCCTTGGCGGCATGCAGGCCATGCAATGGAGCATCACCTACCCGGATCGCATCCGCCATTGTCTGGCCATTGCCTCGGCTCCCAAGCTGTCGGCGCAGAACATCGCCTTCAACGAAGTGGCACGCCAGGCGATCCTGACCGATCCGGAGTTCCATGGCGGCTCGTTCCAGGAGGCTGGGGTCATTCCCAAGCGTGGCCTGATGCTGGCGCGCATGGTCGGACACATCACTTACCTGTCGGACGATTCGATGGGTGAGAAATTCGGCCGTGGCCTCAAGAGCGAAAAGCTCAACTACGACTTCCACAGCGTCGAGTTCCAGGTCGAGAGCTACCTGCGTTATCAGGGCGAGGAGTTCTCCGGGCGTTTCGACGCCAACACTTACCTGCTGATGACCAAGGCACTGGATTACTTCGATCCAGCGGCGAACTTCGACGATAACCTGGCGAAAACCTTTGCCGGCGCCAAGGCCAAGTTCTGCGTGATGTCGTTCACCACTGACTGGCGCTTCTCCCCGGCGCGTTCGCGCGAGCTGGTGGACGCGCTTATGGCGGCTCAAAAAGACGTGTGCTACCTCGAGATCGACGCTCCGCAAGGCCACGACGCCTTCCTGATTCCGATCCCGCGCTACCTGCAGGCGTTCAGCAATTACATGAAGCGGATTACGGTGTGAGAAAGCCATGAGAGCTGATCTGGAAATCATCCAGGAATGGATCCCCGCCGGCAGCCGCGTGCTCGACCTCGGTTGCGGCGATGGCGAGCTGCTGACCTGGCTGCGCGACCACAAGCAAGTCACCGGCTACGGCCTGGAGAATGACCCGGACAACATCGCCGAGTGCGTGGCCAAGGGCATCAACGTCATCGAGCAGGACCTGGACAAGGGCCTGGGCAACTTTGCCAGCAACAGCTTCGACATCGTGGTCATGACCCAGGCCCTGCAGGCCGTGCATTACCCTGACAAGATCCTCGACGAAATGCTGCGGGTCGGGCGCCAGTGCATCATCACCTTCCCCAACTTCGGTCACTGGCGCTGCCGCTGGTACTTGGCCAGCAAGGGCCGGATGCCGGTGTCGGAGTTCCTGCCCTACACCTGGTACAACACGCCGAACATTCACTTCTGCACCTTCGAGGATTTCGAAGCGCTATGCAGCGAACGGCAAGCCAAGGTCATCGATAGACTTGCTGTCGATCAACAACACCGCCACGGGTGGGCCAGCAAGCTATGGCCTAATCTATTAGGTGAGATTGGCATCTACCGGGTCAGCAGTCCTGGCCTTCAGGATCACCAGGTAGCGGTTTAACCCTGTTATTCGAGGAGAACGATCATGAGTCGTCTTGCGCTGTTTGTCTTAACGGCCTGCCTGAGCATCGGTGCCATGGCCGCCGATGTGATCAAGGGCGAACGCCAGGAAACCTTCGGCGACGTCACGGTGCACTACAACACCTTTAATTCGACGTACATCCAGCCGGATATTGCCAAGGCGGCCGAGCTGATCCGAAGCAAGAACCAGGGCGTGATCAACGTCTCGGTGCTCAAGGCCGGCAAGCCACAGGTCGCCAATGTCAGCGGCAGCGTCAAGGACCTGACCAGCAAAAGCGTACCGCTGAACTTCAAGCAGATCACTGAGCAAGGGGCGATCTACTACATTGCCCAATATCCGGTTGAACAGCAGGAGACCCGCACCTTCGAGATCAAGGTGCAGACCGGTGACGCGATCAACACCATCAATTTCAACCAAGAGCTCTTTCCCGGCGAATGATCAATTTCCCGCAACTCGTATTGGCCAGCCATAACGCCGGCAAACTCAAGGAACTCCAGGCCATGCTCGGCGACTCGGTGCAACTGCGCTCGATCGGCGAGTTCAGCCAGGTCGAGCCTGAAGAAACCGGCCTGTCGTTCGTCGAGAACGCCATCCTCAAGGCGCGCAATGCCGCGCGCATCTCCGGTTTGCCGGCGTTAGCCGACGACTCGGGTCTGGCGGTGGACTTCCTTGGCGGCGCCCCGGGCATCTACTCGGCACGTTATGCCGATGGCCAGGGCGATGCGGCGAACAACGCCAAGCTGCTCGACGTGCTCAAGGACGTCCCGGAGGCCGAGCGTGGCGCCCAGTTCGTCTGCGTGCTGGCACTGGTACGACACGCTGACGACCCGCTGCCGATTCTCTGCGAAGGCCTGTGGCACGGCCGCATGCTGACCCAGGCCAGCGGCGAGCACGGCTTTGGCTACGATCCGCTGTTCTGGGTACCGGAGCGTAACTGCTCGAGCGCCGAACTGAGTCCGGCCGACAAGAACCAGATCAGCCACCGCGCCCGCGCAATGGTTCTGCTGCGCCAGCGTCTGGGCCTGAAATGACCCACGACTCTCCCGCGTCGTCGCTGATTTTCGGTGGCGCCGCACCTTCGTCCCGGGGCTCGTTGCCATCGCTGCCGCCCCTGGCGCTGTACATCCACATCCCGTGGTGCGTACGCAAATGCCCGTATTGCGACTTCAACTCCCACACCGCCAGTCCAGAGCTGCCGGAGGAGGAGTATGTCGACGCCCTGCTTGCTGACCTCGACCAGGACCTGCACGCGGTGTACGGCCGGGAGCTAAGCTCGATCTTCTTCGGCGGTGGCACCCCCAGCCTGTTCAGCGCCCCCGCACTGGGTCGCCTGCTCAAGGGCGTGGAACAGCGCATCCCGTTCGCCAGCGACATCGAAATCACCCTGGAAGCCAATCCGGGCACTTTCGAGCAAGAGAAGTTCGTCGCTTACCGCGCCTTGGGAATCAATCGTTTGTCGATCGGCATCCAGAGCTTCCAGCAGGAAAAGCTCAAGGCCCTGGGACGCATCCACAATGGCGACGAGGCCATCCGCGCCGCCGGTATGGCGCGCCAGGCCGGGTTCGACAACTTCAATCTGGACCTGATGCACGGCCTGCCTGATCAGTCCCTGGAAGACGCCCTGGACGACCTGCGCCAAGCTATCGCGCTGAAGCCGACTCATTTGTCCTGGTATCAACTGACCCTGGAACCCAACACGGTGTTCTGGAACCAGCCGCCAATCCTGCCGGAAGACGACACACTCTGGGACATTCAGGAAGCCGGGCAAGCGCTGTTGGCCGAACACGGTTACGCCCAATACGAAGTCTCGGCCTACGCCCAGCCCGGCCGGGCAGCGCGGCATAACCTCAATTACTGGAGTTTTGGCGACTTTATCGGCATTGGCGCCGGCGCCCATGGCAAGCTCAGTCACCCGGACGGACGCATCCTGCGCACCTGGAAGACCCGCCTGCCCAAGGACTACCTGAACCCGGCGAAAAGCTTCAAGGCTGGCGAAAAGGCCCTGGGTGACGAGGAAATGCCGTTCGAGTTTTTGATGAACGCCCTGCGTCTGACGGACGGGGTCGAGGCCAGGCTGTACCCGGAGCGCACCGGCATGCCCCTGGACAGCCTTGCCGAAGGCCGTCGCGACGCCGAACAAAGTGGCTTGTTGCGGGTCGAACCATCACGTCTGGCGGCTACCGAGCGCGGACAGCTGTTCCTCAATGACCTGCTGCAGAATTTTCTGATCTGATCTCAGACCTAAGGGAAAACGAATGGATTTGGTACTCGACCTGCTCGCCACTGTCTCGCGCTGGAGTCGCAGCAACCTGTCGGAAATCTCTTTGGCGCTGGTGGGTTGTTTGCTGGTGCTGTTTGGCGCGGACTTTAAAGGCTGGATCGAACAGCGCTTGGGCAACATCGCCGGAGCCTTGCGCGTGCCGATGATGTCGTTGCTGTGCGTGATCGGCAGCGGCGCCGCCCTGCTCTACGCCACCCCGTGGATCGTCAAGGGCCTGAGCCAGTTCAACAACTACAGCCTGGCGCCGGTGTTGTTGGTGGTGCTGGTGTTGATTGGGGTGGTGGCGGATCGGCGGTGATCTCGACCATGCGCTAAATCAAATGTGGGAGCGAGCAGGCTCGCTCCCACAGTTTTTGCAGTGCTCAGCTTAAGACTGTTTTTCGAACTTCAAATCCCACACCCCATGCCCAAGCCGCTCACCACGGCGTTCGAACTTGGTGATCGGGCGTTCGGCCGGGCGCGGCACGCACTTGCCGTCTTCAGCCAGGTTGCGATAACCCGGGGCGACGTTCATGACTTCCAGCATGTACTCGGCGTACGGCTCCCAGTCGGTGGCCATGTGCAGCACACCGCCGACCTTCAACTTGCTGCGCACCAGCTCGGCGAACGAGGCCTGAACAATGCGGCGCTTGTGGTGGCGGCTCTTGTGCCACGGATCCGGGAAAAACAGCATCAGGCGATCCAGGCTGTTGTCGGCCACGCAACGATTGAGCACCTCGATCGCATCGCAATCGTAGACGCGCAGGTTGGTCAGGCCCTGGGTCAGCACGCCATTGAGCAGCGCACCGACACCCGGACGGTGCACTTCGACACCGATGAAGTCCTGCTCAGGCGCAGCCGCGGCCATTTCCAGCAACGAATGGCCCATGCCGAAACCGATTTCCAGCGAGCGTGGCGCCGAGCGGCCAAACACCTGGTCGAAGTCTACCGGCGCGTCGGCCAGTGGCAGGACGAACAGCGGGGTGCCCTGCTCCAGGCCCTTTTGCTGGCCTTCGGTCATGCGCCCGGCGCGCATCACGAAACTCTTGATGCGGCGGTGTTGGCGCTCTTCGCCTTCTTCCGTCTGGATAGGCGTGTCGTTCGATTCAGTCATCAATGGCTCTTACTTGATCAGACCATCCAGCGGCGAGGAGGCGCTGGCATAGAGTTTTTTCGGCATGCGTCCGGCCAGGTACGCCAGGCGACCGGCAACAATCGCGTGTTTCATGGCTTCGGCCATCATGATCGGTTGCTGTGCATGGGCGAGGGCCGAGTTCATCAGCACCGCGTCGCAGCCCAGTTCCATGGCGATGGTGGCATCGGAAGCCGTGCCCACACCCGCATCCACCAACACCGGGATCTTCGCCTCTTCAAGGATGATCTGCAGGTTGTACGGGTTGCAGATACCCAGGCCCGAGCCGATCAGGCCGGCCAGTGGCATGACCGCGATGCAGCCGATTTCCGCCAGTTGCCGGGCGATAATCGGATCGTCGCTGGTGTAGACCATCACGTCGAAGCCTTCCTTGACCAGGGTTTCGGCGGCCTTGAGGGTTTCGATCACGTTGGGGAACAGGGTTTTCTGGTCCGCCAGCACTTCCAGCTTCACCAGGTTATGGCCGTCGAGCAGCTCACGGGCCAGGCGGCAGGTGCGCACGGCCTCGATCGCGTCGTAGCAACCGGCGGTGTTCGGCAGGAAGGTGTAGCGATCCGGCGACAGCACTTCGAGCAAGTTCGGCTCGCCCTCGATCTGCCCGAGGTTGGTGCGGCGCACGGCGAAGGTGACGATCTCGGCACCCGAGGCTTCGATGGCCGAACGGGTTTCTTGCATGTCACGGTACTTGCCGGTACCTACCAGCAAACGCGACTGGTACGTACGACCGGCCAGGACGAAGGGCTTGTCGCTGCGAACGTTGCTCATCGGAAATCCTCTGTGGGGGTGAGGTTCTTGCACAATGCGTGTAGGGCGCGGCTGTCGCGATGGACGATCAGCCGCCGCCGATGGCGTGCACCACTTCTACCGAATCGCCTTCGGTGAGGGTGGTGTCTGCATGCTGGCTACGCGGGACGATGTCCAGATTGCGCTCGACCGCGACACGGCGTCCGGTCAGGTCCAGACGGACCAGTAGGCCCGCAACGGTCTCGCCGTCGGGCAGTTCAAGGGATTCGCCGTTCAACTGAATGCGCATGCCGAATGCCGCCATCATTTTTAGGGGCCAGCATTCTAGCCCGATCATGACCTAAAGGTCAGTAACAAGCGTCAGGCGGTCGCCTGCAGGCGCCAGGCGGCGAGTCCCAGGCACAGCCAGCCAATCAGGAAAGCCAGGCCACCGAACGGGGTGATGATGCCAAGCTTGCCGATGCCGGTGGTGGTCAGCAGGTACAGGCTGCCGGAGAACAGCAGGATACCGATGCTGAACGAAATACCGGCCCAGGCCACCAACCGACCCTGCATCTGAGTGGCCAGCAGCGCGACGCCAAACAATGCCAGCGCATGCACTAACTGATAGGTGACGCCGGTGTGGAAAATGGCCAGGTACTCAGGGGTCAGGCGGCTCTTCAAGCCATGGGCGGCGAAGGCTCCCAGGGCAACGCCGGTGAAACCGAAGAAAGCAGCCAGCATCAGAAAGCCACGCAGCATGAAGAACTCCAGTCAGACTCGATCAACAGGGTCTGTATAATGGCCCGCTCGACGGGTTCGGCCAAGCCATCTCTATGCTGCGTATATTTTTTCGACGTTTCACCAAGGCCCTGCTCTGGTTCGCGGCTGGCAGCGTGGTGTTGGTGCTGATTTTTCGCTTCGTCCCGCCACCGGGCACGACACTGATGGTCGAACGCAAGATCGAATCCTGGATCGACGGCGAGCCCATCGACCTGCAACGCGACTGGACGCCGTGGGAGGACATCTCCGATGACCTGAAAGTCGCGGTGATTGCCGGCGAAGATCAGAAATTCCCTGAGCATTGGGGCTTCGACATCGGCGCGATCCGCGCAGCCCTGGCCCATAACGAATTGGGCGGCTCGGTACGCGGCGCCAGCACCTTGAGTCAGCAGGTGTCGAAGAATCTGTTCCTGTGGTCCGGCCGCAGTTGGCTGCGCAAAGGCCTGGAAGCCTGGTTCACCGGGCTGATCGAGGTGCTCTGGCCGAAGCAGCGGATTCTCGAGGTGTATCTCAACAGCGTTGAGTGGGATGACGGCGTGTTCGGCGCCGAAGCCGCCGCCCGCCACCATTTCGGCGTCAGCGCGAAAAATCTCAGTCCCCAACAGGCCAGCCTGCTGGCGGCGGTACTGCCCAATCCACGGGTGTGGAGCGCCAGCCATCCGACCGCCTACGTGCAACGCCGTGCCGGCTGGATTCGCCAACAAATGCGCCAGTTGGGCGGAGATAGCTACCTGATTGGCCTGAATGACTCGCGTCGGGCGCCTTGGGCGGAATAAACCCCGTTCCCGCTTCCACAGGGTGGGAGAAGATCCACAAAAAAGCCCCGGCTCTTGCGAGTCGGGGCTTTTTTTGTTGCCGGCTTTCAGCTTACGCCGCAATCGACAGTTTCAGCTTGTTCATCGCGCTCTTCTCAAGCTGACGAATCCGCTCGGCCGAGACGTTGTACTTCTGCGCCAGGTCGTGCAGCGTGGCTTTTTCTTCTGCCAGCCAACGCTGGTAGAGGATGTCGCGGCTGCGCTCGTCCAGGACGTCCAGCGCCTCGTGCAGGTTGCTGGTGGAGTTGTCGCTCCAGTCAGCGTCTTCCAGCTGGCGGGCCGGGTCGTAGCGGTGATCTTCCAGGTAGTTGGCTGGAGACTGGAAGGCACTGTCGTCGTCCGCTTCGGCGGCCGGGTCAAAGGCCATGTCGTGGCCGGTCAGGCGGCTTTCCATCTCGCGGACTTCCCGCGGCTCTACGCCGAGGCTTTCAGCCACACGATGGACTTCTTCGTTGTTCAGCCACGCCAAGCGTTTTTTCTGGCTGCGCAGGTTGAAGAACAGCTTGCGCTGGGCCTTGGTGGTCGCGACTTTCACAATACGCCAGTTGCGCAGGATGAATTCGTGGATTTCCGCCTTGATCCAGTGCACGGCAAAAGACACCAGGCGCACACCCATTTCCGGATTGAAGCGTTTCACCGCTTTCATCAGGCCGACGTTGCCTTCCTGGATCAGGTCAGCCTGGGCCAGGCCGTAGCCACTGTAGCTACGGGCGATATGTACAACAAAACGCAGGTGGGCGAGCACCATCTGCCGAGCCGCCTCAAGATCCTGCTCATAGTAGAGACTCTCGGCCAGTTCACGCTCCTGCTCTGGCGTCAGCAGTGGAATGCTGTTCACCGTGTGCACATAGGCTTCCAGGTTTGCACCAGGAACCAGGGCATAAGCAGGTTGCAAAGAAGTGGTCATACGAAAAAACCTCCGACTCACATAACTCGTGCAGTTCAGCACTGCGAAAATTGACCGGAAACCGAAGAACAAGTTCCCCTACACGCTGAAAGGACATACAAGCAAAAAATACGATTTACTTCGGTGCAAGCTCTCTCAAATGGCGTGCCACCGCAATCCACGCACCGATATAACCCAACAACACCGCGCCTAGCAAGAGCGACAGACCATCGGCTACCGGCACGCCGGCCAGCGAGAAGTTACTGCCGTACAAGCCGGCAAGGCCGACCACCGCGTCATTCAGCCAGTTCAGGCCGAACGCCAGGACGCCCCAGGAAAAAATCCCCGCACCGAAGCCATAAAGCGCGCCCATATAGAGAAAGGGCCTACGCACATAGCTGTCTGTGCCGCCGACGAGTTTAATCACTTCTATCTCTGTGCGGCGGTTTTCAATATGAAGACGAATGGTATTGCCTATCACCAAAAGTAATGCAGAAACCAGCAACACCGTCAGACCGAAGACAAACCGGTCGCCCAGCTTGAGAATCGCCGCCAGTCGCTCGACCCAAACCAGGTCCAGTTGCGCCTGCTGCACCTTCGGCATCTCGGCAAGTCTTTGGCGCAAGGCCTCGAGGGTCGCCTTGTCGACTTCTTTCGGGGTCACCAGAACGACGCCCGGCAGCGGGTTTTCCGGCAACTCCTTGAGCGCCTCACCCAGGCCCGACTGCTGCTGGAACTCTTCCAGCGCCTGATCGCGGCTGATGTACTCGGCATCCGCCACCCCGGGCAGCGCCTTGATCTGTTCGCGCAGTTGCTCGCCTTCACCGGCGCTGGCATCCAGTTGCAGGTACAGGGAAATCTGCGCTGCACGCTGCCAGGAGCCGCCCAGGCGTTCGACGTTACTTAGCAGAAGTGACAGCCCCATCGGCAAGCTCAGGGCCACGGCCATGACCAGGCAGGTAAAGAAACTGCCGATCGGCTGCTTGCCAAGCCGGCGCAGGCTGTCGAGCAGGCTGGCGCGGTGGCTTTCGATCCAGGCCCGCAACAGGGTGCCGAAATCCGGACCATCATCTTCGTCGTGTTTTTTCTTCTGCGGTTGCGGATCGGCAGCCTTGGGGGCTACGCGCTCGGAAACCTTTGGACTGCGTGTCGCACTCATGCTCCGGCCTCCCCGTCGCCAATCAATCGGCCGCGCTGCAGGGTCAACATGCGATGGCGCATGCGCGCGATCAGCGCCAGGTCGTGACTGGCAATCAGCACGCTGGTACCCAAGCGGTTGATGTCTTCGAAAACCCCCATGATCTCTGCCGCCAAGCGCGGGTCGAGGTTACCGGTGGGCTCGTCCGCCAACAGCAGGGCCGGACGGTGGACGATGGCGCGGGCGATGCCCACACGCTGTTGCTGGCCGGTGGATAGGTCGCCGGGGTACAGGTCGCTCTTGTCCGACAGCGCGACCCGATCCAGGGCCGAATCCACGCGCTTGGCGATCTCGACCTTGGACAGGCCGAGGATCTGCAGCGGCAAGGCGACGTTGTTGAACACTGTGCGGTCAAACAGCAACTGGTGATTCTGGAACACCACCCCGATCTGCCGGCGCAGGAACGGGATCTGGGCGTTGCTGATGGTCGCCAGGTCCTGCCCGGCCAGGAGCAATTTGCCAGTGGTCGGACGCTCCATCGCCAGCAACAGACGCAGCAGGGTGCTTTTACCAGCACCGGAATGGCCGGTGACAAACAGGAACTCGCCGCGGCGGACTCGAAAGCTCAGCTCATGCAAGCCGACGTGACCATTCGGATAACGCTTGCCGACCTGTTCGAAACGAATCATGCACGCTCCCGCTCGGCAAACAATGCCTGGACAAAGGGTTCTGCTTCAAAGGTGCGCAAGTCATCGATGCCTTCACCGACACCGATGTAGCGAATCGGCAGGCCGAACTGCTTGGCCAGGGCAAAAATCACCCCACCCTTGGCGGTGCCGTCGAGCTTGGTCAGGGCCAGGCCGGTCAGCGCTACCGTCTGATTGAATTGCTTGGCCTGGTTGATCGCGTTCTGCCCGGTACCGGCATCGAGCACCAGCAACACTTCGTGCGGTGCTTCGGCATCGAGCTTGCCGATCACCCGGCGAACCTTCTTCAATTCTTCCATCAGGTTGTCTTTGGTGTGCAGGCGACCGGCGGTATCAGCGATCAGCACGTCGATATTCCGTGCCTTGGCCGCCTGCACGGCGTCGAAGATCACCGACGCCGAGTCGGCACCGGTGTGCTGGGCGATCACCGCAATGTTGTTCCGCTCGCCCCAGACCTGCAGTTGCTCGACAGCCGCCGCACGGAAGGTATCACCCGCCGCGAGCATGACTTTCTTGCCTTCGAGCTGCAGCTTCTTCGCCAGCTTGCCGATGGTGGTGGTCTTGCCAGCGCCGTTGACGCCTACCACCAGGATCACGAACGGCTTGTTCTGCGCGTTGATTTTCAACGGCTGCTCGACCGGTTTGAGCATCGCCGCCAATTCAGCCTGCAGGGATTTGTACAGGGCGTCGGCGTCAGCCAACTCCTTGCGGGCGACCTTCTGGGTCAGGCGCTGGATGATCACCGAAGTCGCTTCAACCCCGACGTCAGCAGTCAGCAGGCGGGTTTCGATGTCTTCGAGCAACTCGTCATCAATGATTTTCTTGCCCAGAAACAGGCTGGCCATGCCTCCGCCGATGCTGGCGCTGGTCTTCGACAGGCCTTGCTTGAGGCGGGCGAAGAAACCGGTCTTGGCTTCTTCGCTGCGCACCGGATCGGCGACTACCGGCTCGGCCACAACAGGTGCTGGAGCAACTGGCGCTGAAGCAACGGGGCCAGGTGCAACTGGTGCGGGAGCGGCGGCAGCCGACGTCGGCTGCGAAACAGCCGGTGGGGCGACGAAAGCGGCAATGACCGGCTGCGGCAGATCGGGCTCTTCGGTTTCCGCGACTTCAACTGCGGCGACCGGCTTTGGCTCGGCCACCAACAGTTCCACGGCTTGCTGGACCACTGTCGGCGCGGGAATCGGCGGCGTGATGTGCGGCGCCTGCTCATCTTCGACCAGGGCCACCGGTTCTTCAGGCACCGGCAGGGTCAACCACGGCTCGGGGCTTGGTGCAGGTACCGGCGCTGGCTCGACTGCAGGCTGCAGAACCGGCTCAGCGATGGGCAGCACCACCGGCGCAGTCGTCTCGACCACCGGCGCGGCTTCTACTAAAGGCTGCGGGGCTATCTCGGGTTCTGGTTGTGGCTGTTCGACGACGGCTTGCTGCGGTTTTTTACGCAGCCATCCGAACAGGCTTTTTTTCTCGCCAGCCGCAGCTGGGTTCTTCTTGTCGTCGTTGGAACCAAACATGGAGGACGGCTATCTCACAGTAGCGGCGCGCCAATGGCGCCCCGGCAATTGAATATTCGATGCAGAACAGACTGCGATTCACACAGCTTGTTCACGCGCAATAATTTGTCGAGATGCTCGCGGGCATCTCAAAAGGTCGACTAACACTAAGGACTGGAACGGCATCGTCGGCGAAAACGCAGAGTTTAGCTAATAAACTCAAAGCTTCTTCCGGAAACCCATACAACCTGTCAGGCGATCAAAGGCCTGATAGGCGTGGCCGCCAGTAAAACGGATCAGTATCCTAGCACCTCCTCGCCCGCCGACGCTAAGACCAAGCGGGCAGCTCAACAGGTTAAAAAACCAATGAATGCTCTAGCCCGCCGCGCCGCTGGCCTGCTGCTCAGCACAGTTTGCCTACCCCTCGCAGCCATGGCTGCCGACCCGCAACCGACCCATGAATTCACCCTCGACAACGGCCTCAAGGTCGTCGTGCGCGAGGATCATCGGGCGCCAGTGGTGGTGTCGCAGGTTTGGTACAAGGTCGGCTCCAGCTACGAAACCCCGGGCCAGACCGGTTTGTCCCACGCCCTGGAACACATGATGTTCAAGGGCAGCGAGAAGGTCGGTCCCGGCGAAGCGTCGTTGATCCTGCGCGATCTCGGTGCCGAAGAGAACGCCTTCACCAGCGACGACTTCACCGCCTACTACCAGGTACTGGCCCGTGATCGCCTGGGTGTCGCTTTCGAACTGGAAGCCGACCGCATGGCCAGCCTGCGCCTGCCACCGGACGAGTTCAGCCGCGAGATCGAGGTCATCAAGGAAGAACGCCGCCTGCGCACCGACGACAAGCCGATGTCCAAAGCCTACGAGCGCTTCAAGGCCATGGCCTACCCGGCCAGCGGCTACCACACGCCGACCATCGGCTGGATGGCCGACCTGGACCGCATGAAGGTCGAGGAACTGCGTCAGTGGTACGAATCCTGGTATGCGCCGAACAATGCCACCCTGGTGGTGGTCGGCGACGTCACCCCGGACGAGGTCAAGGCCCTGGCCCAGCGCTACTTCGGCCCGATAGCCCGCCGCGCAGTACCTCCGGCGAAGATTCCGCTGGAACTGGCCGAGCCGGGTGAACGGCAGATCACCCTGAAAGTGCAGACCCAGCTCCCGGCCCTGATGCTGGCCTTTAACGTACCGAGCATTGCCACCACCGAAGACAAACGCTCGGTCAACGCCTTGCGCCTGATCTCGGCGCTGCTTGACGGCGGCTACAGCGGACGCATTCCGACCCAGCTGGAACGCGGCGAAGAACTGGTGTCCGGTGGCTCGTCGAGTTACGACGCCTACACCCGTGGCGACTCGCTGTTCACCCTGTCGGCCACACCCAATACCCAGAAGCAGAAAACCATGGCCCAAGCCGAAGCTGGCCTGTGGAGGCTGCTGGAGCAATTGAAAACCACCGCGCCGTCAGCCGAGGAACTGGAGCGTGTCCGCGCCCAGGTGATCGCCGGCCTGGTCTACGAGCGTGATTCGATCACCAGCCAGGCCACCGCCATCGGCCAGCTGGAAACCGTCGGCCTGTCGTGGAAACTGATGGACAGCGAACTCGCCGAGCTGGAAAGCGTGACCCCGCAAGACATCCAGAATGCCGCCAAGCTGTACTTCACACGCGAACGTCTCAGCGTCGCCCATGTACTGCCACAGGAGACGTCTCATGAGTGAGCGTAAACCACCGCGCCTGCTGCTGATCAGCCTGGTCGCTGTCGCACTGGCGGGCTCCGCCGCTTTCTATTTCTCGCGCAGCGCTGAAACCGTCGCCAGCGAAGCCATCGACAAAGCCCAGTCGAGCCAGAAACTGCAATCGCTGGCCGAACTCGACGGCAAGGCTCCGAGCCGGCGCAAACTCGATGTGCAGACCTGGAACACCGCCGAGGGTGCGAAAGTGCTGTTCGTCGCCGCCCCTGAGCTGCCGATGTTCGACCTGCGCCTGATTTTCGCCGCCGGCAGCAGCCAGGACGGCAATGCCCCGGGCCTGGCCATGCTGACCAACGCCATGCTCAACGAAGGCGTTGCTGGCAAGGACGTCAGCCAGATCGCCCAGGGCTTTGAAGGCCTGGGTGCAGACTTCGGCAATGGTGCCTACAAAGACATGGCCGTTGCTTCACTGCGCAGCCTCAGTGCCGTGGACAAACGTGAGCCGGCCCTCAAGCTGTTTGCCGAAGTGGTCGGCCACCCGACCTTTCCTGCCGACTCACTGGCGCGGATCAAGAACCAGGTGCTGGCCGGCTTCGAGTACCAGAAACAGAACTCGGCGAAAGTCGCGAGCCTGGAGCTGATGCGCCGCCTTTATGGCCAGCACCCTTACGCCCACGCCAGCGATGGCAATCCCCTGAGCATCCCGCCGATCACCCTGGCGCAGCTCAAGGCCTTCCACGCCAAGGCCTATGCCGCCGGCAACGTGGTGATCGCGCTGGTCGGCGACCTGTCGCGCAGCGAAGCCGAGGCGATTGCCGCCCAGGTCTCCAGCGCGCTGCCCAAGGGCCCGGCGCTGCCGAAGATCGCTCAGCCGGCCGAGCCCAAGCCCGGAACCAGCCGCGTCGAGTTCCCTGCCAAACAGACCAACCTGATGCTCGCGCAATTGGGCATCGACCGCGACGATCCGGATTACGCCGCCCTGTCCCTGGGCAACCAGATTCTCGGCGGCGGTGGTTTCGGCACCCGCCTGATGAGCGAAGTCAGGGAAAAACGCGGTCTGACCTACGGTGTCTATTCGGGCTTCTCGCCGATGCAGGCGCGCGGTCCGTTCATGATCAACCTGCAGACTCGCGCCGAAATGAGCGAAGGCACCCTGAAACTGGTGCAGGACGTGCTGGCTGACTACCTCAAGACCGGTCCGACCCAGAAGGAGCTCGACGACGCCAAGCGCGAACTGGCCGGCAGCTTCCCGCTGTCCACCGCCAGCAACGCCGATATTGTTGGTCAGTTGGGTGCGATGGGCTTCTATAATCTGCCGTTGAGCTACCTCGAAGACTTCATGCAGCAATCCCAGAGTCTGACGGTCGAGCAAGTCACCGCAGCCATGAACAAACACTTGAGCATGGACAAGATGGTGATCGTCACCGTCGGTCCTACCGTGCCGCAACAGCCGTTACCGGCCCCTACTGACAAACCTTCCGAGCAGCCGCTCGGGGTTCCGGAGCATTAATGGCCCGTTCATCGAATCCAAAAAAACCGGTTCACAACGTACATAACGGCGTGAACCAGCTGCGCATCATCGGCGGCGAATGGCGCAGCCGTCGCCTGAGCTTCCCCGACGCCCCGGGCCTGCGCCCGACGCCGGACCGCGTGCGCGAGACCCTGTTCAACTGGCTCGCGCCCTACGTGCCTGGGGCGAAAATACTCGACCCCTTCGCCGGTAGCGGTGCGCTGTTTCTCGAAGCCTTGTCCCGTGGCGCAGCCATGGGGCAGGCGCTGGACGCCAGCAGCCTGGCAGTATCCAGCCTGAAGGAGCATCTGGGGACCCTGCGCTGCACCGTGGGCCAGGTGCAGACCGCCGACGCGCTGCGCTACCTGGAAACCCAGCCGGCCACCGCCTACGACCTGGTGTTTCTCGACCCTCCGTTCAACCAGAACCTGCTGCCAGCGGTGTGCACGCTGCTGGAAGAACGGCAGTGGCTGGCGGATGACGCCTGGATTTATACCGAAAGCGAAAACGCCCCTTCCACTCTCGGCCTGCCGGGCACCTGGCGCCTGCACCGGGAACAGAAATCCGGACGGGTCTACTACGCGCTGTGGCACCGCCTGGTCTGACGCCACCGAAGGAACGGGCAAGCGCATCGCCCGTTCCTCCGTCCGCCCGGTATTAAATAGCTACCACCCCCTTTGCTGCGGCATAAGCGACAGTGATCGACAGCGTTTCAAGTCAATCACCAAGGATGCCCAATACATGAACTTCTACTGCAGCGTCCTGCTGCTCTTGAGCGGGCTGATGCCCATGATAGTGCTGACCGCCCACAGCGCCCGGTCGGTGACTGTCGATCCACCGATCCAGAGCATGTGTCGCGCTGACGAGCCGTTTGTGGCAAGTTAGATTTTCTGCCACTCGCTTACCCGCCCCTCTCGAGATCGTCGTGCCACAGCCTTCTACACCTGTAACGTCTTTCACCCCGGCCCTGGGCCTCGGCAACCCGCACCTGCAAACTTTGTGGGGTCCTCTGTGGCGCAAAACCACACACCTGGAGCGCCAACGTGAACGCCTGTGGCTCGACGACGGCGATTTTCTCGATTTCGACTGGCATGGTCCGCACAGTGCAGAAGCGCCACTGGTGCTGGTGCTGCACGGTCTGACCGGTTCCTCCAATTCGCCTTACGTCGCGGGTCTGCAGCGTGCCTTGTCCGCGCAGGGCTGGGCCAGCGTGGCGCTGAATTGGCGCGGTTGCTCCGGTGAGCCCAACCTGCTGCCACGCAGCTATCACTCCGGCGCCAGCGAAGACCTGGCCGCCGCGATCAAACATCTGCGCACAGTTCGACCCCTGGCCCCGCTGTATGCCGTTGGCTATTCACTGGGCGGCAATGTGCTGCTCAAGCACCTCGGGGAAAGCGCTGGCGACAGTCAGTTGCAGGGAGCCGTCGCGGTTTCCGTGCCCTTCCGCCTGGACCAGTGCGCCGACCGTATCGGCCAGGGCTTTTCCCGGGTCTATCAGGCGCATTTCATGCGGGAGATGTTGGCCTACATCAAGAACAAGCAGCGTCAGTTTCTCCAGGACGGCCGCCACGAAGGCCTGGCGACCCTGGCCAGCCTCGGCTCGCTGGACAAGATGCGTACCTTCTGGGACTTCGACGGCCGCGTCACTGCGCCCCTGCATGGCTTTGCCGACGCGCAGGATTACTATCGGCGAGCGTCCAGCCGTTACTACCTGGGCGAAATTCGTACGCCCACCCTGATTATCCAGGCCGCCGACGACCCCTTTGTCTACCCTCACAGCCTGCCCGAGGCGCACGAACTGTCTACCTGTACTCACTTCGAACTGCAGCCCAAGGGCGGCCACGTCGGCTTCGTTGATGGCACATTGCGAAATCCCGGCTATTACCTCGAGCGGCGCATCCCTCAGTGGCTGACCCTCGCGGGACGCGGTTAAGCCTGTGCAAAACCTTCCGGGCGAATCCATCCATTTTTGGCAAACCGCCCCCCTGGCCGGCGTCGAACTGCTGTCAGCTCGCTATATCGAGCAGCGTTTCGTCCCGCATGTGCATGATGGCTTCGTGATCGACATGATCATGGCCGGCGCCCAGCGCTATCGGTATCGCGGCGCCGAGCACCTGGCCGCCAGCGGTACCCTCGTGGTGATCAACCCGGACGAACTGCACACCGGCAACAAGGGCACGGAAGACGGCTGGCTGTACCGTGCGTTCTATCCCGACAACCAACAGATCCACACCCTGCTGGCCGAACTCGAACTGCCCGCACACAACCTGCCGGCCTTCGGCGCGACGCTGTACCGCGACCCGGACCTGGTCAGTGGTTTCAGCTACTTGCACCGCTTGCTGGAGAGTCCGGCCAGCGCCTTGCAACAACAAACCCTGTGGCGCGAAATGATGTTTGCGCTACTGCAACGCCATGCCGCCGTGGCGACACCCGGACAACCGGGACGAGAACATCGCGCCATTACCCGGGCCAAGGAATTGATGCACAGCCAACTGGCCGCCCCGCCCTCGCTGGAAGCCCTGGCGGCAGCGGTCAATCTGTCGCCGTTTCACTTCGCCCGGGTATTTCGCCGCGCTACCGGCATGCCACCGCACACCTGGCTGATGCAACAGCGCATTGCCCAGGCCCGCGCCCTGCTGCAGGAAGGCTGCCTGCCGCTGGCCGTCGCCACGCAGCTGGGTTTCGCCGATCAAAGCCATCTGAGCCGGCAATTCAAGAAGGTCTATGGAGTCGGGCCCGGTGCCTATCGCAGCGCCCGATCAGTGGCACCGGCTGCATCCTAGAAACCTGCAAGATCGTTCAAGACAGACCTTTGCCGCCCGGCGCAAGATGGGCGGACAAGGAGAGTCACGATGACCCGAAAGCAGCTTTATTCACGCGGTATCCGCGACAGTTTCGCCATGGCGGTGGGCATTCTGCCGTTTGGCCTGATCTTCGGCACCCTGGCTGGGGCGGCCGGCCTGACACTCTGGCAGGCGTTCGGCATGTCGGCGCTGGTGTATGCCGGCTCGGCGCAGCTTGTCGTCCTCAGTTTGCTCGGCAGTGGCGCCAGCCTGCTGGTGATTCTGCTGACGACCTTCATCGTCAACCTGCGCCACGTGCTCTACAGCGCCACCCTGCAGCCTCATGTCGGCCAACTGCCGCAGCGCTGGCGCATCCTCTTGGCGTTCTGGCTGACTGACGAGACCTTCGCCGTGGTCCAGCGCTTCTACTTACTGCACGGCGACCGACCGCTGGCGCAGTGGTACTGGCTCGGGGTCGCCAGTTCGCTGTATGCCTGCTGGGTATTGAGTTCACTGGCCGGCGTGCTGTTCGGCCAGGCCGTGCCAGACCTGGCAAGTTGGGGCCTGGAGTTCGCCATGCTGGCGACCTTTATCGGCATCGTCATCCCCCTGCTGCGCAATCAACCACAGCTGGCCGCCGCACTGGCAGCGGGCGCCGTAGCCCTGGCCACATTCCACTGGCCGTACAAGCTGGGCCTGATGGCCGCGGCGTTCAGTGGCATCGCGGTAGGCGTGATGCTGGAGCGTCGACAATTGACCCGCCATACCGCCAGGGAGCTGCACACATGAATTATTGGTGGATGATTTTCGGCATGATGGCGATCAGCTTCATGCTGCGCTATAGCCTGTTCGCCTGGCCCAACCTGCGCTTTCCGACCCTGGTGCGCCAAGGCCTGCACTATGTGCCGACGGCCGTACTGACGGCGATTGTGGTGCCGGGCATGCTGCTGCCCGATGGCCAGCACTGGGCACTGACCCTGGACAATGCCTACTTACTCGGAGGCTTGGCGGCCATCGCCATCGCCGCCACCACCCGACACCTGCTGGCGACTATCGGGGGTGGCATGCTGGTGTTCTTCCTCCTGCGCTGGCTGTTCGGGCAACTGCCCATTTAGCCCATCAGTCGCCAGTGGCAACCGCTCGCTGGGGATCAGTGATCCACTCGCTCCACGAACCGGCATACAGCGCCCCCAGCGGGTAGCCGGCCAGACACAGGGCAAACAGATTGTGGCAGGCGGTCACGCCGGAACCGCAGTACGCTACCAACTCGTTCGGTGAACGATCCGCCAGCTTCTCGGCAAAGCGCTGCTTCAGTTGTTCGGCTGGCAGGAAGCGACCGTCCGCCCCGAGATTGTCGGTAAATGCTGCACACTGTGCGCCAGGGATATGTCCGGCAACCGGATCGATGGGCTCGACTTCACCGCGAAAACGCGGCAGTCCACGGGCATCGAGCAGGGTCAACTGCGGACGGCTCAAGCGCTTGAGCAATTGTTCAGCATTCAGCACCAGGCTCGAGTCCGGGCTGCCGCTGAAGTTACCGCGCGCGGTGGCCGGCGCATCCAGGCTCAACGGCAAGCCAGCGGCATGCCAGGCCTTGAGGCCACCATCGAGGATAAACACCCCGTCGCGCTTGCCCAGCCAGGCCAACAACCACCAGGCCCGCGCGGCAAAGGCACCGGGACCGTCGTCATAGAGCACCACGACGCTGTCGTTGTTGACACCCCAGGCCTGAAGACGCTCGATCAAGTCCGTCGCTTGTGGCAATGGGTGGCGACCGGTGACGCCCTTGGTCACAGACCCACTGAGATCACGCTCGAGGTCAGCGAAAGCGGCGCCGGCGATATGCCCCTCGGCATAGCTGCGCTGGCCATAATCGGGGTCTTCAAGGGCAAAACGACAGTCCAGAATCACCAGCCCCGGCTGGTCCTTCTTCAGGTCCAGGTCGAGTGGGCTGATCAGTTGCGCGATGGGCATGGCGGGCTCCTGTGAGTTCAAGCGGTGAGCGATCCTACTGCACTTCTTCGAGGGCCTGGCCCAACGGCACGTAAAACTCTTCGAACAGGGCGTCGATTTCGTCCCGCGACTGCTCTGTAACAAACCCGGCTTCGAGCACCAGCACCTGATACACGCCACGTTTAATGGCCTGCTCGCTGAGGTGATTGGAATTGTCGCGAGTGGTGCACAGGAAGCGCACCCAGGACGTCAGGATGATCCAGGCGTTCAGGGTCAGGGATTCGATCTGGACCTTGTCCATCTTGAGGATGCCGGCGTCGACAAACCCGGCGTAGATCGCCGTACCCTGGATCAGGCAGCGCTGGGAGAAACGCCGGTAGCGGGCCGCCAACTCTGCATCGTTGTCGAGCAAGTGCTCCAGGTCGCGGTGCAGGAACCGATAGCGCCACATCGCGTTCAGCAGTTCTTTCAAGTAGTAGCGCTTGTCTTCGACGGTGGCGGCACGACCCTGGGGCGGGCGCAGGAAGCTTTCGACCAGGGCCTCGTACTCACTGAACAGCACGGCGATGATCGCCTGCTTGTTGGGGAAGTGGTAGTACAGGTTGCCCGGAGAAATCTCCATATGCGCGGCAATGTGGTTGGTGCTGATGCTGCGCTCACCCTGCTGGTTGAACAGCTCCAGGCTGTTCTGCACGATGCGCTCGCTGGTTTTTATTCTTGGGGCCATGGCTTGAGCTTTAATTCTTCTGTGCGTTGCGGGCATCTTACGGCGTATCCGTCGGCGGATAAATCATCGTGTCCCGAGGAAGCCATTTGACATTTTAGAGTATAGACTCTAAAAACATCCTCATTCTAAAAAAAACTGGAACCACCATGACCGCCGACATCGCCTACATGCAAAACGCCCAGCAGCCGTTGAGTGAGCTGAACGAGCTGTTTACTGCGCAGCGTCTGGCGTATGCCGGCAACCCGATGCCGTCGGCGGCCCAGCGTCAGCAGTGGCTCAAAGTATTGCGTGATGTGCTGGATACCCAGCGCGATCGGCTGATCAAGGCCATCAGCGAGGACTTCAGCAACCGCAGCGCCGACGAAACCCTGTTTGCCGAGCTGATGCCCAGCCTGCACAACATCGATTACGCCAGCAAACACCTCAGGGGCTGGATGAAAGCCTCACGGCGCAAGGTCGGCGTGGCGTTTCAGCCGGCCAGCGCCAAAGTGGTCTACCAGCCGCTGGGCGTGGTCGGGGTGATCGTGCCGTGGAACTACCCGCTGTACCTGGCCATCGGACCGCTGGTCGGAGCTCTGGCGGCGGGCAACCGGGTCATGCTCAAGCTCAGCGAATCGACCCCGGCCACCGGGCAACTGCTCAAGGAACTGCTGGCGCACATCTTTCCCCAGGACTTGGTGACCGTGGTGCTGGGCGAGGCCGATGTCGGCATCGCCTTCTCCAGCTTGCCGTTCGATCACTTGCTATTTACCGGCGCCACCAGCGTCGGCAAGCACGTAATGCGCGCTGCCGCGGAAAATCTGACCCCGGTCACCCTGGAACTGGGCGGCAAGTCGCCGGCCATCGTTTCCCATGACGTGCCGCTCAAGGACGCCGCCGAGCGCATCGCCTTCGGCAAGACGTTGAACGCCGGACAGACCTGCGTCGCACCAGACTACGTGCTCGTGCCAGAAGGCCGGGTAGATGCCTTCGTCGATGCTTACCGCCAGGCCGTTCGCAGGTTTTATCCGACCCTGGTCAACAATCCGGACTACACCGCGATCATCAATCAGCGGCAGTTGGCGCGCCTCAACAGCTATGTCAGCGATGCCACCAGCAAGGGTGCGCAGTTGATCCCGATTTACGATCAGGATCAGGACCGACGCATGAGCCACAGCCTACTGCTGAATGTCAGCGACGAGATGCTGGTGATGCAGGACGAAATATTCGGTCCGCTGCTGCCGATCGTGCCTTACAGCACCCTGGACCAGGCATTTGCCTACATAAACCAACGACCAAGACCGCTGGCGCTGTACTACTTCGGCTACAACAAGTCCGAGCAGAATCGCGTTCTCCACGAAACCCATTCCGGTGGCGTCTGCCTTAACGACACTCTGTTGCACGTGGCCCAGGACGACATGCCGTTTGGCGGCATCGGCCCCTCAGGCATGGGTCATTACCACGGCCATGAAGGCTTCCTGACCTTCAGCAAAGCCAAGGGCGTACTGATCAAGCAGCGTTTCAACGCGGCTAAGCTGATCTACCCGCCTTACGGTAAATCGATCCAGAAGCTGATCCAGAAATTGTTCATCCGCTGACACCTCACTGCCGGGTAATAACAACAATGAACCCTAGTGTTTCCGATACCCCCGCGCTGTCCCGGCGTGGCCTGCTCAAATTCAGCCTAGGTGCCAGCGCCTTCCTCGCCACGGCTGGGCTCGGCGCCAGCCTCAGCGGCTGCTCGGCCAGTATCCCGGCCAACGGTTTTGCCGCCTTGCGCAGCAGCGACCTGCCCTGCTTGCGGGCGATCATCCCGGTGATGATCGACGGCGCGGTGGACAGCGAAAAACTCACGGCGGCGGTCGAGCAAACCCTGCTCAGCCTGGATAACGGCCTCAATCACCTGTCGCCGGAAATGCTCAAGCTGACCCGGCAACTGTTTGATGTATTGGGCATGACCATCACGCGAGGACCGTTGACGGGGATCTGGGGCAGTTGGGAAAACGCCAGCCCCGGGGCCATACGCGATTTCCTCCAGCGTTGGGAAAACAGCTCCCTGAGCCTGCTGCGCATGGGCCACAACTCCATTGTGCAACTGGTGATGATGGCCTGGTACAACCGCGCCGAATCCTGGGCGCATTGCGGTTACCCCGGGCCACCGAACGTCTGATCCCGCCCTTCCATAACTATAAAAAGAGACGCACCTGATGCCTGTACCCGATCCGTTCCGCGAAGGCATGGCCCGCGGCTGGAAGACCCATGACGGCTCGCAACTGACCGATGACCTGACCCTGGAAACCGATGTCGCAATCATCGGCAGCGGCGCGGGCGGCGGCACCACGGCTGAAATCCTCAGCGCTGCCGGCTACAAGGTGCTGCTGATCGAAGAAGGCCCACTCAAGACCAGCAGCGACTTCAAATTGCTGGAAGACCAGGCCTACACCCAGCTGTACCAGGAAGGCATCGGCCGCATGAGCAAGGATGGCGCGATCACCATCCTGCAGGGCCGAGCGGTCGGCGGCACGACCTTGATCAACTGGACGTCGAGCTTTCGTACCCCCGAACCGACCCTCGACCACTGGGCCCGCGAGCACGGGGTCAAAGGCCACAGCGTGGAGGAAATGGCGCCCTGGTTCGAAAAGATGGAACAACGCCTCGGCGTCGCCCCGTGGAGGGTCCCACCCAACGCCAACAACGATGTGATCCGCAAAGGCTGCGAGCAACTGGGCTACAGCTGGCATGTGATCCCGCGCAACGTGCGCGGGTGCTGGAACCTCGGCTACTGCGGCATGGGCTGCCCGACCAACGCCAAGCAATCAATGATGGTCACCACTATTCCGGCGACCCTGGAAAAAGGCGGCGAACTGCTCTATTTCGCCCGCGCCGAGCAATTGCAGATCAAGGACGACAAGGTCACCGGCCTGCTCTGCGTGGCAATGGATCAGCGCTGCGTGGAACCCACAGGCCGACGCGTCAACGTCAAGGCGCGGCATTACGTGCTGGCTGGTGGCGGGATCAACAGCCCGGCGCTGCTGATGCGCTCCAAGGCGCCCGACCCCCATGAACGCCTGGGCAAGCGCACCTTCCTGCACCCGGTGAACATGTCGGCCGCGTTGTTCGACGAGGTCATCAACCCGTTCTACGGTGCGCCGCAGTCGATTTATTCCGACCACTTTCAATGGCAGCACGGCGCCACCGGAAAGATGTCCTACAAGCTCGAAGTGCCGCCGCTGCACCCGGCACTGGCGGCGACCCTGCTCGGCGGCTTTGGCGGCGAGAGCGCGGCGCACATGCAGCAACTGCCCCACACCCACGCGATGCTGGCGCTACTGCGCGACGGTTTTCACCCGGACAGCAGCGGCGGCAACGTCGAACTGCGTGGCGATGGCTCGCCGGTGCTCGATTATCACGTCTCGGACTATGCCTGGGAGGGCCTGCGCCGGGCCTTCCACAGCATGGCCGAGATCCAGTTTGCCGGTGGCGCCAAGGCGGTAATGCCGATGCACGCGGATGCGCGCTACGTCAAAAACCTCGCTGAAGCGCGCACGCTGATCGACGGCCTGAGCCTTGAGTTGTACCGCACGCGGCTCGGCAGCGCCCATGTGATGGGGGGGTGCGCCATGGGTGAAGATCCGAAGCAAGCGGTGACCGACAGCCTCGGCCGACATCATCAACTGAGCAACCTGTCGATTCATGACGGCTCGTTGTTTCCCACCAGCATCGGTGCCAATCCGCAGTTGTCGGTCTACGGCCTGACTGCGCAATTATCGAGCGCATTAGCCGAACGCCTGAGAAATCCGTGAAAAAACTGCTTATTCGCCGTGTCTATAGTGCTTTCTTGGGCCAAAGGCGACTTGGCCGACCGGGAATGCTGCGATACCATCCGACTCCCCAACGGATTCCCGCCAGGACGACGCGATGAACCGAGTGTTGTACCCAGGTACCTTCGACCCTATTACCAAGGGCCATGGCGATCTGGTCGAACGCGCCTCGCGCCTGTTCGACCACGTGATCATTGCCGTCGCCGCCAGCCCCAAGAAAAACCCGCTATTCCCCCTGGAACAGCGTGTTGAACTGGCGCGCGAGGTCACCAAACATTTGCCGAATGTCGAAGTCGTCGGCTTTTCGACGCTGCTGGCGCACTTTGCCAAAGAGCAGAACGCCAATGTGTTCCTGCGTGGTTTGCGCGCGGTCTCGGACTTCGAATATGAATTCCAGCTGGCCAACATGAACCGCCAACTGGCGCCGGACGTGGAAAGCCTGTTCCTGACCCCGTCGGAACGTTATTCGTTTATTTCCTCGACGCTGGTCCGTGAAATTGCTGCCCTGGGCGGTGATATCACCAAGTTCGTCCACCCTGTCGTGGCCGATGCCCTTACACTCCGGTTCAAGAAATAGACCCCGACTGCAGGAGCTGGCTTGTCGGGCCGCCGCATCGCAGCGAAAAACGTCAACAATTACGCAGCGCTATCAGAAAGTACACGGCGCCCTGACGTTTTTCGCAAGCAAGCTCGCTCCTACAGCGCCAATGCGGCACAATTGCGCGCATTAGTTTTCAAAATGCCCGGGCCGACGACCCTGGCTGGAGTCTCCAATGTCCCTGATCATCACCGACGATTGCATCAACTGCGACGTCTGCGAACCCGAGTGCCCGAACGCCGCTATCTCCCAGGGCGAAGAAATCTACGTGATTGACCCGAACCTCTGCACCCAGTGCGTCGGCCACTACGACGAACCGCAGTGCCAGCAGGTGTGCCCAGTGGACTGCATTCCACTGGACGAAGCCCATCCGGAAACTGAAGAACAGTTGATGGAGAAATACCGCAAGATCACCGGCAAGGCCTGATCGGCCTGGCAAGCGCCGGCGATTAGCGCTGACAGCGCGGGCAGAACACGCTCGCGCGTTGCCCCAGCTTCACGTCCCGCAGCTGCGTGCCGCAGACCTTGCAGCCCTCGCCGCCTCGGCCGTAGACGAACAGTTCCTGCTGGAAGTAGCCCGGCTGACCGTCGCCGCCAATGAAGTCGCGCAAGGTGGTGCCGCCACGCTCGATGGCCGCCGCGAGAATGCGTTTGATTTCAATCGCCAGCTTCAGGTAGCGCGCCCGGGAGATGCCCTTGGCCTCGCGCCGTGGATCGATGCCGGCCGCGAACAACGCTTCGGTCGCATAAATATTGCCGACCCCCACCACCACCGCGTTATCCATGATGAACGGCTTGACCGCCATCGAGCGCCCGCGAGATAGCTGAAACAGCCGCTCGCCATCAAACAGATCGGTCAGCGGTTCCGGTCCCAGGCGAACCAGCAACTCGTGCTGCAGCGGGTCGAGGCTCCAGAGCATGGCGCCGAACCGTCGTGGGTCGGTGTAGCGCAGGGCCAGGCCGGACTCCAACTCGATATCCACATGCTCATGCTTGGCTGCCGGCAAGCCGACTTCCACCAGACGCAAATTGCCCGACATGCCCAGGTGACTGATCAGGGTGCCGACCTCGGCATTGATCAGCAGATACTTGGCCCGCCGCTCCACCAGCACGATGCGCTGCCCGGACAGGCGCACATCGAGATCTTCAGGGATCGGCCAGCGCAAGCGCCGGTCACGCACGATCACCCGACTGACGCGCTGGCCTTCAAGGTGCGGCGCAATACCGCGACGGGTGGTTTCGACTTCTGGCAATTCAGGCATGGCGCACTCGGTTCAGGCAAAGGTCCGACACTCAGTGGTGAGCACCGAGCTCGCGAATCGTCTGTTTCAGGTTCTCGAAGTCATAATCCGAGAGGCCGACATAGTCCAGCACCAAATGGCCGATGCTGTCCCACTCATGGTCTTCGGTCTGGTTGCCCAGCACCCGATAGGACGCGCAGATATGCTCGGCCATCTTCAGGATCGCCAGCAAGTTCTTCAACTGGCTGTTGCGCGCCGACTCGTCGCTGAAAATCGACAAGGCATTGTGGTGATTGGCGATGGCGTGGGTCACGTGCTCCGGTAGCCGCCAAGACTTGGCGGTGTAGTAACCGACCACGGCATGGTTGGTATTGAAGGCGCGGTTTTCCGTGTCCACCACCCGGCACTCGGCACCGGCATTGGCGTAGGCCTGCTCCAGCACCGCCATATAGTTGGGGAAACGCTTGAGCATCAGCGGCACCCCGCAATCGTGGAACAAGCCCAAGGCGTAGGCCTCGTCCACCGCTTGCGAGCCGATGCGCTTGGCCAGGCTGAGACTGGTCATCGCCACGTCCTGGGCGGTGTCCCAGAAACGGTTGAGCGTGACGATAGTGTCGTCATTCATCTCGCCCTTGATCGACTGCGCGTTGATCAAATTGATCACTGAGCGACTGCCCAGCAGGTTCACCGCGCGCTGGATCGAGGCAATCTTGTTGCTCAGCCCGAAGTACGGCGAGTTGACGATTTTCAACAACGCACCAGAGAGACCGGGGTCCTGGGAGATCAACTTCGCGATCACGGCGAGGTCCGGGTCGGGCATGTACTGTTCCATTTGCAGATCCACCATGATCTGTGGTTGCGGTGGAACGCTGATGCCTTGCAGGGCCTGCTGAATCTGTTCGGAAGTTAGCTCTTGGGACATAAGTACTCACTCTGGGCAAGTGGGCGATTCTAGCGGAAAAAAACCGCCCAATGGGCGCTATGTCCAGCGTATCACCGACAAACTAGCGCGCTTCGAGCGCCCATCTAGCGCTATAATCCCGCTCTTTTTTTCACCTGGAGCGACGTCATGTCCCTGCCAAGCTTGCGCCTCAAAGCCAACGCCGACCGTCGCCTGCGCGCCGGTCACCTGTGGGTCTACAGTAACGAAATCGACGTAGCCACCACCCCACTGCACGGCTTCAAGGCTGGCGATCAAGCGATTCTGGAAGCTGCCGGCGGCAAGCCGCTGGGCATCGTGGCCATGAGCCCGAACAACCTGATCTGCGCCCGCCTGCTGTCGCGCGACATCAAGCTGCCATTGGACAAGTCGCTGCTGGTGCACCGCCTCAACGTCGCCCTGTCGCTGCGCGAGCGCCTGTTTGACAAGCCGTTCTACCGCCTGGTCTACGGCGATTCCGACCTGCTGCCGGGCCTGGTGGTCGATCGTTTCGGCGACATCCTGGTGGTGCAGATCGCTTCGGCAACCATGGAAGCCCATAAGGACGACGTGATCGCCGCCCTGACCCAGGTACTGAAGCCGAGCGGCATTCTGTTCAAGAACGACTCCGCCGCGCGCGACGCCGAAGGCCTTGAGCGCTACGTCGAAACCGTGTTCGGCCTCGTGCCGGAGTGGGTTGCCCTGGAAGAGAACGGGGTGAAATTCGAGGCCCCGGTGATCCAGGGCCAGAAAACCGGCTGGTTCTACGACCACCGCATGAACCGCGCGCGCCTGGCACCCTACGCCAAGGGCAAGCGCGTGCTCGACCTGTACAGCTACATCGGCGGCTGGGGCGTGCAAGCAGCAGCCTTCGGCGCCAGCGAAGTGTTCTGCGTCGACGCCTCGGGCTTTGCGCTGGACGGTGTCGAGCGTAACGCCGCACTGAACGGCTTCGCCGACAAGATGACCTGCATCGAAGGCGACGTGTTCGAAGCCTTGAAGGAACTGAAAGCCAGCGAAGAGCGTTTCGACGTGATCGTTGCCGACCCGCCCGCCTTCATCAAGCGCAAGAAAGACATGAAGAACGGCGAAGGCGCCTACCGCCGCCTGAACGAGCAAGCCATGCGCCTGCTCAACAAAGACGGCATCCTGGTCAGTGCCTCGTGTTCGATGCACCTGCCCGAAGACGACCTGCAGAACATCCTCCTGACCAGCGCCCGCCACCTGGACCGCAACATCCAGATGCTCGAACGCGGCGGCCAGGGCCCGGATCATCCGGTGCATCCGGCGATTGCTGAAACGCGTTACATCAAGAGCATTACTTGCCGGTTGTTGCCGAATAGCTGATCGAACTACTACCCCACCGTAGGAGCGAGCTCGCTCGCGAAAAACGTAAACGATAACGCAGCGCTATCAGGCAGTCTGCGGTGTCCATGCGCTCTTCGCGAGCAAGCTCGCTCAGGTTTCGAATCGAACTGCCGATTTGCGTGATAAATCACGACCCGCCGCCTACGCAGTCCCATTCCTACATAAAAAAGGGAAATACCCCACGCCCATTTTGATTGAACTCCACACCTCGCAGATTAGTATCGGTTTCTGGCTTTCCTGCGGAAAACAAAAATAATGTCTAAGTCCTCACAACCGCCCACGGCTAGTGACGAATCCAGGCGACAATACCTTTCACGATTCATCCTTATCACCTGCATCTCGCTGATCAGCTTTTTCCCAATCAATATTCTGCTGCCGTCTTTCCCAGCCCTCGCCACCCACTTCGATACCACCAGCGCCGACATTGCGCTGTCCATCAGCGTGTTCACCCTGGCTTTCTCGATATCCCAACTAGTCGTCGGTCCACTCTCGGATAAATGGGGACGCAAGGCAGTGCTTTTGGCTTGTATCAGCCTGTCGATCCTGGGAGCGATAGGCTGTGTACTGGCCGCTGACTACCTGACTTTCATGCTGTTTCGCACAGTGCAGGCTTTAGGCTGCGGCTTTTTTGTGCTGGGGCATGCTCTGGTGGAAGATCTGTTCGAGGAACAGGATCGAGCGCGAGTACGTCTCTACTACATGACGCTGAGCGGCTCGTTTGTCGCCCTGTCACCGCTGATCGGTTCATGGCTGCAAACCTTATTCGACTGGCAAGGGAGCTTCTACGGATTCGCCTTGATGGCCCTGGGCATGCTGATCCATGCGATATCCACCCTACCCTCCAAGTCCGCCAGCCCGCATCGCGTGACGTTATCGATTATCGCCACACTGAAAGCCGTAGCGGGCAACCATAATTTCCTGCGCTACTGGTGGATCGCCTCTCTGGCCTTCGCCTGTTACTTCGCGTTAATCAGTGTGACACCGCTGATTTTCATGGACGCTTTGCAACTATCCCAATACCAATACGCGCTGGTGTTGATGGTGTACGGCATCGCCTATTTATTGGGTGGTGTCGCCGCGGGGTTGTTGCAAAAACGTGTTCCACTGTCCCGGCAAATCAACATCGGCCTCGGATTGCTCTGTGTTGCCGGCGTACTGTTAGCGCTGACTCTCAATGTTGACGCCATCACGCCCGTGACCTTGCTGGCCCCAATGCTAATAAGCGCCCTCGCCGTAACACTCGTGCGGCCCGCCGCAATTTCTGCAGCGATGTCAATGTTCTCAAGCAGCGCGGGTACGGCGGCGTCAGCAGGTAATAGCATCATGTTCCTCACAGCTGCCATCAGCAGCGCGGCACTGGCGCAGACGGGCAAATATCTGCTCGTAACTATCGCAATAAGCTTTATTCTCCTCAGCCTTTTGGGCTGGCTGACCAACGCCAAAATCTACGCTAAACGCCATCCAATGCGTTCTACCTAATAGCACTGCGTTATCGTTGACGTTTTTCGCGAGCAAGCTCACTCCTACAACTCCACACGTCCCAAAGCCGCCGTGTTCACGGTTTCGGCCATTCCCTCCAGCCGCCAGCGGTGTAGAATCGACGCTATTCATCGCCAGTCATCCCCCGGCGGGTTTATGAGCTCAAGGCCAATGCGCACGGCGATCCCGTCACGTTTGCGGCAACGTCCGGACACACGGCCATTTTTCGGGTGTTCCAGACGTCAATAGAAGCTCACTCCCCTTTGATACCTGATTTGCCGCCCGGAGTGCTCCATGCCTGATTACCGTTCGAAAACATCCACCCACGGCCGCAACATGGCCGGTGCTCGTGCCCTGTGGCGCGCCACGGGGATGAAAGATGACGACTTCAAAAAGCCGATCATCGCCATTGCCAACTCGTTCACCCAGTTCGTACCGGGCCACGTTCACTTGAAGGATCTGGGTCAACTGGTCGCCCGCGAGATCGAGCGCGCTGGCGGCGTTGCCAAAGAATTCAACACCATCGCGGTCGATGACGGCATCGCCATGGGCCACGACGGCATGCTCTATTCGCTGCCGAGCCGCGAGATCATCGCCGACTCCGTCGAATACATGGTCAACGCGCACTGTGCCGACGCCATCGTCTGCATCTCCAACTGCGACAAGATCACCCCTGGCATGCTGATGGCCGCCCTGCGCCTGAACATCCCGGTGATCTTCGTTTCCGGCGGCCCGATGGAAGCCGGCAAGACCAAACTCGCCTCCCACGGCCTGGACCTGGTTGACGCCATGGTCATCGCCGCCGACTCCAGCGCTTCTGACGAGAAAGTCGCTGAGTACGAGCGCAGCGCCTGCCCGACCTGCGGTTCGTGCTCCGGCATGTTCACCGCCAACTCGATGAACTGCCTGACCGAAGCCCTGGGCCTGGCCCTGCCGGGCAACGGTTCGACCCTGGCCACCCACAGCGATCGCGAACAGCTGTTCCTGCAGGCCGGCCGCACCATCGTCGAGCTGTGCAAGCGCTACTACGGCGAGAACGATGAGTCGGTATTGCCGCGCAACATCGCCAACTTCAAGGCCTTCGAAAACGCCATGATGCTCGACATCGCCATGGGCGGTTCGACCAACACCATCCTGCACCTGCTGGCCGCCGCCCAGGAAGCCGAGATCGCGTTCGACCTGCGTGACATCGACCGCCTGTCGCGCAAAGTGCCGCAACTGTGCAAGGTGGCGCCGAACATCCAGAAGTACCACATGGAAGACGTGCACCGTGCCGGCGGGATTTTCAGCATCCTCGGCTCGCTGGCCCGTGGTGGCCTGCTGCACACCGACCTGCCGACCGTACACAGCAAGACCATGGCCGAAGGCATTGCCAAGTGGGACATCACCCAGACCGACGACGAAGCGGTGCATCACTTCTTCAAGGCCGGCCCGGCAGGCATCCCGACCCAGACCGCATTCAGCCAGTCGACCCGTTGGGAAACCCTCGACGACGACCGTGAAAACGGCTGCATCCGCAGCTTCGAACACGCCTACTCGCAAGAAGGCGGCCTGGCCGTGCTGTACGGCAACATCGCCCTCGACGGCTGCGTGGTGAAAACTGCCGGTGTCGACGAGTCGATCCACGTGTTCGAAGGCAACGCGAAAATCTTCGAAAGCCAGGACAGCGCCGTACGCGGCATCCTCGCCGACGAAGTGCAGGCCGGCGACATCGTGATCATTCGCTACGAAGGTCCGAAAGGCGGCCCGGGCATGCAGGAAATGCTCTATCCGACCTCCTACCTGAAGTCCAAGGGCCTGGGCAAAGCCTGCGCCCTGCTGACCGACGGCCGCTTCTCCGGCGGCACCTCGGGCCTGTCCATCGGCCACGCATCGCCAGAAGCCGCTGCCGGCGGTGCCATTGGCCTGGTGCAGGACGGCGACAAGGTGTTGATCGACATCCCGAACCGTTCGATCAACCTGCTGGTCAGCGACGAAGAACTCGCCGCCCGCCGCGCTGAGCAGGACAAGAAAGGCTGGAAACCGGTGGAAGTGCGCCCACGTAAAGTGACCACCGCGCTGAAAGCCTACGCCCTGCTCGCCACCAGCGCCGACAAGGGCGCGGTACGCAACAAGGCCATGCTTGACGGGCTGTGATCGCTAGCTGCTGAACAAAAAATGCCCCGCCTCGTGCGGGGCATTTTTTTGCCTGTATCAATCGTGCGGATCAAGATTATCCAGCGCCTGATTCACCGCCAACTCACCCAGCATGATGACCTGCGCAATACCCAGCATCGTGCTGCGTTGCGGACCTTCCAGCAACCCGGCGAAATCACTGGCCATGACGTGCGCCGAGGCCAGCGACTCACTGGCGTGCGCCAACAGGGCTTCATTGTCGAGGCCAGGGGTAATCAGGAAGGTGCGGCAGGGTTTGCGGGGAGTGGTGTGAGCGCGGGAAAGTGGGGCGTTGTGTTCTGGAGGATCGGGGGTGATCTTCAACATGGGAAAAACTCCTTACACCTATAGATAAGGAGCCATCACCCTCGCTACCAAACGAAGGGTGGCGGCCAATACACAGGTTGGTAGACCGGGGTGTAAGGAATCCGGCGCGCCCGAAAGCGCCCTGTGCATGGCCACCATAAATGCAGCAATGACAAAGCATTGCCCAAGGTGTTGCCTTGCACCTCACACACTCGGGCTACCAAACCCGATCGCTGATATTCAGCGACGGATCACGGTAGTGGCCGAGGACAAGGCGCACAAGTCGGACGATTCTGATGTAGGCGTAGTCCTTTACGCAAGATTGTGACCGCAGGGGTGAGTGACTGGAAATGTCGGCAACGGGCCGCTCACAGATTCGCGAGAAATCACCCAGCACGAACAACCGGCATAAGCGCGGCGTCGCACTGGGTGAACCGGTACTGGATAGATGCGAGGTTTTTGCGGAGCTGCTCAGACTATTTGCAGGATCATGGTTTGACCCAAGGCTCCGCGATCGACAGGGTAATAAGATATCGCTCCTCGTTCGGACGCTTGGGATCATCAAAGCGCCCCACATTCAGCATGACCTGATAAAGATTGGCTGCCTGCCAACGAGTTGTACCGCCCTTCCTCTCATTTTGTAATCGAGCACGCCAATAGGGCGTGTCAGCAATCGGTGGACGAATAGCTCGCCAGCCTTTCTGCCTCCATTGGTCTTGCAAATCCAATATCAGCTTGAGAGTGTCGTCGAGCAAAAGCGGCTCGAGCTGGGGAGACATACGCACGCTGTATACCAACCCATCGTTGTAAAACACCGCAAAGAAACGAGCCTGAGGAGTGAAAAATCCGTACTGGAGATCAGTGAAACGAAGACGGGCATCTGATTGCGGAATGGAAAAAGACACACCATCGGGAACGGCAGCACCTATGGATGCACTGGATCGCTGGCGCATATCCTCGTAGGGCTCACCAATCACCAAAGCGATTTCTGGCTCAACCGAAACCGCCTTGATCACAACTACCGCCAACAGAGCCGCGATGCCCATTACCGAAATACGTGTGTGCCAAATCACATGTTTGATCGGACTCTTCAGCACACCTCGAACACGGATCATGGCCGGACCCAAGGCTCGGCTATAGCCAGCGTGATGAGATATCGCTCCTCGCTCGGGCGCTTATCGTCTCTGAATCGCCCTACCACCAACATCGCTTGGTACTTGCTTCCTGCTTGCCAATAAGAGGTGCCGCCTTTTTTTACACCTCGTAATTGAGCGCGCCATTCGGGCGTGTCGGCAAACGGTGGATCATCTTTGATGCGGATTGGGTTCCAACCTGCTTTGCGCCACTGGTCTTGTAGGTCCAATACAATCTTGAGGGTGTCATCGAGCAAGAGCGGTTCGATTTGGGGAGACATTCGAACGCCGTCGACCAACTCGTCATCAAACATAACTGCGAAAAAACGAGCCGGAGGTGTCACGAAGCCGTATTGAGGATCAACAAATTTCAAACGAGCATCTGACTTGGGAATGTTGAACCAGGCACGCCCTGGGATCGCAGGACCAATGCTTGCGCTAGAGCGATGACGCATGGCCTCATATGGTTCGCCAATAACCAACGCAATTTCCGGCTCTCTAAATGCTGCCCACAATAGGACTGCCACAGCAGTTGCAAATACACCACGCTGCCAACCCAATCGTTTGAGCCAGCTCATCGCACACCATGCCCGCCGGCAATATCCCGAATTGACTGTTCGATTAGATAACGGTCTGCACCCTGTAGCAGCCTATCAAACTCCCCAGCAGCCTTGAGCACAAAAGCCATGCGCTGGTCGATATCGGATAGGTCTGCCAGGGGATTGTTGCCGAATCCAATAGTACGGCTGTCATCGACGCGCCGACACTGACTAGCTAATGTGAGCTCAATGGCTTGTGCAGCGCCGGACGGAAAACCCGTGACATAGGATGCATGGTTGCCTCGCAACAACCTTACAAATCGAGCGTCGCTGTACATCGACGGTTGCAAGATATTGACCTGCTCGTGTCTGGCAAGATGGTCCACACTTTTCGCTACGTCACCATTCTCGATGGCATGAAAAGCCTGCCCAATTTCCTTGTGGTTGAATCCAAAACCCAACTTCTCCTGCTCAATCGGCCACAACAGCGGATACCGTTCATTCCCATAAAGATTCTTCCGCGACGGCAAACACTCCTCAAACGCCCCCACCCCCCTCTCGCTATAAAACAAATGCAACGGATACACATCCAAAAACAGCGTGGTATTACCCAGCGCCAGCATGTCGTGGACGAATTGCAGTTGCTGTTGCACCAGCGATAGCGGTTCGCCGTCGCGCCGCAGGTCGACGCCTGGCACCGGGTTGTTGCTGCGGGCTTGTTCGTAGTCGTGTTGCGCTCGTTTGTCGGTCTTGCCGAAGAGGGTCAGTCCAGGAAATTTCCAGCGCCGCTCAGCGCTATCAATCATGCGTTGTCCTGCCTGGTGCTCGGCCTGGATCTTCTCGATCGACTCCACCGCATGCAACAACCCACACCCCACCTGCTTCGACGCAAACGCCGCAAGCCCTGCCCATTGGAAGCGTGGGTCTTTCAGCCAGAGGTTGGCGTAGGCGGCATTGATCACGCGGTTGCGGGCTTTGGGGTCGGCGATGAGGATGCCACCCGGGGCGACGATGGCTTCGGCGCGCATTTGGTAGCTGCGCCAGAGGTTTTCGCAGAATGGCGTGGGTTGCTCGCTGAACGCTGCGGCAGGCGAGGCGTTGAAGGAGCGCGGGGCGGCGGGAGTGGGGGCGAATGATTGAGTGGCGGCTCGGCTGTGGTCGAACGCCTGGGCATTTTCGAACACTTCCGAGAAGATTGTCTGGCTGGCTTCGAGCCGGGGTGGCGGGTCGCACTTGCAGCGGCAGAGGTCACCGTCGAGGGCGACTTGGCGGCCGTAGAACGAGTTTTTCAGATGGGGACCGTCGAAGGCGATGACCCCGTAGCTGTCGCATGCCGGGCAATAGACTTCATCGCCTTCACAGGCGACGGGCTGGTCTTCGATCTTGAAAAATCCGGTGCCCGTGCGTACGTCGCCGCCGACGGTGGTTTTGGCCCCAACGGTGATGAGGTGGCGCTTCATGCGAAATGTGTCCCTGTCAGATCGAAAGGACGCACGCTAGAAGAGCCAATGCCGGAGTTAAATCAGACGTTTCGTTGTTTGGTGTAGGACGGCTCTGTAAAGCCGGAAACCAAGTGCGCCAATACCTGACTGTCAGCGCACCTGGATCTCATATTCTGACAACCTGCGGCGCCCTAAGGTTTTTCGCGAGCAGGCTCGCTCCTACAGGAGCGGCGGGATGCCGGAGTTACTGAATCTCCTCCGGCTTGACGATCACCCAGTTCTTGTCCGCCGTCACCGGCAAGCCTTCCTTGGCCTGGGCCGCAGCGTTTTTGGCCATCATGCCGTTAATCTGGGTCATGTATTTGTCCTTGCGGTTGATCCACAGGTGGATGCCGCCCTTGGCTACGTCGACGCCGTGGAACAGCATGTAGCCATCGCTGGTCGGGGTATCGCCGCCTACCAGCACCGGTTTTTTCCACTCATCGATGTAGGTCAGGATCGCGGCCTGTTTGCCGGCCATCCAGGTCGCCGGGGTCCACAGATACGGGGTCAATTCCAGGCCCAGGTTGGCTTTTTCGTCATACTTGCCGGCGGTGATCTGTTTGCGTGCGGTGGTCAACTCGCCGGTCTTGCGGTCCTTGAGCAGCATCGACACGCCGATGACGTTCTGCGGTTTGACGTTGTAGCCGTATTTCGGATCGGAAGCGACCATGCGCACCAGCTCTTCCGAGGCGGCGGTCATCACATAGACCTCAATGCCGTTTTCCATCAGCTTGTTGTACAGCTCGGCTTGCCCAGTGAAGATTTTCGGCGGGTTGACCTCGATGGTCTTGACCACATCCCCTTCGTAATAGGTGCTCGGCACCGGCTTGCCGGAGGCCATCAGCTCATCAACGTAGCCCTTGAGCTCCTTGAGGGTGAAGCCCGAGAACACTTGCGCGACCCAGGGGTAGCAGACCATGTCGTCGACTTCACAGAGCCGGTAGTAGTAACTGAACAGGCTTTCCTTGTGATCGGCGGTGTCCTTGAACGGCATCAGTTTCAGCGAGGGATCGAGTTTCTCACGGGTGATCAGGCCCTTGTTCTCCATGAACGGCAGCAACGACTCTTCCAGGTCGTAGCGGTAACTGGTGTTGTCCATGTCGAACACCGCGTAGTTACCCTTGTTCGCATTGGCCGCGATCATCGCGTCCAATTGCTTGGCCTGGGCCTCGGGCCAGTGCTTGAGATCAGTGGCGGACACCTGGCCGGCAAGGCCCAGGCACATGGCGACGGCTAACACTTTCGCGGCGACTTTCATGTGCATTTCTCCCTGGATGAAAGCTATCGACGCTAACAAATAAGTGTGACAGTCCTCGTCTGAGCGCGACCGCTTGCGTGCTGATTCCGCCACCGACATAACCCACAGCGCCACGGCCTTATTCCAAAAACGACAGTCGACCTGCCTTTTTGATATTAATTCAATAGAAATCAAGCTGTTAGGCTTACCGGTTCGCAATCGCCCTTGCATCGCGATTGGCACAAGTCTTTTTGGAGTTGTCATGAATCTGCCGCTGATCCTCAATCTGCTGGTGTTCCTCGCCCTGTTGTTCGGCCTGACCCAGACCCGCCACACCACTTGGAGCCTGGCCAAAAAAGTCCTGCTGGCACTGGCCATGGGCGTCGGCTTTGGCGTCGCCCTGCATTCGATCTACGGTGCTGGCAACCCGATCCTCAAGGCCAGCATTGGCTGGATCGACCTGGTGGGCAACGGTTACGTGCAATTGCTGCAAATGATCGTGATCCCGCTGGTATTTGCCTCGATCCTCAGCGCAGTGGCGCGCCTGCACAACGCCTCGTCCCTGGGCAAGATCAGCTTCCTGACCATCGGCACCCTACTGTTCACCACGGCGATCGCCGCGCTGATCGGCATCGGCCTGACCAATCTGTTCGGCCTCACCGCCGAAGGCCTGGTGGCCGGCACCCAGGAAATGGCGCGCCTGCAAACCATCCAGAGCGATTACGCGGGCAAGGTCGCCGACCTCAATGTTCCGCAGTTGCTGCTGTCGTTCATTCCACAGAACCCGTTCGCCGACTTGGCGCGCGCCAAGCCGACCTCGATCATCAGCGTGGTGATCTTCGCCGCGTTCCTCGGTGTCGCAGCGCTGCAGTTGCTCAAGGATGACGTGGAAAAAGGTCAGAAAGTGATCAACGCCATCGACACCCTGCAAGCCTGGGTGATGCGTCTGGTGCGCCTGGTGATGAAGCTGACGCCGTATGGCGTGCTCGCGCTGATGACCAAGGTGGTTGCCGGCTCCAACCTGCAGGACATCATCAAGCTCGGCAGTTTCGTGGTGGTGTCCTACCTCGGACTGGGCCTTATGTTTGTGGTGCACGGCCTGCTGGTGGCGCTGGCCGGGATCAACCCGCTGCGCTTTTTCCGCAAAGTCTGGCCGGTGCTGACCTTCGCCTTCACCAGCCGCTCCAGCGCAGCGAGCATTCCGCTGAGCATCGAAGCGCAAACTCGCCGCCTGGGTATCCCACAGTCGATCGCCAGCTTCGCCGCGTCGTTCGGTGCGACCATTGGCCAGAACGGTTGTGCCGGTCTCTACCCGGCGATGCTCGCGGTGATGGTTGCGCCAACTGTAGGCATCAACCCGCTGGACCCACTGTGGATCGCGACGCTGGTGGCGATTGTGACCCTGAGTTCGGCCGGTGTGGCCGGCGTCGGTGGCGGCGCGACCTTTGCCGCGCTGATCGTGCTGCCGGCCATGGGCTTGCCGGTGTCATTGGTGGCGTTGCTGATTTCGGTCGAACCGCTGATCGACATGGGCCGCACCGCGCTGAATGTCAGCGGCTCGATGACCGCCGGGGCGATCACCAGCCAGATCATGCAGCAGACCGATAAAGCATTGCTCGATGCCGATGAGCATGAGGAATTGGCGCACGCCTGAGATCCAGGGTGACCGGGCGGGCCTCTTCGCGGGCAAGCCCGCTCCTGCAATGGGTTGTGAACGGTGGGAGAGGGCCGGGCGGCGTTCCGCTTGCCCGCGAAGCTTTTAAGCTTTCTCCCAAACCTCAAAACTGTACGCCGGCTTGCCATCCTGCGCCGCATTCGGCGTGTCCGACACCAGCTTCCACTGCGCCGCATCGAACTCTGGAAACCACGCATCGCCCTCGGGGCTCAAGGCCACGCGGGTCAGGTACAGCCGGTCGGCGTGGGCCAGGCCTTGGGTGTAGAGCTGCGCGCCGCCAATCAACATCAGCTCGTCGACACCCTGCTCCAGCGCCCATTCCTGCGCCCGCGCCACGGCGGCCTCGAGGGACGGATAGACTTCGGCGCCCTCCAGTTGCAGGTCAGGTTGGCGGCTGACCACGATGTTCAGCCGGCCCGGCAACGGCCGACCGAGAGAGTCCCAGGTCTTGCGCCCCATGATGATCGGCTTGCCGAGGGTGGTGGCCTTGAAATATTTGAAATCGCCCGGCAAATGCCAAGGCATGCTGTTGTCGACGCCGATCACACGGTTTTCGCCGAGGGCTGCGATCAGGCTGAGGGGGAGTGATTTTTTCATGGCGCCGAGGATACCAGAGCCATGCTTTCCCCGATAAGCGCCACAGCGGTTATGCTCATTCATTCACCTGAGCGACGGGACGACGCGTGACTGAACTGCACACACTCTGGCTGACCGAAACCATTCGCCTGCGCGAGGAACACGCCGGCGCCCTGGAGGACTCGGAAGCCAACCGCCTGGCCCGAACTGCCGGCGGCGATCTGCCGACACGGATCCAGGCGCGAGCGCTGTGGCTGGCCGAACGCGACGGCCTGAGCAGCGCCCTGCAACACTGGCTGCAAGGCGCGCGACTGGCGCTGATCGTCCTCGCGGCGCTGGCGATCGTCAGCGGCGCCGGCCTGGCCTTTGCCGCCCTCGGCGACGGTCAGAGCCCGGTCAATGTGTTCTGGGCCCTGGGCAGCCTGCTCGGGCTGAACCTGATTCTGCTGCTGAGTTGGGCGTCCGGGCTGATCTTTGCCGGCGACTACGGCGCGACCCTCGGTCGCCTGTGGATGTGGCTCAGCGAAAAGCTCGCCCGCGACGCCAAGGCTGCGCACCTGGCGCCGGCCCTGCTGCTGTTGCTGCAACGGCAAAAACTCAACCGCTGGGTGCTCGGCATGCTGGTCAACGGTCTGTGGCTGCTGGCCCTGGTCAGTGCGCTGGTGATCGTCCTGACGCTGCTGGCGACCCGGCGTTACGGCTTTGTCTGGGAAACCACCATTCTCAGCGGCGCCACCTTCGTCAACCTGACCCAGGCCCTCGGCGCCCTGCCCGCGTTGCTTGGTTTCAGTGTTCCCAGCGAAGCAATGATCCGCGCCAGCGGCGATGCCGCGCTGAACATCGAAACCGCCCGGCAAGCCTGGGCCGGCTGGCTGGTGGGCGTGCTGCTGATGTACGGCATCATCCCGCGCCTGCTGTTGACGCTGCTGTGCCTGTGGCGTTGGAAAAGCGGCCGTGGCGAATTGCGCCTGGACCTGAATCTGCCGGGTTATGCGCAGCTGCGTGAGCGACTGATGCCCAGCAGCGAACGCCTCGGCGTCAGTGATGCCGCGCCGCAACAGTTGCATCAGGTCGAAGGCGGCAGCCATGGGTTGCACAGCGACGGCGCGTTGCTGGTGGGTATCGAACTCGACGACCAGCGCCCGTGGCCACCGGCGCTGCCGAAGACGGTCAAGAACGCCGGCATTCTCGACAGCCGCGAGTCGCGGCAAAAACTCCTCGAACAACTGACCCGCTTCCCGCCGGCGCGGCTGCTGATCGCCTGCGACCCAAGACGCTCCCCCGACCGTGGCAGCCTGGCGCTGATCGCCGAACTGGCGCGCAACGCCACCGCCAGCCGCGTCTGGCTGCTGCAAGCGCCCGCCGGTCAGGCGCTGGACGCCGAACGCTTGGGCGACTGGCACGCCGCACTGAAGCAACTGGGCCTGCCCTTCGCCGATTGCGCACCGATGAACTGGCTGGAGTCGGGTCATGACTGATGCCCATAACAAACCGCTGAAACTGGCCGTGGTCGGTCATACCAATGTCGGCAAGACTTCATTGCTGCGCACCCTGACCCGCGATGTCGGCTTCGGCGAAGTGTCCCATCGCCCCAGCACCACCCGGCACGTCGAGGGTGCGCGATTGTCGGTCGATGGCGAGGCATTGCTGGAGCTCTATGACACGCCGGGACTGGAAGACGCGATTGCCCTGCTCGACTATCTGGAACACCTGGAGCGCCCCGGCGAACGCCTCGACGGCCCGGCGCGGCTGGCGCGGTTTCTCGAGGGCAGCGAGGCGCGCCAGCGTTTCGAACAAGAGGCCAAGGTGCTGCGCCAGCTGTTGGCGTCGGATGCCGGGCTGTACGTGATCGACGCCCGCGAACCGGTGCTGGCCAAGTATCGCGACGAACTGGAGGTTCTGGCAGGGTGCGGCAAACCGCTGCTACCGGTACTGAATTTCGTCAGCAGCGCCAACCATCGCGAACCGGACTGGCGCGACGCCCTGGCCCGCCTCGGTCTGCATGCGCTGGTGCGTTTCGACAGCGTGGCGCCGCCGGAGGACGGCGAGCGCCGACTGTATGAAAGCCTGGCGCTGATGATGGAAAGTGCGCGCGGGCAACTGGAGCGACTGATCGCCGACCAACAGGCCCAGCGTCTGGCCCGCCGGCAAAGCGCGGCGCGACTGATCGCCGAATTGCTGATCGACTGCGCCGCCTGCCGCCGCAGCGTGGTCAGTGACGCCGAGCAGGAACAGCAAGCGATCAGCGCACTGCGCAAGGCCATCCGCCAACGCGAACAGCGCTGCGTCGAAGCGCTGCTCAAGTTGTATGCCTTCCGCCCACAGGACGCCGCCGCCAGCGATCTACCGCTGCTCGATGGACGTTGGGGCGATGACCTGTTCAACCCGGAAACTCTCAAGCAGCTTGGCGTCAGAGTCGGCGGCGGGATCGCTGCAGGCGCGGCGGCCGGCGCCGGGGTCGACTTGCTGGTGGGTGGCCTGACCCTCGGCGCGGCGGCATTGGCCGGGGCGATTGCCGGCGGCGCCCTGCAGACCGCACGCAGTTATGGCGGCCGGCTGCTGGGCAAGCTCAAGGGCCAGCGCGAACTGACCGTCGACGACAACGTGCTGCGCCTGTTGGCCCTGCGTCAGCGACAACTGGTGCAAGCCCTTGATCAACGCGGGCATGCGGCAATGGACAGCGTCCAGGTCGCGACGCCTGAAGACAAAGGCTGGCGCGAGGGCAAGTTGCCGGAAGCCCTGAGTCGGGCGCGAGCGCATCCGCAGTGGTCGTCGCTCAATCCACAGGCGAAGCTGAGCCAGGCCGAGCGCCAGGAACAGGTGGAGGCCCTGGCGCAGAAGGTGATCGAGGCCTGATCTCTAGTGAGCCAACACACCCAGCGCCTTGGCTTTCAATGTCGCCAGATCGAGCAGCGGCACACCGATTTCCTTGGCCTGCTCATCCCAGTGGCGCAGGCGCAAGCTGACGGCGCATAGCGGGTCCTGTTCGAACGCCCGCGCTTCACCGGGCGTCATCACCCCGCCCTGGTATTCCAGGGTGCGACGACTGGCTTCGCTCAGGCGCTGGAAGTAACCCGGCTCGGTCAGGGTCAGATAGCGCTTGGCCTGGACGTGATACTCCACCAGCCGCGCCATGCGCTCGCCAAAGCCCAGCCGGCGCAGGTAGTCAGCGCCGAGGCGCTCGTGACTGACCACGCCGAAGCCGCCCATGTTTTCCGCGTTCTCGGCGCAGATGTGCCCGATGTCGTGGAAGAACGCCGCCAGCACCACTTCGTCGTCATACCCTTCGGCCATCGCCAGTTCGGCGGCCTGGGACATGTGTTCGATCTGCGATATAGGCTCGCCGATGTAATCGCTGGCACCGAAGCGTTCGTAAAGAGCGAAGACTTCGGCGACCACCTGTTCACTGCGTTGCATCAGCACGCTCCCCATAAGCTCTGGATATTTCGCTCGGCCAGCGCCGGGCCGACGCTCATGCCCACGCCGGTGTGCATCAACGCCGCATGCACCCCCGGCGCGGCCTGCAGGAACGAAAACGGCGCCGGCCCCTTGGCACCATAGACGCCCTGCCAGCGCTCGACCACCTGCACCCGACAGCCGAGGGTCTGCTCGGCCAGTTCGATCATCCAGTCGTCCACCTGCTCGGCGTTGAATGGCGAGGGATCGCTGCCGTAATGGTGGGAGTCGCCGATGATCAGCTCGCCGTGGGGCGTCGGGCTGATCAGCAGGTGAATCCCGTGTTCATCCAGGTGCGGCGTCTCGCGCAGAATCTGCGCCCGTACTGCTTGCGCCTGCGGCAGGTCAGCGAAGGCGCCGTAGTGCACGCAGCTCAGGCCGGTCAGCACGGCATGCTGCAGGTTGAGCGGGGTCTGCGGCCGGGCGCGGAGCATTTGCAAACGGCAGACCTGCGGCTTGAGCGCGGCAAGCGGCTCGGCCAGCAGGGTTTGATAGTCGTGGCCGGAGCAGACAATGATCTGCTCGCCGCTGAAGCTGCCGGCGGTGGTGTGAACGCGGCCGGGCTCGACCTCGCGTACCAGGGTGCTGAAGTGAAATTCCACGCCCAGTTCGCGACGCAGGAAGTCGATCAGCGCCGGGATCGCTTCACGGGAATACAGTTGCTGGTCGTCGAGACCGTGCAACGCCGCACGGTGATGGCTGAACTGCCCGTCGTACAAGGCATGCAGGGCGGCACCGCGCAGCAGTTTGACGCGGTAGCCATGTTCGATCGCCCGACCTTCGCAGAAGGCTTGCAGCAGTTGCTCTTCGGCTTCGCTGCGAGCAAATAGATAAGAGCCGTTGCGCTTGAGCTGCAGGCCGGCGACTTGCGCCCAGTGGCCCCAGATCTCGCGACTGGCTTGGGCCAGTTGCAGCATTTTCCCGGGTGGCTGGCCGGTGATCAGGGCCTGGCCGAAATTGCGCACTGAGGCGCCAAGGGGCGTGGCAGTGCGTTCGAAGACGCGGACCTTGAGACCGCGTTTGGCCGCAGCGTAGGCATGGGACAGGCCGAGGATGCCGGCGCCAATGATCAGCAGGTCGTTGTGGTGGGTCATGTAGTTTTTGTCCCAAATTCAGGACCTTTTTCGCTGGCAAGCCAGCTCCTACAGGGGTTTGCATATTCCAGAAAAATTGCACACGACGCAAAACCCGTAGGACCTGCCTTGCCAGCGATGAGGCCCTATCAGCCAATAGAGATCTTACTTGGCAGCCACTTTCTCGGACTTGCCGTCATAACGCTTGCGCCATTCGCTGAGGATCTCGTCGCGATTCTTCGAGGCCCAGGCGAAGTCGTTCTTGATCAGGCGCTGCTCGTAGTCAGCCGGCAGTTCGGTCTGCGGCTTGGCAATCCCCGGTTGGGCAAGCACCGCGAAGTTCTCTTTGTAAAGCTCCATCGCCGCGGGGCTGGCGGAGAAGTCGGCCAGTTTCTTCGCCGCCTCTTCATGAGCGGTACCCTTGATCACGGCGGTGGCTTCGATCTCCCAACCCAGGCCTTCTTTCGGCAGGATGATGTCCAGCGGCGCGCCTTGGCGCTTGAGTTGCACGGCCGGGTACTCGAAGGAAATGCCGATCGGGAATTCGCCGGCAGCCGCCAGCTTGCACGGCTTGGAGCCGGAGTGAACGTACTGGCCGATGTTCTGATGCAGGTCATCCATGTACTGCCAGCCCTGCTTCTCGCCGAAGGTCTGCAGCCAGGCGCTGACGTCGAGGAAACCGGTACCGGACGACGCCGGGTTCGGCATGACGATCTTGCCCTTGTACTCGGGTTTGGTCAGGTCCTGCCAGCTCACCGGTTTGCTCAGGCCCTGCTTCTCGGCTTCGACGGTGTTGAAGCAGATAGTCGCAGCCCAGACGTCCATGCCGACCCAGGCTGGCGGGTTGGCGGCGTCGCGGTAGTTCGCGCCGATCTTGCCCAGGTCCTTGGGCGCGTAGCTTTGCAGCATGCCTTGCTGATCGAGGATCGCCAGGCTGGACGCTGCCAGACCCCAGACCGCATCCGCCTGTGGTCGGGCTTTTTCAGCGAGCAACTTGGCGGTGATGATCCCAGTGGAGTCACGCACCCACTTGATCTCGACGTCCGGGTTGGCCGCTTCGAAAGCCTGCTTGTAGGTCTTCAGTTGCTCGGCTTCCAGCGCGGTGTAGACAGTCAGCTCGGTTTTCGCAGCGAACGCATTGAAGCTGAAAGCGGTGAGGACAGCAGCGGCTAGAGCCAGGGGCTTGAACATGGTGCGGTTCCTTTTGGGTGCGAAGCAGGGGTTGAGGGAATCAGTGGCCGGGCGCGGTCACCCGCCAGGCCTGGGAGCGGCGCAGCAAACCGCGCGAAGCACAGGCCAGGAGCAGGGACACGCCCACCGAAGTGATCAGGATCAAAGTCGACATGGCGGCAGCTCCGCCGACGTTGCCGGCGTCGTCCATGTTCAGCACCGCTACCGCCGCGAGGATGGTGTCGGGGCTGTAGAGGAAGATCGCTGCGGAAACGGTGGTCATCGCCGAGACGAACAGGTAGCGCACGATGTCCAGCAGCGCCGGCAGGCAAATCGGCAGCGTGACGCGCCAGTAGTGGCGATACAGCGGGGCCTTGAGCGACAGCGCGGCGGCTTCGAATTCCGCATCGAGCTGACGCAGAGCGGTGGTCGCGGTCATTTGTGCGGTGGTCAAGTAGTGGGCAATGGTGCACACCACCAACAGGGTCATGGTCCCGTAGAGCACATGCAGCGGGTTGCCGTTGAGGTTGAAGAAAAAGACGTAGCCCAGGCCCAGCACCAGACCCGGCACTGCCATCGGCACGAAACTGAGCATACGCAAGGCCAGGTTCAAGCCGCGTTGGCCCTTGGTTTTTTCCATCAGGTAGGCGCCGGTGAAAATCACCACGCTACCAATCAACGCCGTGCACAAGGCCATCTTCACGCTGTTGCCGTAGGCCAGCCAGCCGCCGCCGGCGGTGTCGCCAAATTGGTAGTGCTTCAACGACAGCGACAGGTTGTAGGGCCAGAACTTGACCAGCGACGAATACACCGCCATGCCGAACACCAACAGCAGTACCGCACAGATCAACAGCACCACCGCCAGGTAGCAGCTATCCCGCAAGCGCGAGGGTGTCGGCTGGAACACCTGGGCCCGACCGCTCATGGAATCACCATGACGACGGCGCAACCAGGCATCAACGGCGAAGCTGAACAGCGCCGGCAGCAACAGCACCATGCCGATCAAGGCACCACGGCCGAATTGCTGCTGGCCGACCACCGCCTTGTAGGCTTCCAGCGCCAGCACCTGATAGTCGCCACCGACCACCACCGGCACACCAAAATCAGTGATGGTCAGGGTGAACACCAGGCAGAACGCGGCGAACACCGCCTGACGCGTCGCCGGCCAGGTGATACTGCGAAACGCCTTGGCCGGACTGGCGCCCATGCTCGAGGCGGCATCGAACAGCCGTGCATCGGCCAGGGACAGCGCCGAGAGCAGGATCATCAAGGCATGGGGAAAGGTGTAGATGACCTCGCCGAGGACAATGCCCCAGAAGCCATAGATGTTGTCCGAGAACAGCCCGCGCAACAGACCCTGGTTGCCGAACAGGTAGACCAGCGCGATCCCGGGCAGCATCGACGGCGCCATCAACGGCAGCAACGACAGGCCACGCCAGACCGCCTTGCCGGGAATCAGCGTGCGTTGCAAGGCGTAGGCAAACAGGTAGGCCAGCGGTACGACGATGGCGGCGACGCTGAACGCGACCTTCAGACTGTTACCGAGCAACCAGTGAAAGTTGGCGCTGCTCAGCAGTTCCCGGGCCGCGACCCAGCCACCGCCCTGCCCTGCATCGTTACTGAAACCACGCCAGAAGATCGCCAGCAGCGGCATCAACACCGCAACGCCGAGCAAACACAGGAGCAGCAGCTTGCCGCCGACCACGAACAAACGGTCACCGATTTCAGCACGGGAGCTCTGGCGAATCTGCTTGTGCGCCAGCGGCAGGGCAACGGGCGCGCTCATCAGGCAAACACCTGCAGGCTGCGCGGCGGCAAGGCAACCATGATGTCCTGGGCGCCAAGGCGTGGCATGGCTTCAGGCGCTAATTCGGCGAGCAGTGCATGACCCGGCAGATGGTTGAGTTCGAAGCTCATCCGGCAGCGATTGCCCAGGAAAGTGATTTCGCGAACCTTGGCCGGGAACAGGTTTTCCTCGTGCACCGCCGGGTTGACGCTGATCGCTTCCGGGCGGCAGAACAAGCGCCCCGACGCGGCCTTGGCGCTGTTGTCGGCCAGGCGCACCGGCATGCCGCCGACCTGGGCGTGGCTGTCGCTGCTGCGCTGGAACGGCAACCAGTTGCCCTGGCCGACGAATTCGGCGACGAAGGGGGTGGCCGGACGGTTGTAGATTTCCTGCGGGGTGGCGTACTGCTCGACCTTGCCGTTGTTCATCACGGCAATCCGGTCGGCCATCAGCATCGCCTCGTCCTGATTGTGGGTGACCATCAGGGTGGTGATGCCGAGGTTGCGCTGCAATTGACGCAACTCGGTACACAGATGCTCGCGCACCCGGGCATCAAGGGCCGACATCGGCTCGTCGAGCAGCAATAACGAAGGGGCTGGCGCCAGGGCGCGGGCCAGAGCGACGCGCTGCTGCTGGCCGCCGGACAACTGGCCGGGGAATTTCTTCTCGCTGCCGGTCAGGCCCACCAACTCCAGCATCTGCGCGACACGCTTGCGCACTTCGTCGCGACCACTGCCGGCCAGGCCGTAGGCAATGTTGGCTTCGACGCTGAGATTGGGAAATAGCGCGTAGGACTGGAACAGAATGCCGTAGTCCCGCGCCTGGGGTGCCAGCAACGAAACGTCGCGCTCACCCAGGTAAAGCTCACCGCGGTCCTGACGCTCAAGGCCAGCGATACAGCGTAGCAAGGTGGTCTTGCCGCAGCCCGAAGGCCCGAGCAGACACACCAACTCGCCGGCCGCCACGTCCAGCGACACATGATCCAGCGCGGTAAACGCGCCGAAGCGTTTTTCGATACCGCGCACCCGCATCGGGATACCGGGGTGGGTCAGGGCTGTGGCGACGGAACGGTTCATGGACGGACCTCATCTGGCAGATGCAGGCCATCCTAGGGAGCGAATGCTTACTTCATGTGGCAGTGAGGCAAAAATTGCCGATAGTGGTATTGGGCGATTTGGGTTTACGCATTCGCGGGCAAGCCCGCTCCTACAGGCGCCATCTCCTGCGCCAACCCCAGAAACGCCGCCGGCAAGCGCGCATTCTTGCGCTCCTTGAGGCAATACAGGTATTCGGGAATCTGCGGCGCATTTTCCAGGGTCAACACCCGCAGTTGCGGATCGTGAGGCACTTCCTGGCGGGCGATGATGCTGATGCCGATATTGCGCAGCACCGCCTCACGGATCGACTCGCGACTGCCGATTTCCAGCAACGGACCAAAACTCACACCGGCGCCGGCCAGCAATTCTTCAGTCAGGCGCCGAGTGGTGGAGCCCGGCTCACGCATCAACAAGGTATGCCCGACCAGCGCACTCAAAGGCACATGTTCACGCACCGCCAGCGGGTGGTTGCGGTGGACGGCCAGCACCAAGGGATCGGAGCCGAGTACGCGGCGAATCAGGCGTGCATCTTCCACCAGTTGCGACGAAGCGGCGAGGTCGACCCGGTAGTCCTCCAGCGCTTCGAGAACCTGCTGCGAGTTGCCGATTTCCACCGCCACCTCTACCTGCGGCAGGCGCTCGCGGAAGGTTTTCACCAGGTCGAGAATGTAATAAGGCGCAGTGGCGGCGATGCGCAGTGCGCCCTGGACCTGGCCACTGTTGCGCAGGAAAAACTCGATATCCGCTTCCTGTTGCAGCAGCGCCTTGACCATCGGCAGCAACCGCGCGCCCTCATCGCTGAGGCTGAGCCGGCGCCCGCCGCGATAGAACAACTCGACTGAGTACTGACTCTCCAAGTGGCGAATCTGCGTGGTCACCGTGGGTTGGCTCAGGCCGAGCTTTTTCGCGGCGAGGGTGATACTGCCCAGACGCGCGACCATATAAAAAGCCTTCAGCTCGGCACTCAGCACATCACCCTCTCTTCGTTTACTTGCGCAGCAGGCGCAGACCGTTGAACACCACCAGCAGGGCCACGCCCATGTCGGCAAACACGGCCATCCACATGGTGGCCAGACCGAAGAAGGTTACCCCAAGAAAGATCGCCTTGATGATCAATGCCAACGCGATATTTTGCGTGAGGACAGTCGAGGTCTGGCGTGACAGGCGAATGAATGCCGGGATTTTGCGTAGATCGTCGTCCATCAGGGCGACATCGGCGGTTTCAATCGCAGTATCGGTGCCGGCTGCAGCCATCGCAAAACCGATCTCGGCACGGGCCAGCGCCGGAGCGTCGTTGATCCCGTCGCCAACCATGCCGACCCGATGCCCCTGGGCATACAGCGCTTCGATGGCCTTGAGTTTGTCGGTCGGCAGCAAGTCGCCCTGGGCCTGATCGATGCCCACCTGGGCAGCGATGGCCTGAGCGGTGTGCGGGTTATCGCCGGTGAGCATCAGGGTTTTCACCCCCAACGCATGCAGTTGCTGGATCGCCTCGCGGCTGGATTCCTTGACTGTATCCGCCACGGCAAACAGCGCCAAGGGACCTGAGTTGTCGAGCAACAGCACCACGGTCTTGCCCTGTTGTTCCAGCGCGAAGAGTTTTTCTTCGAGGGCCGGTGAACACAGGCCGAGCTCTTCCACCAAGCGATGGTTACCCAAGTGGTAGACCTGCCCGTCGATTTCGCCGCGCACTCCGCGCCCCGTCAGCGCTGCGAAGTTATCCACAGTGCGCAGCGCCATTTGTTTATCCACAGCAGCGTTGGCGACGGCCAGCGATACCGGGTGGTCGGAGCGTCCGGCGAGACTGGCGGCCAGTACCTGAGCGGTGGCTTCGGCGGTTGGGTCGAGCGGCAGATAATCGGTTTGCACCGGCTTGCCGTGGGTGATGGTGCCGGTCTTGTCCAGCGCCAGATAATCGAGCTTGTAGCCGCCCTCCAAGTACACGCCGCCCTTGATCAGGATGCCCTTGCGCGCCGCCGCCGCGAGGCCGCTGACGATGGTCACCGGGGTCGAGATCACCAGCGCGCACGGGCAGGCAACCACCAGCAATACCAGGGCGCGGTAGATCCAGTCGAACCAGGCGGCGCCCATGAACAGCGGCGCAATCAACGCCACGCCCAGGGCGAAGACGAACACCACCGGGGTGTAGATTTTCGAGAAGGCGTCGACGAAGCGCTGGGTCGGCGCACGTGCGCCCTGGGCTTGCTCGACGGCGTGGATGATCCGCGCCAGTGTCGAGTTGTTGGCCGCCGCGGTGACCTTGTATTCAAGGGAGCCGGACTGGTTGATGGTGCCGGCAAAAACCTTGTCGCCGACGGTCTTTTCCACCGGCAGGCTTTCACCGGTGATCGGCGCCTGGTCGATGGTCGAGTTGCCCGCCATCACTTCGCCATCGAGGCCAATCCGCTCGCCGGGACGCACCCGCACCAAAGCACCCAGCTCGATGCTTTTGGCTTCCTGTTCGACCCAGCTGCCATCAGCCAACTGCACCGTGACCTTTTCCGGGGTCATTTGCATCAGGCCGCTGATGGCATTGCGCGCCCGGTCCAGGGACTTGGCTTCGATCAATTCGGCAACGGTGAACAGGAACATCACCATCGCCGCTTCCGGCCATTGGCCGATCAACACCGCGCCAGTCACCGCGATACTCATCAGCGCGTTGATGTTCAAGTTGAGGTTTTTCAGGGCAATCCAGCCCTTTTTGTAGGTGCCCAGGCCACCGCTGAGAATCGAGATCAGCGCGATGATCGCCACCACCCAGTTTGGCGCGGCGTTGGTGAAGTGGATCACTTCAGCGGCCAGCGCGCCGACACCCGAAAGCGCCAGCGGCCACCAATGTTTTTTCGCCGGCAGCGGACGGCTGTCGTCAGCGGCGCCCTCCTCGATCGGCTCAGCGTGCATGCCAATGGCCTTGATCGTCTCGATGATCGGCGCAGTGTTCGGCAGGTCGTGGGTCACCCCCAGCACCCGGTTGATCAGGTTGAATTCCAGTTGCTGCACCCCGGCCAGCTTGCCGAGCTTGTTCTGGATCAGCGTCTGCTCAGTCGGGCAGTCCATGGCTTCGATGCGAAAGCGGCTCAGGCGCGCGCTTTCAGTCACGGCCTCGCTGATTTTCACCAGCGCCGGCGACGCAGCCGAAGAACAGCAGGAACCGCCGTGACTGGCGTGATCATGGGGCTTTTGCACAGGCTGCAATTTTGCGCCGTGGCTGTGGGGGTGTTGGTCGCCGGGGGCGTGGGTGTGCCGGGAGTCGCTCATTGGGTCGCGTCCATGAAGGTGCCTGTTGCCAAGTAAAGACCCTGTAGCCACTATAGGGTCAAGCACCCTTTTGGAGATCGTTGCGATGAAGATTGGAGAACTGGCGAAACTGACCGATTGCGCGGTCGAGACCATTCGCTACTACGAGCGCGAAAACCTGCTGCCGGAGCCGGCCCGCAGCGACGGCAATTACCGGGTCTACACCCAGGCCCACGCCGAGCGCCTGACCTTCATCCGCAACTGCCGCACCCTCGACATGACGCTGGAGGAAATCCGCAGCCTGCTGGCCTTGCGCGACAGCCCGCAGGACCAGTGCGAAAGCGTCAACGCGCTGATCGATGAGCACATCCATCACGTCAAGGCACGGATCGACGGCCTGCTCGCGCTGCAGGCGCAACTGCTCGACCTGCGCCAACGCTGCAGCGAAGGGCCGGATATCGAACAGTGCGGGATCTTGCAGCGGCTGGAGGTCAGTGGCGGGGTCGTGGCGACCGAGGTCGAGCATTCACATGTGGGGCGCAGTCACGGGCATTGAGAGTTGATCCACACCCCCACAGGTTTTACACCCACAGGGTTATCCCCACAGGTTTAAGGATTGCAGTTCAGACCGCCATCGGCGCGGTCATCGGCGCGTGGTGCTGGTAGCCTTCCAGCGAGAAATCACTCGGCTCTACCCGTTCCAGCCATTCCGGTTGGTACACGCCGGTCTTGGCGAACTCCGGTACACGGTCGGAAATCACCAGCTTGGGCATCGGGAACGGTTCACGGGTGAGCTGTTCGTTGAGCATGTCCAGGTGGTTCTCGTAGACGTGCGCGTCACCAATGAAATAGGTGAACCAGCGCGGCGTGTAGCCAGTCAGGCGACCGACCAGGCTCAGCAGCGCGGCGCCCTCGGTGAGGTTGAACGGCGTGCCCAGTGGCTTCATGCGACACCTATGATGCACACTACGAATGTATCCTTGAGCAATATCTGTATCATCTCGTAGTGCAGAATTATAATTGCACATTACGTGAGAAATAACAAGCACTTACCTTCATTCATTGCGCATGCATTTGCGGGCCTTACCCACGTTGACGCCCAGGAAAATGTGTCGCTATGCCAACACTTGTTGATGGCCTCCGATACCCCTAGATCCACCGATCTTCACGTAGGCCCGTCTCGCCCACGGGCTAGTGACTCCGAACGTGTCCGTACCGTATACACTTGGCACAGGCTATCTGCCATCACGACTATTAGCTTTCGCAATGGACACTCCATGGATTACAGACGCATCAGAGGCATGGATTCAGGACAGCGCCTCGCATTTGAAGAACTCGTTTGCCAGCTAGCCCGACGTGAACCACCAGCCGCTGACGCGGAGTTCAGGCGAATAGAAGGTGCTGGAGGAGATGGGGGAATCGAGGCGTACTGGTTGCTCAGTGATGGAAGCGAGGTTGGTTATCAAGCTAAATACTATACGAAATCGGCTGATATAAACTGGGCTAACATTGACGACTCCGTGCGGCGAGCCTTGGAAACGCATCCAGGATTGTCCAGGTATATTGTCGCTCTCCCCTGTGACCTGACTGATAAGACTGGCAAGCAAGGTGGCGGCAACACAGGTTGGGAACGCTGGCACTCTCGAAAGGAAACATGGGGAAAGCTCGTTGCGCCGGGTAAACATGTCGACTTTATTGCATGGACGGCCTCAGAGATCACGGATCGACTCACCCATCCGAATGCGGAGGGGTTGCGCAGATATTGGTTCGGCGACGTTGAGTTCTCACCAAAATGGTTTTCCGATCACATTGACCTAGCAGTCAAATCGCTGGACGAAAGATACCATCCTGAAGACCATGTGGAAGTTGGCATTGAAAGAATATTCAAGGTCATATTACGAGACGATAGCATTGTCTCCGAGATCCAGGATCACTTTTCAAAAATACAAAAAGCCGCCCAACTTGGAGACATTGAGCAGTCATTCGAAGGCAGCTTAGAGCTTATTGAGAATATCCACGCCAAAACAATTGACTTGGAGAAACTTAGCCTCGCATTTACTTCAGACGCCTACAGAGTCTGGCCTGTAGCGGCAGCCTTAGAGATAATCGAGTCTATTTCAGAAAGCGTCCATGATCTAGAAAGAATTTTTTGGCGAGCGAAGCAAGAAAAGGCGAAGGAACCAAAGTCCAGCAGCTCCTCATTGGACTATATAGAGTACCGACTGCGAGATCTCAGTGGTGCAGCATACGCCTTCAGATCACTCATCGAGGGTCGATACATTTCTGCGGAATCAGGTCGCAGCATCTTCATATTTGGAAAAGCGGGAACGGGAAAATCGCATCTGCTGGGTAACGTAGCGCAGAACGCCATATCAGAGGGCAGAGCTGTCGTCCTGATACTTGGCCAACAGCTAAACGGCGACAGCGTCTGGGCTCAGTTTTCAAAGCGCCTGGGAGTCGGAGACATTAATCCTGACGCATTGCTTCAAGCACTGAGTGCCGCCGCAGACGTTACCGGCAAGCGCGGATTGATCCTGGTGGATGCGGTAAATGAGGGGGCTGGATTAACTCTCTGGCGTAATGAGCTTGCAGAGTTCGTGGCAAGAATCGAACGCCACCCGAACCTAACGCTGGCCTTCAGTTGTAGGACTGAATACATTCCTTACATTATCCCTCCTGCGGTAAGTGAGAAGGTTCCGGCGTTCCGAATTCGCGGATTTGAGACACAGGAAGAGCAGTCCAGAGCGGCTCGAATATACTTGGGAAAGCGCGGCATATCTCAACCGAACACCCCATGGTTAGCTGCCGAGTTTGTAAATCCGCTTTTTTTGCGTAGCGCCTGCGTTGCTCTTGAAAGGGAAAATCAAAAGTGGTTCCCCAAGGGTTTGGTCGGCACGAAGCAGGTTTTTTCGTTCTATACGAAGAGTATTGCTCGCAACTTGGGTGCCGGTAGGGATGGTAGCGATGAGTTGGTAAGGCCGACGAACCAGGCACTCGCTGCTATTGCATCAGAGATGGCTGCAAACAGACGGGACTATGTCCCGCATAGCGACGCCATACGTATCGTCGATGGGAGGTTCCACGCATACCCGGCACCTCCGGGAACCACATGGTTTGAAATTCTCCAGAGAAACGGATTATTCAGGCTTGATCCAGATCCCAGGGAAAGGAGAGCCGATCCTTTTGCCGCCCCTGAAGACATCGTTCGCTTCAGCTTCCAGAGACTTCAAGACCACTTGATGGCCTCAGTGATACTGGAGACGGTAATCAATCCTGCTGATGCACTGAAATCTGGTGCCCTGAAATTCATCCATGATGATGAAAGCATTCATGGTGACTGGGTGGGATTGGTCGACGCCCTGTCGGTGCAACTGCCTGAGCGTTTCAATCAAGAGCTGCTCGATCTGTTACCAGGCGATATCAATGCATGGGCGAATGATCCAGCAGTCAATGATGCCTTCATAGAAAGTCTTAGGTGGCGCAATAATGAGTCGTTCACCGACCGGACGCTCGAGCTATTCAACGCATTCCTGGAGGTTGAAGATGGGTATTTCGACATTATCATCCAGGTCAGCGCGAGTGCTGGGCACCCCTGGAATGCAGAAGCACTGCATAAGCGGCTAATTGTCCTTGAAATGCCGAAGCGGGACGCATACTGGACTGTGCACGCGAATATTCTCCCGTTAGACGAGGGGGCTACTGCCAGGCGGCTCATAGAGTGGAGCGCTCTCGAGCAAAGTGAGCAGACAGACTCTGAGGTACAGTACCTTTGCGCGATAATCCTCACATGGTTCCTTGCTAGCTCTAATCGGGAGCTGCGGGACAAGGCCACCAAAGCGCTTACCTCGCTGATGATCCGCAACCATTCTCTGTACGCGAAGCTTTGTGATGACTTCGCCGCAGTGGACGACTTGTATATCCTAGAGCGCCTGCACACAGCAGCCTTCGGCGCGTGCTGTGTCAGCAATTGTGAACGGCTTCTGCGCCCCTTTTCTGAGGTGACCTACAAGGCTGTATTCGACCGAGTGGACGTCCCCGCGTCCATCCTGCTTCGAGACGCCGCCCTTGGCATTATCGAGCTCGCAGCTTGCAAAAACTGCTTGCCGGAAACCGTGGACATTCAGAAGGCCCGTCCACCCTATAACTCGAGAAGCATTCGGCTTTCCGTTACAGAAGATGCGCTCGAGAAGGCTGCCAAGCATGCTGGCGACTCTCAGATACAGAGCTCATGCGCCCAGTGGGGTGGCGACTTTGGCTGCTATGAAATACGACCTCGCGTAACTTCGTTCCTGAATATCTCGCTGAGCACGCCTGAGCCCCTGACCCCCTCTGAAAGATCTGAAATTTTTGAGCAAGAAGTCATCGACCATTGCCCTGAACGCGTCGAACTCCTTGAGATGATGCATGCCTTCACGCCGACCCGTTTCCGCGATCTTCTTCAGCGCCGGCAGGGCACAACTGCACCTGATTACTCTGAAAGCTTTAAGGCGTGCGAGACACTCCTTCTAAGAATGCTGAGCACAGGTGAAAAGGCAAGGTATCGCAAGGAATATAAGCCGCGATTCAATGCCCCCGAGGAGCGGCCTGACCAGCTACCGCATATCGATGTGACTGCAGCCCAGCGCTGGGTCGCAAAGCGTGCCTATGGCCTCGGCTGGACGAAGGATTTGTTCCCCGAAGATCGGAGCAGGCGTCATGATTACAGTCGGGACAGACCGTTGGTTGAGCGTATTGGTAAGAAATACCAGTGGCTGGCTTTGGATGAGCTTCTCTGCAGCCTTGCGGATAACAAATGGATGTCCGAACGCGCCCTCCATGGATCGCGTCAGTATGCTGGGCCTCTCGATGTAGGTTTCCATCGAGACATAGATCCGACAATCCTACTAGCCTCCGAAGAGGCGCCTAGCCCGGAAGATTCCATTCCCAGATCCGAAATCACCATGCGACAGACCTCAGAACAGGAACTCGGGAAGTGGCCTTTCGAAGAGGATCCGGCTTTGGGTATGGCAAGCCTTGTCAGCAGGACGGATGCGAAGGGCCGGGCCTGGATAGTCCTACATGAGCATCGGTCGGTATCAGAGCGGTACAAAGATAAGTCCAGCCGCGAGCATGGGCTTAGAAAACAGGAGTGGCGCTTTTTACTGCCAGTAATCGTAAAGCGTGAGGATGAGCAGAGACTCATAAAATACATCCGTATGGAAAAAGAGGTTCGAGTAGACAACTGGTCAACCCGAAATGCGACGGACGATGGCTATCTGCTGGAAGCCCCTTGGCGTTCGACGTGGGATCAAGAGCAGTGGTCAACCATGGACTTTCACAATATTGGTGAGGTTGAGATTGCCTACCCGTGTTTCCGTTACCACTGGGAGTCTCATCTAGATGCGTCTCTGAACGACGGCGCTCACGCTCTGATACCTGCACCATGGCTCGCAAAACGACTAGGGCTGACGCCGCATCAGTCCAACTCAAACATATACGCTGACAGCTCTGGCAGAACACTTTTCGTCAGCGGGCAGAGTCCTGACGACGGCTCTCATGCTTTTATAGATCAGGGTCTGTTTGACTCCTTTCTCGAGGAAGACGGTCTGTCCTGTGTATGGATTTTTGTCACAGAACGGGGCGCTTGGCCAGGCGGTGGAAACAGCCATGCCTCCTGGCGTCGATCTGAAGGGGTCGTTTGGTTTAGCAAGCGCGCTCCACAGCTGCAACATTGGAAAAGGGATGTGGACAAGGGAGAGCCAGGAGAGGCATCCGACCTGGATTCCTGAATTAGGGGCAGCCGGAGTGGTCACCAGGTCGAGGTTCAGCATTAGTTAGCTGGGCTAGCCTCGACTTGATGGCTGATGACGGTTCGAACAGTGCGTAGCCAAACAGGAAGTAGCTCATGTCTAACAGGAAGAAAAAGCCAAATCGCTCCGGGAAAGTTACGTCGTCACTGGCAGATCACAAAAGGGTTGGCAAAGCGCTCATACCCCCCATTATGCAGATCACAGGGATGAGCTTCTCGTCATGGGCGAACAATCGCCTACCGGAGATGCTTTGGGCCTGCCTGGTCATTACCGTAATTCCCCGTGAAGAGGCAATCGAGGTTTTTCGGGACATCGCTTCCATCGGCATTCGCTATCGACGTGACGATGACCGCGAACAGGAGCCAAAAGAAGCACTGGGCTGGACGCTTCGCCACTCTGATTTGCCGAACCAGCCGAGAGAACTCTTCAACGCCCTCGTGAGCCGGGTGCTCCACTGCCATTCAGGCTTGCAAGCGTTGCGTCCGTTACTGCTCCTCGAAAACCTTCCAGGTCGAGACTGGTGGAAAGCAGCACTCGCTGCTGAAGCAACCGAGGACGACTGGCAGACCCTTGGCCAGGCGGTACTGAAAACCTTTGACCACCAGTCCCAAGAAGCAACGGATGTGCGCTGGTTAAGCGTACTGTTCAAGCTAGGGCTAGGGGAAATCTTCGTCATGGAGGAGATGAGGGAGCGGATTCAGGAAATTATCGAATATCCACACCGGGGAGATATGAGATCAGTCCGACCCTCCATTAGATCCATGGAAATGGCTGTAATCAGCCTTAAACCGGATCAAGAACCTAGCCTCTGGCCCGAATTATTTTGGGCTTACACACTGGAACATACCCACTGCCTCCCAGCTCCGTTGGAGGCCAGAGGTGAATCTGCCCATGACCCCAAAATCTTGGGCAAGACGATCAATGATGTCCGTGAAGGTTTACTGGCTCACTGGTTCACGAGCTTGAGCACCACTGGCCTGAATCAGAAACATGATGGCGTTTTCGGGTTCGGGTTCTTCGCTCTCGCCTGCTTAGCCGAAATAAGCATGGGGCCGTTGAGCTCAGCCATTACCGGAAGGCTACTGCTTCGATCTCTCACTGAGTGCAGGATCTCGCTGGCTTACCTAGTACGCTGTGGGAACGACGAGATGTGGAAAAAATTCCGTTCCTATGGCGCCGGCCAAGCCAAGCTGGCACTGCTCAAGCACGAGGAGATGGCCGGTCAGAAGGCTCGGTTTGTGACCCAACAGGCTTTGGAAACCTTGGCGAACGAAGACTACTTCCAAGAGTACGTGGAGATCGATCTGGGCCATTGGGCCGGTAAAGATCTTCGCAGGCTAGCAGAGGAGTCAGGCACGAAGGATGACTACGACAGGTACTACGGTTGGGCCTCGGGCTTCGTCCATGGACAATGGGGTGCAATAAGGGACAGTAACTTCACTCACTGTCTGAACCCTCTGCACCGGTTCCATCGCATCCCACTGCCATACCACCGGATGCTAGAACCTACCATTGCTGATGCGTTGCATTTAATAAATGCCATTCTTGCCGACGTGAACACTGCGTACCCTGGATTTGATACGCGCTTCGAGATCGAGGACGCACCGAGGGATGATGAGAACAATGCGGCGGCTCCTAAAGAGCCTGCATAGGCTGAGGTTTGGGGATAAACGGGATTCATCTGCTGGTTAATAATGATCCCGAATCGGGATATTAAGCCTCTAAAACTGGCTTAGTGTCCCTTTTCGGGCACATTACACGACCCTTCAATCTCGAGCCGTGTTTGGTCATTGTTTGAACAGCTTATCCAGTGTCACGAACGCAGCGCCTGTCTCTGCCGCTGCTCTTACTTGCCGCCCATAGCCCAATCTTTCGGAACCATCGTAGACGCTCCGCAGATTGCCATGCTAATTTCTATGCCCCTGATCTCCCTGGATCAAACGGTCGGCTCGTGAAGGCTCCAGTGCCACAGGTTGCAACACCACTTTTTCGCACGCATTTCGACGATAGTCAGCGGGCAGCCGACACCCTGACGCTACCGGAGAACTGCTATGCGCGTCCCAGTCTATCCAGACGACCTGATCCGAAATCGTGGCTTCAAAAGCCTGTCCAAGCAGTTGCAGCAGCACTGGTGTGGCCCAGCCCCAATCTCACTTGCAGATGCTCAAAAAGCGCTCGCGCAGGGACTAGGTTATCTGAGCTTCCACGATCTCAGCGAGACGTCAAAAGTCTGCCCGCCAGATGAGCCTGTGCCGCATGAAGCCGATGTCAGGAAGGCAATTGGTTCAGCCATCAAAGCTACCCTGCAGGCAGAAACATCGCCGCCTGTGGATCGACAGAAGCTGGAACGGCTCGTGAACGATCTCTCCCTGAAAAAACTCCTAGCCTTTAAACGTGTGCAGGTTTCTCCCGCTGCTGGTCATGGCCTACTACCAAAACTGGTTATCCAGACTCAGCAAGGGTTGATCAAAGAACATGTTCAGACCTTGGAAAAGATCCTTGCCGAATCGGGCGACTTGAGAGATCGGGCGCTGTTTGCATGCATGCTGGGTGGGCTGCGGGCAAACGAGTTCCTATCGGCGAGGATGCAACAGGGTGCTGCGGTGTATAGCGTGAAGAGCCGTGATACCAAGCATGTACTCGATGCGATTCCTGATAGGTACAGGTCGATACTTAAGGAGTACATCAAGGTCTCAAGGCTGTCAGACGGAGATTATCTTTTCCGTGCGGGTAATGCCTCTGGGCGTCCGCTGTCGGTTATAACTCTGAGAAAGATCTGTTTCTCCTGGACTCGCAAAGGGAATATTGATGCGAGCTTGCTCACACCTTATGGCATCCGCAAAACCACGGACAATTACGCCGACTTTTTGCGCGAAATGGGCGTGAGGATGGGCCACCACTCAGTGAATACGTCCTTGGCATATGGAGTCGGTTTGCCGAAAACCAGTAGCACTGTTCACTAGGCCTAACCTTGGGAATGGTTTCGCGACTAATTTGCGAGGCCATTGAGTATTCCTGTTTTGGGCGAGCCCCCTGTTGGGGTACGGCTGTCGTGAACCCAATCTTGGCTTCGCCAATGTTGGGCCCTCCGGGCGTCCATCCTCAGGACTTTGGCCCATCCTATGCCGGCGCGCTCCGCTTACGGTCACGACCGATACCTGAGCAACGCTCCAAGCCACTTCCTGCGAAACCAGCCCGACGATGCCCTTCCCGCTGGCTATTGCGAAGTGAATTTTCCTGACCTATGATCGGGTCAGGCGGTGATGGTCGCCTGGCGCCTGTTTCGCGAAGCAATAGCCCATCGTTTGACATCTTCCAGCATTACATCGGCATGTCCCTAACCAGACGCTGCCCGGTGAACAGGCAATCGGACACCTAAGCGTCGTAGATTTAGGAACCTTTGCCATGTCTGATTTTTCCCCGCTAAACATCTTCAAATCCCAAGCTAAAAAGCTTGCTCATGATCAGGGCCTGAAGCTTTCTGTCGCTCAAGAAACCCTTATTCAAAAAGCAGGCTTCGCTGATTACCATGAGTTTTCTGTAGTCGCCCAACGGAACCCCAAGGATGCGCGTCTGATGGTGGCTGTTTTTGGGATCAAAGACTTTCACCAAGCGATCCATGAAGACGACGTCTACGCCCATCTGGATCTAGAACTGGAGGATCAGCTCTCCGGCGCGATTGCGGACACCAATGCGAGTGGATTCACTATTGATACTCTTGAAATTGAAAACGCTGACTACAGCGACGCAACCGGGAAGCTTACTTTAGAAGTCTCCCTGACCTACCAGGGGCAGCAAGATCAGGAGAGGATGTATCACGGTGCAGCCTTCTATCTCAAAGCCACGGTCGAATTGCTACGCCGTGATGGTATATGGCTACTTGCTGACGAGGGCGTGGTCATCTCCAGCAGTGAGTCTGATGCTGATCGCGACCGTAGATCTGAATGGGAGCACTGGGCCCAAGTTGAAGAAGCTGAACGCGGCAACCGCAAAACCATGGCCCAGGCCCTGGCGAATGAGCTGGAGATTTCTATCGACGACGCAGAGCTTCTAGCCGATTCGGAGGTCACGGCCAACGAATCGGATGAGGGCCTCGTATACAGTTACTGGATCAATTTTGAACCCGTAGCCGAGGGTAAAGTGAGAGCAGACCTCCTAGCGCGATTCGGTTCTCTTGAGTACGAGCTTGGCCCGAACTTCTTCGACGATATTGAGCACGAATTCTGAGGTTGACCAGGTGATGGCCGGCGCAAACGCTGGCCATTCAAAACGCTCTCTGCTTTATCCAGCCAGTACAAAACAAGCTGCGCATGTCGACAAGAACCATGGTGCTCGTGGGGGACAGTGCGCATCGCCACTTTCCAGCTACGCTGAGGCTCCATGCCCACCGTAGATAGGGAATTCCGGCCATGCACTCCTTGAGCAAAATACACATCAAGAACTTCCGCTCGTGCAAGCAAGTGTTTTTGCCTCTGGGTGATTTCACCCCACTGGTCGGTCAGAACAACGCGGGGAAATCCACCATCCTCGACGCGATCAGATTGGTGTTAGCACCAAAGGCATTTGCGAAAACAGACGCTAATGACCCCAGCCAGCCAATCATCATCAGCGCCTGCGTGTCAGGGATTACAGAAGAGCTGATTGCACAAATCCCTGAAGCCAAACATCAAGCCGCGATTACCCCCTACTGCATCAACGGTGACCTTTGGATAAGGATTTCCGCATCAGGCTCGACTAAACCGACTGCGGAAGTCTGGGAAAATGCTGGTCTTGATGATCAAGGTCTTCCCACTTCATGGCGCTCCTATCCCACGGGCCTGCCTCAAGCCATTTCGGCATTGTTACCCGAAGCGCTGCACATCCGCGCCATGGATGATGTCCAGGAAGACTTGGGCAAAGGCAAAGCTGGGAGCACAATTCGTGGGCTGCTGGATGAAATCATGGCCCCCATCCTCACTGCTCATCAAGAGGTACAGGATGCACTCACAGCGGTCAGGAATATATTGGGAGCCGACGGTGAGAACCGATCCCCTCTACTGACTGAGTTCGATACCAGCGCCACTAATGCCCTCTCAAGCTTCTTCCCTGGTTTGCTATTGAACCTGGACGTACCGTCAATCGACGTTAAGGAGTTTTTCAAGAGCGGTGATCTGAACGTGACCGATGAGATATCTGGTCAAACCAGACGTTTCGATACCTTAGGTAGCGGTGCGCAGCGTGCGATACAAATGGCCTTGATCCGGCTTCTGGCGGATATCCGTAAAACTCGCGAGCAAGATCTTGCCCGTCGTCTCCTACTGATCGATGAGCCTGAGATTTTCCTCCACCCTCAAGGAGTCAGAGGCCTTCGGGAAGCACTACATGTGCTTTCGAAATCCGGCTACCAAGTCGTGTTCACGACCCATTCGCCCTTGATGGTGAGCAGGGACAACGCACCTGAAACGGTCATCGTACGTAGATCACGGGAGAGTGGTTCCGAGGTTCGCATTCCAATGGGAGCGGCAGTTGCGCAAGCAATGGCAGAGGCACAAGCCCAATCTCGAACCCTTTTCGAGCTCGGAAATATTGCTGAAATCTATTTCGCAGAAAAAGTAATTCTCTGCGAGGGCAAAACCGATCAGAGGTTGCTACCACTCATCTACGAAAAGCTCTACGGCGTCAGGCCTGAGCTCGAACGGATCTGTTTTGTTGCTCTCGGCAGTTGTACTTCGATTCCCAAAGGCTTTTCTGTCCTGACAGCAATGGGTATCAAATGCGGTGTGATCGCTGACTTAGATTTCGCGTTCACTCACGCCAGGGGGCCATGGCTACCGAAGGAATGCGAGGAGATGGATAACGTCAGATCTGTGCTTCAAGTGGTCGGCCAAACTCAGGGGTTCCTGATCGGTGGAAACGGACTGCCACAGAATTCTAGGGGAGGTTCAGCAGCTGACTGTTGGGCTGCTTTTGCGAGAACTGCAGACGGCCAAGCACTCGCTAATACTGCTCATGAAGCAATGAAAGGTTTTGCAACTTGGGTCTGGCCAATGGGGTGCATTGAGGATGCCTTGAGAATTGATGAGAAGGGAGAGGCAGCCATAATCGCTCAAGAAGACAATATCCGGAGCTGGCAACCGGAGATAATTGATCAAGAATATCCCGTTTTCCGAAGCACCCTAGATTGGATGCGAGCTATCTAATTGCGCACCTTGCAGCTGCTGAGGAATGCGACGTCTTCCTCACGATTGGTACGCCCCAACTTGCTTCAATTTTTCAGTCGATCACACGGCAGCAGTAAGGGCTATCGTCATTACAGGCCGCATTCCGTCTCTCAGTTAATGTGCCCGAATAGGGCCATTAAGCCTAAAAATGATAGTTAATGTGCCGTACTGGGGACATTAACCTTGCTCGTCACACGGGACATATCCGCAGCACTCGGCCTCCAAAAGGCGTTTAATACTCTAAGTCGCTAGGCTCATAGCGAGCCCAACGCAATGTAGCTATCGACATGAATTGCCTATAGCCAACTCACCGAGCTCAAGTATGGCTTTCGAACGTGGCAAAGTCAGAGCATCCTCTACCCTGGCACTACTTGTACGAATCCAGCAGCACTAAGACCACAATATCGGTATCAACCCGGCCAACACATCGTCCTGTCCCACGCGGAACGCCATGGTGTCCAATTCAAGTGGACACCATTTTCGAATTATCAAGCGGATCTACCGTGCCGAGTTGCCCGCAGTGTACTTTCATGGCACGGGACTGCTCCGGGGGTTGATGGTCGGCTTGCAGTGTTCATTGGTAACGGTTTACCACCAGGTTGCAGAGGATGACAGTTGTATCTACAGTCGCCCCGCTGTCCTGAGCGGGTGTGAGTTTCAACTTGTAAAAGGCTCCGCTGCCCTCAAGGTCGCTAGCAGCAGAGGAGATTTTCAAGCCTGCATACGCAGAGTCGCAAACCCTAGCAAAGTCTTCATTTCGAACAAATATGATCAGGGCAGCTTGGTCGTCGTGTCGAGTCAGATATCTACATATCTGCGAGACAGCGGCAACGAATGCCGCCTGTCCGCTCCATATCTTACATTCGACGACCAGTTCGTTGCCCGCTGTATTACCTCCTCGTTTTGGGGGTCTTTGGATCAGGATATCCGCACGGCCCTGATAATTATATCCTTCACTTACGCTTGCAAAACCTGCGTTTCTGAGCCCAAGTGCAAGCTGCGCGCGCAAGCCATTCTCGTCTTCGCGTTGGTGGAGTTGGATATTTTGTTCCCAATTATAGATCCACTGGGTTATTACCTGTATTGGATCAGCGGTTACCAGCGATTGGTACGAAGGTAGTTCGGCTAATTGGTCTAATAGATGTCGAACCATAGGGATTTTTTCCCATTGTTCTTCATACAGTTCAATCATATATCGAACGGTGTAATTATTAGGATAGTTGGCTTCGTAATCTGATCGGGCATCTGCTCCAATCTTCAGGTAGTCGCTTTCATTTGGAATGGCTTCCCTCACTTGCTCTATGTATTCATTTAGAAGCATAGAAGTATTCACATATTGCGTTTCTAAGCGTCCTGAGAGATACATAGACAGACTTCTACCCTCGGAATACAGTTCTCTAATAGGCGAGGTATGTGCCACATCAAAAGAGAATTCAGATTCGTTTTTGTAACGCACCCACTCCTGATCGTGGCTGGAAAATTTTGATTTCATGACTTGCAGGTGATTCAAGATGTTCTGTTGCATCGATTACTGCCTCGGTCAATTAGCTTTGAATATTATTTATCACGACTTGCATAACTAAACAGATCGAGCCTAGTAGTAGCCGCTTCGTACTCTGCCACCTCGTCGGTCACGCCCAGCGGCTTGCCGGTCAAGCGATAGAATCTACGCGCAAGCACCTTGGCTTCTTTCAAGATCTCTAGGATTTCATCCTGGATCAATGCAGCCTGCAGAGGTTCGTTGCCATGACTGAGTTCAGTCATCTGCAAACGCCTCGAGCGCAGTGAGCAGCTTGGCAAGCTCAGCCAGGTTGGCTGTCGTCACAATGTCATATTCTCCTCGACTACTCAGCCGATACACCTCTCGAGCCTTTTTGACCCGTTCCAGTAGAGGAACAACAATGCCTGACGCTCTTTCAAGAAATTCGTTAATGTCTGCCCGTGTTTGAGGGATCTTGTAGCCTTTGGCCGCGCTTGTGATGATGACGTCCGCATCGCGGAGTTTGGCAATGCCACTGGAGCGGACTCTCTGGCCGTTGACCTCTCCCAGTCCGCTATCTTTTAGATGGGCCATGATCTCCGTAGTCAGCACGTAATCCTTGGTGACGAATTCGCTCTGGAATCTCAAGAACCTCAAGATGCTCAGCTGCAGTCGCTCATCTTCATCGGGGTGCTTACCAACCCGCTCGCTAAAACGATCAGCCTGGCGGAGAGCTTCTTGGTGTACCTGGTAGTCTGCATACCCAGATTCATCCGTTGGCGGTGGCAGAAGAGACTGGTACTTGGATGGCCACTCAAGCATTCCAAGAGTCAGGCTGCGGAGGATTTTCTTGTAGGCAAGAACTGCTTCTTCCGAAGCTTTCTCTTCGTAGATCTGAGCGACTGAGCCAGCGAAGAAATCTGCAACCTGAACCAAAACGTTGTCCTTACTGGCCATCGTCTGGAAGGCATCCTTATCGCCAAATAGGTCGTCCACGAATCGTTCTGCAACGTAGCTTTTGAGGCTCTCCTGAAATTCCTGGCCACCATGCTCGTCTACGATCATCTGGAGGTCAGGGTATGTGCGGAACAAACGTTCATAGAGCAACCCGTTCACGTATTTTATGAACGAGGTCTTGATACGGAGCCCGCCGTCTTTGTGAATTCGGGATTTATCAACGACGGTGAAATAGAGCTTGAATGGCAGCTCAGCTAGCTCGTTGAGGATTCGGGCACGGCGATCTGAATCCTTCGGCTTCAGATTGCTGGATTTGATCTCGCCTGTTTGAAAATGACGCATGCGGAGTGCTTCAGCTTGGGCATAAGCAGCTTCCAGGTCTTTCTCTGCCACCAGAATGGAGCACACGACGAAGAAGCCCGAGCTTCCTCCCTTTGACGTATCAAGGTCGGAATTCCCGGACTCATCCACGAAGGCATAGGTTCTGTCCATGAGCTTGCTCCATCAACAACGTGCTGAGCGCAGTGGGTCGCCCAATGGCAAGGTGGCGAACTTAGTTCGTCGCAGTGGTAGTGCCTGAAGCGGGGCCTTCGCTGAACGTGTAGTTGATGACCACGTCATTTCGGATCAAGACGTCGAGCGTTTTCTGGGTGCCAGTAGTCGTCACCTTCATAGTGACCACATAGCTCTGGGCATGGGCTGAGCCATTGGTGTAGGTGTAGATCCACTTCTCGTCAGTCTCGCTGACTGCGCTCTTGGCGTAAGGCTCGCCGAATAGCGACTTCAACTCAGCAGTCGTGGTTTTGCCTTTGGTGATGCTCGCTACACTTGCCGACGGAAAGTCTCGACCTGCGGTGTAGTGGGATGTGGCGCAACCGCCGAGCGCGACACACATCCCAATGACTGCGATGAGCTTTTTCATATCTATCCTTGATCGGAGAAAGCTCCAAATCTAGCTGGCATCGAGGCTAAAAGCCATCACCACCTTGATCACCTGCGCTCGCGCTTGTCGACAGCTCATAGCACACCATCCTGCACTGGGGCTGCAGCGTTGTTCGCCCTCGAGATCCTCTCGGCATAAGGTGCCCTAATCGGCACATTAAGCCCTTAAACAAGGATTAATGTGCCGTTTTGGGATCACTACGCCAGCATTTATTCGGTGGGAAGCGCAAGGCTTGTGATGAAGCTAATCGCCACTAAAACGCACAAACCAACCAACAGCGGGATTGAACCAAATTTCTCTAGAACAAGTGCTGCTGCTACAGGGCCTGCAGCCTGGGCGATCAGCATGGGGCGAGCCAACAGCCCCATGCGTGTTCCGTAGCCATCAGCGCCGAATAGAGCCAAGGGTAATGTTCCGCGAGCAATGGTCAGAATTCCATTACCTGCTCCGTAAAGCGCCAGGGCTACGAAGGCTAGCCACGGGATGGCCGGTAAAAGTAGGGCAATACCCACCCCGCATAGCAGGATGGCGATACGAGCCGACCAGGTAGGGTGCAGGTTTCTCCCAATCGAAAACTCAGCAAGGCGTGCCACGACTTGAGATGGCCCAATCATCATTCCTATGGCTAATGCCGTTGAGGTTGCGATGCCAAGCAGTTTCAGCACATCAAGTAGATGGACTGAAACGGAGGAAATCACCAGGGATTGGAATGTCAGTAGCGCTGCCAGCAGGATGAATATGCGATTGGTTAATTTGCTGGCAGTTGCAGTGGACTGGATACTTGCAAGAGGTGCAGATTCATCTGGGGGGCCTTTCTCGCTGGGAATTGCCAGAAGATGGATTGGTAGACCAACTACCAGATGCGTTGCGGCTAAGGCAAAGCAGCTGTACCTCCACCCGATCTGGTGCTCTAGGCCTGCGATCAGTGGCCAGCCTAAGGTGCTGGCAAACCCACCTAGCAAGGTTAGACCAGTCATCGAGGCACGTGCATGGTCGCCAAGTAGTCGTCCGAGTGTCGAAAACGCTGCGTCATAAAGACCAGCAGCCATGCCCGCGCCGATCAGCGTCCATGCTAGGTAATAAACGGCTAAGTTACTGGCTAAGCCCATCAACAGCATACCCATCGCCAAAAATAACGAGCTAGCTGCCAACACGGGGCGTCCCCCACTTCGGTCGATCCATCGTCCCACCATGGGCGAGCAAGCTCCTGCGACCAGCAGTCCCCAAGACAATCCAATTACTACGCTCGTAACTGACCATCCTGTTTCTTTGGTGATTGGTGTCGCAAGAACTGCTGGCAGGTAATAGGTCGAACTCCAAGCGAGGATTTGTGCGATGCCTAATGCCCACACAAGCCTGAGTCGGTTGATAGGTTGCTGGCTGCTTTCTAGGTTTTTCACTAGCTACGGGCTCTTGTGTTTTTCAGACGTAAGCTGCTCAGTTTTGCGTTACAAGCGTGGGGGCGGCTTCCAAATTACGAGCTCGCTTTAGCAAATACGGGAGTATGTGTTCGGCATCAGGCCCCACGCCTCGTAGGGTTGCAGAGGCGAAGTTGCGTTGTTTGGGCAAGCCTACAAAGTACAAGCCTGGGACATGAACTGCTCGCCCGTCGCGTTGCGCCACTCGTCCCTGCTCATCCATTACTGGAAGGCCTTGGAGAAATGGCAGGTTCGGACGAAAGCCAGTGGCAAAAATGAGGCTATCAACGGTTTCATGCTGACCTTCGGCCCAAATCACGCCTGTTGAAGTGACCTCGGAGAACATTGCTGCTTGATTGAAGTCTCCGGATCTCAGAGCCTTTCTGTACGTGCCGTCGTCCAGTACAGGCGTGCTTTGATCGTTTAGCCACTTAGTTTTCTCTAGGCCTGTCCATTTCAACCAAGTATGAAAATCTGCTCCTAATATCCGTTGTGGCGCGAATCGAATCGCCTCTCGCGTGGCCAGAGTCACTGTTGCAACTTTGGATAAATCGTAAGCGATTTGTACAGCGGAGTTCGCAGCGCCAACTACGACGATGCGTTGCCCACTAAATGCTTCTGCATTCCGATAATGAGCACTGTGAAGCTGAGTGCCGCTGAAGTTTTTGAGCCCAGGGATATCGGGTACGTAGGGACGACTGAAGGCTCCTGAGGCCACGACCACCGCTCTCGCCCAGAAGCGTTGTCCGTTCGTTGCAGTGATCCGAAATCCTTCGCCTTCCTGACCTACGTTCGTGACCCTAATCCCTTGAAGGATAGGTAACCGGAAGAAGTCGGCATAACCTTCCAGATAACGCACTACTTCATTCCGAGAAGGGTAGTGGCCTGCTGTTCCAGGAAAAGGAAGTCCCGGAAGAGAGGAATATGCTGCTGGCGAGAACAATTCAAGGCTGTCGTAGTAATTACGCCAGTTCCCACCAGGCTGCGATTGCTCATCAAAAATGCGGAAATTGAGGCCGTGCTGCTTCAGGTGCCAACCGCTAGCCAACCCTGCTTGGCCAGCACCAATGACAACAACATCAAACATCTGATTATTTGCGTTCATGTATGCGCACTTATGCACGTATTTATACAAAAAAGGATTAGTCCTTTTTGCCTGGACAGCACAGCGGGGCGATGCTTTTGGTGTGGAGGAGGATGGCTTCTAGACGCTTGATAATGGCTGGGCCGTCCACTTCATAGAACATCTGGCGCCCTACCTTAGCAGCTCGAACAATCCCCGCTTCCAGTAGCACCTGAAGATGGCGAGATACAACCGAACGCTCCTGAGGCAACTCAGCTGCAATTTCAGTAACATCAGCGCGACCCAATAGCATGACGCGCTTCAGCACGGCGATTCGCGGTGGCTCACACAGGGCTTTGAAGAATGCGCCGTCCAACGATTCGATGGCGGCCTCAATAGCTTGGGTTCGGGTTTGTGATGTATTCATGAAGGAACTATATGTGCATGCACGTGCACATGTAAAGGGCCGGTCAATAATGGACACTACCTCCCAGGCTATCGGTTGGGCAGACTATCAGCCATTGTCGAATGGTAACGCCTTGCACATGTAGCAAGCCGAGCCAGGGCAAAGCCCCCTGAACTGCCCCGTCTGAGAAATCAGAGGTGGCGCTGAGCCTCGTTGATTTACTGCATAGCCCTGTTGCTCAAAAAAGCCTGACGCGGTTGTTGTCAGCAAATGAAATCGAGCGATTCCCTGCTCGGCAGCTATCGCTTCAATGACCCGAAGCACCGCGATACCGACCCCCTTCGATCTGTATGTCGACACTACGACCAAAGAACGCAACAACCCGTCCGTACCATGCGTTTCGAATCCTCCCCATGCGACCGTTTCACCGTCTAGTGTGAACTCAAAAAAGGTTCGGCCTGGAAGATCAATATCGTCTGCTGGAAGATCAGCAGATTTCAGCGCATCGCGAAAGCGCTGCCACTGTCCTCCGGCTATTTCCTTTGCCTGGATCATCATCTTCCCCTCCATTCTCTCATCTCCGTTATGCCGACACGCATGGAACGTTAGGGCGCATACCGAAGCAGTAAACATCATATTCGCTTTACCGAATATCTGCCAAAGCGTATATTCGATTTTCCATATGCATCGAGTTCAACCATGAGCCCTGCTATCAAAGTGCTTTTCGTGTGCGTTGCCAACTCAGCCCGCTCCCTGCTTGCAGAGGCTTTGCTGCGGCACACCGACCCGCGCTTCGAGGCCTTCAGCGCCGGATCCGAACCGTCTGAGGTTGATCCGCGCACGATTCAGGCATTGGAGGCAGTTGGGGTAGATGCAACGGGCCTGTGCAGCAAGTCCATCAGCGAGTTTCAAGCTGATCGATTCGATTACGTAATCACTCTTTGTGATAAATCCGCAAGCGAGTGCCTACCAATGCCCAGCGCAGCTGAAGTCATTGCCTGGGATTTTCCTGACCCAGTAACCAGCGATGATCCTGGCGCATTTCGCCACACGTTCCACGACATCCACGAGCGCATCAAGCTCTTCGTTTTGGTCAAGACCAAACACCTGGAGGATCTATGACAGAACCCATGACCCCCACCACCTTATTCAAGTGCCTGGCGGATGACACCCGAGCAAAAATTTCGCTGCTTGTCGTGAGTGAAGGTGAGCTGTGTGTCTGCGAGCTAACGGCAGCACTCGACCTGAGTCAGCCGAAGATTTCTCGTCATTTGGCGCTGCTGCGCTCTGCCGGTTTGCTGTTGGATCGTCGCCAAGGCCAATGGGTGTACTACCGACTGAATCCTGATTTGCCCGCGTGGGTGACTGCAGTTTTGAAGGAAGTGGTAGACGCCAATCAGCAATGGCTGGAAACCGAGGCTAAGCGCCTCTGCGGCATGAACGACCGCCCGATCAACCAAGCCGTGTGTAGCTGATTCACGCCCAACCGGATTAATGAAATGCTGATTGCCGTATTGATCTTTATCGCCACCATCGTCTTTGTCATCTGGCAGCCCAAGGGGCTGGGGGTGGGCTGGAGTGCGATGTTCGGTGCCATCGTGGCGTTGCTGGCAGGTGTCGTTACCCTTGCCGACATACCAGAGGTTTGGCGCATAGTCTGGAACGCTACCGGAACGTTCATCGCGGTCATTATTATTAGTCTGTTGCTTGATGAGGCAGGCTTTTTCAAATGGGCTGCGCTGCATGTCGCCCGATGGGGAGGCGGGAGCACCCGCAAGCTGTTCGCATTTATCGTCCTGCTGGGCGCAGCGGTGTCGGCCCTGTTCGCCAATGACGGAGCAGCATTGATCCTCACACCCATTGTGATCGCGATGTTGCTGGCGCTGCGTTTTTCTCCTGCTGCTACGTTGGCATTCGTTATGGCAGCCGGTTTTATCGCCGATACGGCGAGCTTACCGCTGGTGGTTTCCAACCTGGTCAACATCGTTTCTGCCGACTACTTCGATATCGGCTTCAACGAATATGCTTCGATCATGGTGCCGGTAAACATCGTCAGCGTGGCGGCGACGTTAGCCATGCTGATGTGGTTTTTCCGCAAAGATTTACCAAAGACCTATGACCTCAACCAACTGGACAATCCGGACGAGGCAATCCACGACCGGGCCACTTTTGTAGCCGGTTGGTGGGTGCTGGCACTACTGCTGATCGGCTTCTTTGTCATTGAGCCATTGGGGGTGCCAATCAGCGCCATTGCAGCGGTCTGTGCATTCATTCTTTACGTCATCGCGGCTCGTGGTCACGCCATCAACACAAGCAAGGTGCTCAAAGAGGCGCCATGGCAGGTGGTGATTTTTTCTTTGGGTATGTACCTGGTTGTTTATGGCCTGAAGAACGCCGGCCTGACCGACCACATCGCGCAGATCCTGAACGTGTTCGCCGGTTATGGCGTTTGGGGCGCGTCCCTTGGTACAGGGCTGCTGACAGCGTTGCTGTCTTCGATCATGAACAACATGCCCACCGTTCTGGTAGGCGCCTTATCCATTCATGCCGCCGAAGTCGATGGTGTTGTCCAGCAAGCGATGGTTTACGCCAACATCATCGGCTGCGACCTGGGCCCGAAGATCACCCCAATTGGGAGCTTGGCAACTCTGTTGTGGCTGCACGTGCTCGCCCGGAAAAATATAACGATCAGCTGGGGTTACTACTTCAAGACCGGGATCGTGCTGACCGTGCCCATCCTCGTCGCCACATTGTCCGCCCTGGCACTGCGCCTCAGTTTTTGAATCAAGGAATCGTCTGATGAAAGTCTTGTTCATGTGCACCCACAACAGCTGCCGCAGCATCCTGTCCGAGGCGCTTTTCAACCACTTGGCGCCCGAGGGTGTAGAAGCCGTCAGCTCAGGAAGTTTTCCCAGTGGACGGGTGAATCAACGGGCATTGCAAACACTGGAGGAGGCGGGTATTTCCACGGCGGGCTTGAGCAGCAAGGCTTCGGATGCTTTTGAAGGTTCGCCTCCAGACATCGTGATCACTGTCTGTGACCGGGCAGCGGGTGAGGCATGCCCAATCTTCTTTGGGCCAGCTTTGAAGGCGCATTGGGGGCTGGCCGACCCATCTGACGCTAGCGGGTCGGAAGCCGAGATCACCGCAGCGTTTGAAACCACACTCGCCAAAATTCACGAGCGCGTGAGCGCATTTCTTGCGCTGCCACTGAAGACCATCAGCGCTGAACAGTTGAAAGCTGAACTGAATCGCATCGGTTCGCTTTAAAGATCAACCGAGGCGGTGCCCAACCTGGCGTCGCCGTAGGAGTTTTTATGCAAGACACATTGCCGAACGTACACGCCGACCTGATCGAAATTCCGTCGCTGGAGCAACTGGAGCCGCGTACACCGTCACTCCATAAGCCTCGAATCTTGCTTCTGTATGGATCGACGCGAGAGCGCTCTTTCAGCCGGTTGGTGACTCAGGAAGCAGCCCGCTTGTTGGAGGAGTTTGGCGCCGAAACCAAAATCTTCGATCCCTCGGGTTTGCCGCTGCCGGACGATGCTCCGGATACACATCCCAAAGTCGCGGAATTGCGCGAACTCATGCAATGGTCTGAAGGACAGGTGTGGTGTTCGCCTGAGCGGCACGGCTCTATGAGCGCAGTATTCAAGGCCCAGATCGACTGGGTTCCGCTTGCGATTGGTGCTGTTCGACCTACGCAAGGAAAGACCCTTGCAGTAATGCAGGTCTGTGGTGGCTCGCAATCTTTCAACGTGGTCAACCAACTACGGGTATTGGGGCGGTGGATGCGCATGTTCACCATCCCAAATCAATCTTCGGTGGCCAAGGCGTTTACCGAGTTCGACGAGACAGGCCGTATGAAACCGTCCTCGTACTACGACCGACTGGTGGACGTGATGGAAGAGCTGATGAAGTTCACGCTGCTGTTGCGGGGTCGCCAGGACTACTTGGTTGATCGCTACTCCGAGCGTAAAGAGTCAGCTGAAGAGCTGTCCAACCGCGTCAACCAGCGCTCCATTTAACGTCACCGCGAGGAAACGGTATGAGTCAGATAACGATCTATCACAACCCGCAATGTGGAACCTCTCGCAATACTTTGGAACTGATCCGCAACAGCGGAGAAGAGCCGACTGTTATCGAGTACCTAAAGACACCACCTGACCGCACCACGCTTGTCAGGTTGATCAAGGATATGGGTATCGAGGTGCGGGCCCTCCTTCGTATCAAAGGCACTCCTTACGAGGAGCTGGGACTGGGCGATACGTCACTTACTGATGACCAGCTCATCGATGCCATGATGGCTCATCCCATCCTGATCAATCGCCCCATCGTTGTGACGCCTTTGGGTACACGCTTGTGTCGTCCGTCAGAGGCAGTCCTCGACCTTCTGCCGCAGGAGCAGCGCGGCAGCTTCGTCAAAGAAGACGGACAAGTCGTCATTGATGAGAATGGCCGTAGGGTTTAAACCGATGTAAAGCAGATAGGCCTGGAGAGATGCTGGTGAATCAAAACTCGAAATTTGATGTAGTGGTCATTGGAGGTGGCCAATCCGCGCTCACCGTAGCCTATTTTTTGAGGCGTACAGGCCTTTCCTACGTATTACTCGACGCCGAGTCGGCACCGGGAGGGGCCTGGCGGCATGGGTGGGATTCTCTGAGACTATTCTCGCCGTCTGCTTGGAGCTCAATTGCCGGCTGGCCCATGCCAGCAGTATCCGAGGGGACTCCTGGGCGGGACGATGTTGTCGACTATCTAACTCAGTACGAGCGCCGATATGACTTCCCCATCATCCGTTCCACGCGGGTGACCCATGTCGAGAACATCGAAGGCGGGTTGCGCGTTTTTTCCGGGGATACTTACTGGGATGCCAATACGGTCATCAGTGCAACAGGCACGTGGAGCAGTCCGGTTATTCCAACCTATCCAGGGCAGGAGCTTTTCGAGGGGCAGCAAATCCATTCCGCCCATTACGTTGGGCCGAGAGAGTTCGAAGGGAAGGCAGTGCTGGTCGTTGGCGGTGGTAACTCGGGTGCCCAGATTTACGCCGAAGTTTCAAAGGTGGCTCACGCAACCTGGGTGACTCAGCAATCGCCAAAATATCTTCCAGATGAGGTCGATGGCCGCGTCCTGTTCGAGCGGGCCACTGCTAGATTGAAGGCGCAACAAGATGGGATTGAGCCTCAACAGCCCGTTGGAGGGCTGGGAGACATTGTAATGGTGCCACCGGTAAAGGAAGCTCGCGAACGCGGCGTGCTGAACACGGTGCGGCCATTTACGCATTTCACCTCAACAGGTGTTGTGTGGCCATCGGGGGCCGAGACGAAGATCGATGCCGTCATCTGGTGTACTGGATTTTCTCCAGCGCTCGACCACCTGAGCAACCTGGGTATCGTTGGCGATGACGGCAAAGTCGCCGTGAATGAAAACCGGAGTGTTGCTTCACCTAATCTGTGGCTGGTGGGCTACGGCGATTGGACGGGGCTTGCCTCTGCAACATTGATCGGAGTAACCCGCACCGCTCGAGATGTAGTCAACCAAGTCCAAAGCTATCTCACTAGCGAATCCTGATGGCTCGCGACGCAAATCGAGTGTGCCTACTGTGATGCGACTTCAAGCTCAGGAAAGAGAATAGGCTCCAGTGGAGGAGTTGCCGGGCACAACCCGAGTCGCCAGTAGCCGACGTCGTGCCATTTCCCAAGCTTGAAGCCTACCTCCGGATATGTACCGATATGGACGAATCCCAGCGACTCGTGCAGACCCACACTCCCTTCATTGGGCTGCGCAATTCCGGCATAAGCTGCGCGAAACCTCTGCTTTTCAAGAATCGGAAGCAACGTCTCATAGAGCTCACGGCCAACCCCCTGACGGCGAGCCGACTCGGCTATGTAAACCGTCACGTCCACAGCCCACCGATAGGCCGGACGAGCGCGATGTTGGCTTGCGTAAGCATAGCCCTTGATCTCTCCTCCCTCTTCGGCCACCAAGTAGGGATATGTCAGAAGCGTTGTCGCTATTCGCTGAGCTATTTCCTCAGCGCTTGGCGGAATCTCTTCGAACGAGATGGCCGTTGTTGAAACGATGGGAGCGTAAATGCGCTGGATGGCTACAGCATCAGCCACCAATGCCGTACGGATTTTCAAAGCCATGTAAGTCTTCCCTGATTCGAAAGTTGAACATTACCCTTTGTGGATCAGCCTTGGACATGGTCGAAGTATGAAGATGTTATGGGCGCTACCATTCGCCTAAGTCGGTCAGCTAGGGCCTCTACATCGATTTGACCGATACAACCTCAACATATTTGTACTTCTTCCTCGCAGCCTTCACAGCCTCCTGTTCAGCAAGCAACGAGCTCAATGTATCAGCCTCGTGAATCAACTCGATCATTTTCCCTTCAAACTCGTTTCCAACGCGTAACGTGACCCTCAGCCTGGGCGTGAATGCTTTTGCCGTTTTCTTCTTGGCTGCTGGAGCGACCACCGATTTCGCGAGCACGACTTCTTCCACTGGCTCCTCTGCTACAGGAGCAGACATCTGCTCCTCGGGCTGAGGCGTACCGAATAACGCACGACGCATTTCTTCTTCAGTTAAATCAGAGTTCATAGAACATCTCAAAGGAACGCATTTCGCTGGGCAAGTTTTAATAAGATTGTTGCTGACTGGTGTTCGAGGAG